>DAHVOH010000085.1 GCA_027318915.1 Clostridiales bacterium
GCGCCGGTCGAATGGCGCCGTGGTCCACTCCAATCCAACCTCTGCCCCACTCAGCCTGTCCATGCATGTCCCCTCCGGTCGGCGCGGCTCGGTGCCCGACCGGCCGCGGTGACGTCGCACCCGGGCGTCGGACAAACCCCGCGGAGATGGCTTTCGCCTCCCGCCGGTCCCGGCACGACATCCACGAACCCCACGCGGAAGGTCGGGCCACACGCCGCCTCAGCCCCGCGCCACCGACGGCAAAAGCCCTCCATATGCTCAACCGCTCTGTTGCCCCGAAGACTCAAACGCATCGGCCAGCCGGCCGATATCCCGCGCACCAAAGCCGCGACCCGCCACCATGTCATAGAGGGTGAGCGACTGGACCGTCAGCGGAATGGACACGCCGGCCGCATCGGCCATTGCTTGTGCCAGAACCAGGTCCTTCTTCATGAGATCAATGGAAAAGGTGTCTTCGAGCGTCCCCGCCAGGATCTTCGGGACGCGAATCTCCCAGACGGCGTTTTTGCCGGCGCTGCCGCTGTTGGTGATGGCGTCATACAATTTCCCGAGGTCGACCTGAAGGCGTCGTGCCAGCGTCAGCACCTCCGCGACGGCCGCCGCATTGATGCCGGTGAGCATGTTGTTCAGGAGTTTGGCCCGGCTGCCCGCGCCCACCGGTCCGAAATGCACGACGCGCCCCATCGGGTCGACGATGCGAGCGGCTTGGACGACATCGTCGCCGTCGCCCCCGGCGAGGAAGACCCACGCTCCCGCCTGAGGCGGGCCTCCCAGCACCGGAGCCTCCACGTACCGGCCGCCGCCCGCGCGCACCATGCGCTCCGCCAGAATAGCGGTCTCCGGGTCGATGGACGTGGTGTCCACCACCAGAATGCCCGACTGCAGGACGTGGGGAATGACCGCTCGGACTTCCGCCGGACCCGGCAGGGCCAGCAAGACCACCTCCGCGCTCAGGGCATCAAGATGGGCGGTCGCATACTGCGTCTGAGCCGCCTCCAGGCGGCGGACATCGCGGTCGTACACCACGATGTCGTACGTGCCGGCCAACCGATTCGCCATGACCGTCCCCATCTGACCAAAGCCCACCACGGCCACCGTTTCCGTCAATGCCGCGCCCTCCCCGTCGTGAAAAGTCAGCGTCGTTCAGCGATAGAGTCGGCGCACCGGCTTTTTGAGCGCATCGCGCCGCGCGGGAAGCGGAAATCGTTCCGGATCGACGGGGATCCGAATGACGTGGGTCTCGTGCGGCGCTGCCAACGCGTGCCGCAGGGCGTCGGCCACCGAATCCGGCGTCTCGGCCGTCACGGCGTCGACCCCGATGGCAGCGGCAACAGCGACCAAGTCGTGGGTGGTGAGATTGGTTCCGACATAGCGCGCGTCGTAGAAATATTGCTGGTTTGCCTTCTCCGCGCCCCACGCTTGGTTGTCAAACACCACGGCGGTTACGGGAATGCGATGCTCCACGGCCGTAAACAGGGCCGCGATGGACATCGAGAAGGCCCCGTCGCCCATCAGGGCTACCACGGCCCGCTCCGGACGGGCCAACTTCGCACCCAAGGCGGCCGGAAGCGAAAAGCCTACCCCGCCCAGTCCCAAGGGGGGAATCAAGGTCACCGGACCGGCATACGGCAGCATACTGTAGGCAAAGGAAGGGCTGCTGCCGATGTCCACCGTCCGGATGGCATCCGCAGGCAAAACGCGGGCCAGAGCCTGGTACGCCGCTTCCATGGTGAGCAGGCCGCCCGACCAAGCAGCGTTGCCGGCCAGTTCCTCCCGCCATTGGCTGGTCCAAGCGCCAACCTGTTCCAGCGTATACTGCGAGTGGACAGTCATGCCCCGTAGAACCACACCCAGCGCCTGCGCGAATTGGCCGACATCGGCCACGATGCCTCGGTCTATGCGGTAGGTCCGGCCGATGTCCAAGCCGTTGTTGTTCACTTGGACGATTCGGGCTTCCGCCGGGAAATACCCTTCGCCGTAATACGGCAAGAAGCTGAACGGATCGAGGCGGGTCCCCAGGGCCAAGACCACGTCGGCCCGACGGAAGGCCTCCATGGCCGCCTTGGAGCCGCCGCGCCCCAAGGATCCCAGGTACCACGGGTGGTCGGATGCGACGGCATCGTTGTGCCCGTATGTCGTGCAGATGGGTGCGTGCAGGATCTCGGCCAGCCGCTCCACAGGAGATTGGGCATCGGCCCAGGCCACGCCGCCGCCCACCAAAATGATCGGGAACGCGGACCGTTCCAACAACGCGCGGACGGCCTGCACGTCTTCCGCGGCCGGCACGCCACGAACGGGGGCCACAATCAGATCCCGGGGACGGATGTCGACATCGGCCAACTCATACAGGAAGTCACGCGGGATATCCACAAAAGTCGGACCGAACGGCGGCGTCAAAGCAATCCGAACCGCTTGCTGAATCGCCTGCGCGATCCGATCGGTGCGATTGACCAGATGGCTCCACTTCGTAATGGGTTGCATGATGTGAACGTGATCAATCTCTTGGTAGGTGTCCGTGAACAGTTGGGTGGACGTGGGCGATCCGCTGATGACAATCATCGGCGATCGGGCACGGTAAGCCGTGGCCACCCCGGTCACGAGATTGGTGAGGCCGGCGCCATTTTGTACCAGACAAACGGCCGGTGTCCTCGACACGCGCGCATAGGCGTCGGCCATATGGCCGGCGACCTGCTCATGCCGCACACCCAAATACGTCATGGAGCTTTGGGGCAAGAGGTCGAACACCTCCAGAATGCTGGAACCGACAATACCGAACGCGTGCCGGATACCGGCCTGCGCCAGCTGCTCGACAACCTGTTCTCCACCGTTCAATTCCATCCGAACGTCCCGCCTTTCCAAAACCGCTCATCCAACACGTTGACCCCGTCGTACTTGCGCAGCCCCGGATCGTGCGACGGGAAGACGGTCCATTCACGCGGCAACTGTTGCAGCGTGACCGCCAAAACCAACCGATCCGTGGCAATGCCGTTGGGCGTCGGAGGCTCGCGGGCCAGATTCTCCCGTAAGGGAACGGTGTCGCCCGCCAGCAATATCGGCCCCCTCGGGCCCGCAATGAGGAGGCCCTGCGATCCGGGCGTGTGACCCGGCAACGGGATGACCTGCACGGCGGGGACATCCCTCCACGGACGCCAGGGTCCGTCGATCAAAGTGAACCGGTCCGGTTGGACGTAGGGAGCCGCCCTCTCGCGAAAATCGAAATAGATCCAATCGCCCGGCCCGGGCGATTGGGCGTATGCCGCCTCATTCCGCTGCACAAGGATGGTGGCCCCAGCGAACAGACTCCAATTGGCGGCGTGGTCCCAATGGAGATGCGAGAGCACGACCGTCTCGACGTCCCCGGGCGCGGCGCCGATGGCGGCCAAACGCTGCAGTGGCTCTTGCGCCGCGGTTCGGCTGTAGTGCCGATGGCCCATCGCGTGGGCCCGCGGCACAGCGGTGCCCCCCGTATCAAACAGCAGACGGTGGCCCTGGTACTCCATCCACCACATGACCATGGGGGCATTGATGGCGACATCAGCAGACAGGCCGGGGCAAAAGGTGGCGGGTTGCACCGCCAAATCGCCCACGACCAGCGGCACTAAACGCATCGACATCAAACGCCTCCTATGCGCGTCTCAATGATCTCTTCCCACCAAGGCACGATGGCGGCGACATCCCGGCCACCCCATCCTCGTGCGGCCAGCAGCTGATACACTTGCGCGGTTAGCGAACCGTGGAGCAACGGGACGCCAACCTCTTGGGCATAGCGGCCCGCGAGCCGGAGATCCTTCAACGCCAGATCAATGGTGAACCCGGGATGATAATTTCCGGGTCCGATATTGACCCCCCAGCGACGGTCCATCGCCGTGCTTTGGGCGCTCCCCGTGCGGAGCACTTCATAGACGCGGGCGGCGCTGATTCCAGCTTTGGCCCCTAGGGCAAACGCCTCGGCAAATACCAGCGTGTTGCCCAACGACACGAGGTTGTTCAACAGCTTGAGGGTCGCCGCTTGGGCGGGACTGTCCACCCAATGAATCTCACGACCGATGCGGGGCAGGACCTCCGCGAGAGCCGACCGCCCCGAGTCCGCGACCCCGGCGATGACGGTCAGCGTGCCCTGCCGGGCGCCCGTCTGGCCTCCGATGACGGGACATTGGGCATAAATCAACCCGGATGCCGCGGCCGTCCGAGTAAACCTCTCCGCACTGTGCGGATCAACCGTGCTAGTGTCTGCGATGATAAGGTCGGAGACTCCTATCTTGCCTATGTCATCCAGGACCCGCTCCACCTGAGCGGGTCCCGGCAGCGAGAGCACCAACAGTTGAGCGCGGGCCGCCAGCTCCGCCAGGCTTTCCGCGCGCTCAATCCCTCCCAGGTCGTTTCCGGCCCAGACTCCGGGATCAACATCCAGGCCCAGGACCGCGCAGGAGTCCGCTCCCAAGTGGCGAGCCATCTCGCGTCCCATCACCCCAAGTCCCACCACGCCGATGGTTCCGATCTGGCTGTTCATGCGGCGAACTCCCCCGTGGGTTACTGTGATAGTTTTTCCAGCGATTGACCTTTCGTCTCGGTTCCGAACAGGATCATCGCCGCCACAGCGACGACGGCATCCAGGCAAAACACCAACATCGCGCCGGACAACCCGACCGACTTTAACAAGAGCGGCAGGATGAGGATGCCCACGATGGACCCCAGTCGACCCAGCCCCGCCGCAAACCCCGTGCCCAGGGAGCGAATCTCGGTCGGAAAGACCTCCGGAGCCACCACGCCGACCAACCCGGCCGGTCCGATCCACGCCGACAACTGGAACAGACTGAAGAGCGCCAGCAGCACACCGAAGATGAGATGGTGCGCCAGCAGGGATACGGTGAGGTCGACCGCCGCCAAGAGCGAGAATCCCAAGATGGCCAGCGTCTTGCGACCCGCCCGTTCGACCGACAGGTACATGATCGTCGAGCCCATAACGGCAAACACGGCGACGATCATCCCTCCCAGCAACGATCGCGAGGCGGTGAAGCCCAAGGTCTTGAAGATGAATGGGGTGAAATATCCGATGCCGTACGTGTTGACCGTGATGCAGAACCACATGAACACGATGTACAAGGTGCGGCGGGTTTGGGCCGGTGACGCGAACAGGGCAGAAAACCGGGGCCGTACCGGTGTCGGTCGCGACGCACGGTCGCGGGAGTCGGCGTGAAACGAGGCGACGGATCCCGTGCCGCCGGCGACGGTTGACGCACTGACGGCCTCTGCTTCCTGTGTACGACCCTGAAGGAACAGCCAGCGGGGCGACTCCGGCAAAGCGCGTCGCCGGATCAACACGATGGCCGCCGGGATGACCGAGAGGGCAAAGAGAAAGCGCCACGTGTTGGGACCAAAGACCGGAAGGAACAAGTAACTGATGGCATAGGTGATCAGACTGCCGACCGTCCACATGATCCAGGTGCTGGCGTTGAGGCGTCCCCGAGCCTTGTTCGGTGCAAATTCCGCGATGATCGTGAAGCTGAGCGCTTGGTCAGCGCCGATGCCGAAGCCCAGGGCAGCCCGACAAAACAGCAGCATGCCGTAATTGACGGACAGTGCGCTGAGGATGGCAAACAGGCCATACAGCACGATGTCCCACGTGTACATGAACTTCCGGCCAAAACGGTCCGACAAGTACCCGACCGACAAAGCGCCGACGAATGTGCCCACGTATGTGGAGATGGCGAGAAACGAAATCTGCACGGCGCCCAGCTGGAAGTACGGCACCAGGAAAATCAGAGCCGAAGCAATATTAGTAAAATCATACCCTTCCAGGAAGACGCCCATACCGGACAGGAATGTTACCAGCCTGTGGAAACGGTTCACCGACGCATCGTCCAGCGCTTGCAGCGCGGACGCGGACACGCTTGGTGTCGTCGCCATGCTTCCCCTCCTGCATCTCATGCTAGTGGAACTTGTTCGGGCAACGGTAATATCGCGTTATCATCAGGCAATAGGCGAGCCCTATCACAGAGAGGACGGCGCGGCGTGCGACTGACGCAACTCATCTATTTGGACGCGGTGATCCGCCATGGCAGTTTTCACAAAGCGGCCGCGGCGCTGCACATCACGCAGCCCACCCTCAGCGAGCAGATTCATGCCTTGGAAGAGGAGTTGGACGTGCTCCTCCTGCAGCGTTCGCCAACCGGTACGATACCCACCGCGCAGGGCCAGCAGGTCCACACCCATGTGCAATCGATCTTGGCGGCGGTCGACGATATTTACCAGGAAACGCGGCTGGACCGACATATGGAAGTACGGGTGGGCATTATCCCCACCGTGCAGCAGTGGGGATGTCTCGGCGAACTGGCCACGCGTATGGCCGGCATTCAACCGCACGTACAGCTGCAGGTCAATCAATACGGAGCCCTCGACATCACGCACAAGATCGACGTCGGCGCGCTGGATGTGGGATGCGTGACCTGGACGGATGCGCTTGCCCCCCGGTTTCCCCACACCAGGGTGCGCAAGCTGGTGCCGGGCCGGATTGTGCTGGCCGTTTCCCCCCAACATCCGTTGGCGGAGAAATCTCGCGTGACTCTTCGTGAGATTGCGGCGCATCCTTTGGTCGTCTTCCCCGAAGGATACCTGATGCACGAGTTGGTTCTGGGACATTTTCGCCGGGAGGGCTACCCATTTCGCGTCCTGTACTATTCCGAGAACGGGGCGACATTGATCCAGACCATTCGCCGCGGCGATGCGGTCGGGTTCTTATACGTTCTGGACCCTTCCTTCTCGTGGGCCAATCCGCGAGACGACCTCGTGCGCATACCCGTGCCGGAGTTGGCGGAGCCCATTTGGCTGGTGGTTGCCCACCATGCCGTGCTGCGGGGAACGCGTGGCCGCCTCATCCGTGAAACGACAGCGGTCATCGAGAATCTGTTGCGGGGTAATGATGCGCCGGATGCACCCGTCGGCGATCGATGACCGCGGCCGTCATTCCGCCATCCGCGACGTCGACATGGAGAGGAGATCGCGCGGCGGCGCCCCCGACGCCTCCCGCCCCGGCGGCCCATCGATTCTAATGCCCCACCGGCGGTCGGCCTGGGTCTGACGCACGTCATCTTTCGTGGCACACAATTCGGCACTCCACTATCATTGGTGAGTGTAGGGTCCGAGCGGGTCCCGGGTCGGCATGGTGGGGGACCTGTATCGGGCTCAGAGTGTCGTAGGCATGAGCTTCGGCCCAGTGCGGGACAGACGGCATGGACCATTGGCCCATCACACATCGGTGGCAGACGGGAAGGGGGCTCCGGCATGGCTCACAGGGGACGTTTGACCCAGCCATTGATACGCGGTCGGGACGGGACGCTCCGTCGAGCGACCTGGGACGAGGCGCTCGATCGGGCCGCGGACGGGTTCCGACGCGGATTGGCGGAGCGGGGTCCGGACAGCATCGGCATTTTCAGCTGCTCCAAGGCCACCAACGAGGTCAACTTTCTGGCCCAAAAGTTCGCCCGGGTGGCACTCGGCACCAACAACATCGACAGTTGCAACCGCACCTGACACGCACCGAGCGTCGTCGGTCTGGCGACGGTTTTCGGAGCCGGGGGCGGCACCAGTTCTTATCGAGAATTTGAAGACACGGATCTCATCCTATTGTGGGGGTCAAACGCCCGGGAAGCCCATCCCATCTTCTTTCATCATGTCTTGAAGGGCATCCGGCGGGGCGCCCGCCTCTACGTCGTGGACCCTCGGCGCACCCCGTCGGCCGAGTGGGCGCATCTCTGGGCGGGACTGGACGTGGGTACCGACATTGCTTTGGCCAACGCCATGGGCCGCGAGATCATCCATGCCGGACTGGCCAATATGGCGTTTGTCCGCCGGGCCACGGAAGGCTTTGACGCATACCGCGCCTCGGTGGAATCGTGCACGCTGGACTGGGCGGAAGGCGTCACCGGAGTGCCGGCGGATGTGATCCGCCAACTGGCGCACGACTATGCCCGGGCGGAACGGGCGGAACTCTGCTGGACGCTGGGCATCACGGAGCACCACAACGCGGTCGACAATGTGTTTGCCCTCATCAACCTCGCGCTCTTGACCGGCCATGTCGGGCGCTACGGCTCGGGTCTGAACCCTCTCCGGGGCCAGAACAACGTGCAGGGCGGCGGGGACATGGGAGCGCTTCCCAACAAGCTGCCGGGCTTTCAGGACATCGAGACCGACGACGCCGCGCGGGCGCGCTTCGAAGCGGCGTGGAACACCGTCATCCGTCCGCAGCGTGGCATGCACCTCTCGCAAATGTTTGACGCCATGGAGGCCGGAACACTGCAAACGCTCTATGTCATCGGGGAAAATCCGGCCCAGTCGGAAGCCGACAGCCGGCGGACCGTCAAATTGCTGCGCGGTCTGGACCATCTGGTGGTCCAGGACCTGTTTCTCACCCGCACGGCGGAACTGGCCGACGTGGTCCTGCCCGGCACCGCGTCCTGGTGCGAGTCGGAGGGCACCGTCACCTCCAGCGAACGCCGTGTGCAGCGTGTGCGCAAGGCGCTCGAACCTCCCGAGGGGACGCGGGATGACCTGTGGATCCTGTCCGAGCTGGCCGAGCGACTGGGGCATGGGTGGGGCCACCCCGCCGCCGAGGAAATCTGGGACGAATGCCGTGGACTCTCCCCCATGCACCGGGGCATGAGCTATGCGAGACTGGAGGCCGAGAACGGGATCCAGTGGCCTTGCCCGGATGCGTCTCACCCGGGGACGCCGTTTTTGCACGCGCGCCTGTGGGAGGACCCGCGCACCGGACCGCCGGCTCCGTTTCAGCCGGTGATGCATGAGGGCCCCCTGGATGCGCTGACCGACGACTTTCCTCTGCGACTCACCACCGGACGGCGGCTGGAGTCTTTCAACACCGGTGTCATGAGCACCCGCTACCGTCCGCCGACGGCGCCGGGCGCCCAATTGTACCTGGCTCCGGAGGACATGGCGCTGCACGACTTGCAGGACGGCGACCGCGTCCGCGTCGTGTCTCGGCGCGGCGCGGTCGAAACGCCCGTCCGGAGTGACGCGACGCTCCGTCCCGGCCTTGCCTTCATGACCCTGCATTTTCCCGACCAGGTTGACACCAACACCTTGACGCCGGATTTCTGGGATGCCAAATCCGGGACGGCGGAGTTCAAAGCCAGCGCGGTGCGGCTGGAACCCATCCGTGCCGGTCGGACTGCGGTGACGGAGGTGCCGTCATGACGGATGGGACTCACGAACGACGGCGCGAGATTTCGGCCGCGGAGCAGGCAGCGGTGGACGCGGTGCTGGGACCCGCGCCGTCGACCTGGACTGGGGGCGGACGCCACGCGCCCGATCTCCATGCCAGCCGCCGCGAAGCCGACCACCGCGATTTGCTCCTGCCGGCCCTAGAGGCATTGTCTCGCACCGCGGGATATGTGACCCCGGAGGGCCTTGCCTACATCGGCCGCCGCCTTGGCTTGGCGCCGGCCGAAGTGTATGGTGTGGCAAGCTTCTATGCCCTGCTGCCCGTCGACCCGCGCCCGCCGGTGACCGTGCATGTGTGCGACGATGCCGTGTGCCGTCTCCAGGGCGGAGAGGAACTGGCCGCCCAGCTGGCAGCCACATGGGGACCCGAAGGCAAGCCCTTGGGAACGGCCACGTGGTTGAGAAGCAGCTGTCTTGGCCATTGCGCCCAGGCGCCCGCCGTCTTTGTGCAGCGGGCCGGCGCGCCCCCGGAACAAGCCATCGTGGCGCCGGCCCAGGTGGCTCCTTTAGCCGCCTGGGCCGCTGGAGGCTCCCCGTTGTCGGAGACTTCACCCACATCGGCGGGAGCCGTTTCGTCGGTGGCTGACGGTTTGCTGACCCGCGTCGGGGTCGTGGATCCGACCGACATCGACGCCTATCGCGCCGCCGGCGGGTTTCAGGCGCTCCGGCGGGCGCTGGAGCTGGGCTCCGAGGGCATCCTCCAGGAGGTACGCGAGGCCGGTCTCTCCGGGCGCGGCGGCGCCGCATTCCCGACGGCCAGCAAGTGGCGCGCGGTGGCGGAGAATCCAAACCGACCCGCCTACGTGGTGTGCAACGCGGACGAATCTGAACTGGGCACCTTCAAGGACCGCGTCCTGCTGGAAGAGGACCCGTTTGCCGTCGTCGAGGGCCTGATGATTGCCGGGTACGCCGTGGGCGCGCATCACGGCTATGTGTTCGTGCGCGGAGAATATCCCCGCGCCCGCCGCCGGATTGAGGCGGCCGTATCCCAGGCGCGCGCGCGCGGCTATTTGGGAGCGAGCGTGCTGGGGCGCCCGTACGCCTTCGACATCAGTGTGCGTGCCGGACAAGGCGCCTACGTGGCCGGGGAAGAGACGGCGCTGTTCAACGCCATCGAGGGACGTCGGGCGGAGCCGCGCAACAAACCGCCGTTTCCCACCAGTCACGGCCTCTTCAACCGTCCCACCGTCATCAACAATGTGGAAACGCTGGCCAACGTGCCCCTCATTCTTCGCATCGGCGGCGCCCGCTACGCCGAGGGGGGCGCGGGAACCGTCACCGGCACCCGCCTCTTTTCGGTGTCCGGTCACGTGCAGCGACCGGGGGTCTACGAGGCGCCGTTCGGAACGCGTCTAGGGGCCCTGCTGGACCAGGCCGGCGGGCTCGCCCCCGGTCGCCGCCTGCAAGCGGTGCTGCTGGGTGGGGCGGCCGGGTCGTTTGTAGGGCCCGACGCCTTGGACATGCCGCTGTCTCCGGAGGGCGCGCAGGCGTGGCAAGCCAGTCTCGGCTCGGGAGCGGTCATGGTGTTTGATGACACGGCCGATGTGACGGCGGTTGTCCGACGGGTGGCACGGTTTTTCCGCGATGAGTCGTGCGGGCAGTGCGTGCCCTGTCGCATCGGCACGGCGCGCCAGGAAGAGTTGGTGGAACGCTTGGCGGCAGGCCACGGCACGTTAGCCGACGGGCAGCGCCTGCACGCCGACCTGGTCGCCGTGATGCGCGACGCGTCCATCTGCGGCCTCGGGCAGACGGCGGGCAACGCCGTGGAATCCGCCCTGCGGCTCGGCTTGCTGGGTACAGCCATGAAGGAGGGAACACCATGAGCGACCGGCAGCGCCGCGTGGACGTCACCATCGACGGACGAAACCTCTCGGTGCCGGAGGGTCAAACCATTCGCGAAGCATGCGAGGGAGCGGGCATCGACGTGCCGACGCTCTGCTATCTCGAAAATCTGGCGCCGGTGAACGTCTGCCGCGTCTGCGTCGTGGAAGTGGAGGGCAGCCGCACGCTGGTGCCGTCCTGCTCGCGGCCGGTAACGGCGGGCATGGTGATCCGCACCGATTCGCCGCGTGTGAGGACCAGCCGGCGCATGGTGTTGGAATTGTTGGCCTCCGCCGTCGACCTGTCCGCCGCAGACGCCACGGTGGAGCGGTGGGCGGCCGACTATGGCGCGGACCCCTCCCGCTACGGCGCGGCCGCAGACGCTTCCTGGACTCCGCAACCGGCCGGCCACCACCATCCGGTGCCACCCGGTCTGGCGGCCACCGGCGCCCAGCCGGTCAAAGTGGATAACGAGCTCTATGTCCGCGACTACAGCCGCTGCATTCTCTGCTACAAGTGCGTGGAGGCGTGCGGGCAAGAGGCGCAGCACACTTTTGCCATTTGGGTCGCGGGCCGCGGCTTCGACGCGCACGTGGCGACGGAGTTTGAGGTTCCGCTGCCCGAGTCGACCTGCGTGTATTGCGGCAACTGCATCGGCGTGTGTCCCACCGGTGCCCTGATGTTCAAGAGCGAATACGATCTGAGGCAGGCGGGCGCGTGGGCGCCGGAGCGGCAGACGGTCACGGAAACCATCTGCTCGTACTGCGGCGTCGGTTGCACGCTGGCGCTGCACGTCCAGGACAACCGCATCGTAACCGTCACCTCGCCGCTGGACCACGAGGTGGGACACGGCCACCTGTGTGTCAAAGGCCGGTTCGGCTACGCTTATGTACAGGACCTGGACCCTGAGGACCCGACTGCAAGCCCGTAAGCACGGCCCGCGGCGGCCGCCGATGGAGCGGCCGCCCGGCGGGCCGGGGGCCAGGCCGTGGTGTGCCGCCGGCCGCAGCGTTCCGTCGCGTCGAGAGGCTTGACGCAGCTATTGTGCCGTCAATGCCGGGCGGCCCAGCGTCCTGGGTCTTGGGTTCTCGGCTCGTCTACCCGCTGCCACCCGCCGTCTCCGCCGCGTCGCCGCGCCCTCGCCCGGTTCGCGCCAGCCATGCGCTCGCGCCCAAGAGAAGAGCGATCGCCGCAAGCGAGACGCCGATGTCACCCAGAGCGTTCCCTTCCATCTCGATGTTTCTGGGGCTAGGCACACGCTGGTAGGTTGGGCGCACGGCAGCGGTATTTCCTGCTCGACCTCCCCGCTCGCGGCTAGCCGCACAATCTTGCTACCTGCCCACATCGCGATC
>DAHVOH010000086.1 GCA_027318915.1 Clostridiales bacterium
CGGCGGCGCCCCGGTGGCCGGATGCCGCGGTCACGGCGCCTCGGGTCGTTCTTACGGACGGTCCGGGGAGGGAGCTTCCGGTTCGCCTTGCTCCGCCAAGACCGCCAGCGCGGCGGCCGCGGCACGCTGTTCCGCCTCTTTTTTGCTGCGTCCGGATCCCTGGCCCAACTCGCGATCGCCCACCCGGACCGCGACGGTAAAATGCTTCTGGTGTTCCGGACCGGATTCGGCAATCACGGTATAGTGCGGGTCCACACCCCGAACCCGCATCTGCTCGGCCAGCCGAGTTTTGTGGTCCCGCGGCGCGGCCTGCGCCTGGGGGCTTTCCAACGCAAACGTCAGCGCCGACAGGACCAGCTGTCGCGCGGCATCCAGTCCGCCGGCCAAAAATGCGGCGCCCACCACCGCTTCCATGGCGTCGCACAGTAGGGAGGGCTTGTGGCGACCACCCGTCTGCTCCTCTCCGCGGCCCAGGCGGAGCCGCCCCCCCAGACCCAGCCGACGGGCGGCCTCGGCCAGCGTGGGCTGCGACACCACCGCCGCGCGCGCGCGGGTCAGCCGTCCCTCGTCCCAGTCCGGATGGCGGACATAGAGGGCCTCGGTCACCACCAGCCCCACCACCGCGTCGCCCAAAAACTCGAGCCGCTCGTTAAAGCGGCCCGAGCGGCGCGACTCATGGGCATAGGATGAATGCGTCAGCGCTTCCTGCAACAGCGCCGGGTCCGGAATCCACTGACTAAGCGACGGGCTCACGAACCTCCTCCTCCAGCGTCTGCCGGAACACCAAGGTGGCGTTGTGCCCCCCAAACCCGAAGGCGTTGGACATCGCCACCCGCACCGGTTGAGCGCGGGGCTCAAGGGGAACGTAGTCCAGATCGCAGGCGGGGTCGGGATGGACCAGGTTGGCCGTGGGCGGGATGATTTGATGCCGAATGGCCAGCACGGTGGCAATGGCTTCGACGGCGCCCGCCGCCCCCAGCAGGTGGCCGGTCATGGACTTGGTGGAGGAAATGGCCACTCGGTATGCCTGTTCGCCAAACACCCGCTTGATGGCGATGGTCTCGGCCAGGTCTCCCAGCGGGGTGGAGGTGCCGTGCGCGTTGATGTAATCCACGTCCGCCGGGGACACCCCCGCGTCTTGCAGTCCCCGCTGCATCGCCAGCACCGCGCCGGTCCCTTCGGGGTGCGGCTCGACGATGTGAAAGGCGTCGGCCGACCGGCCGAATCCGACCAGTTCCGCATACACGTGAGCATGGCGGCTCCGCGCATGTTCGAGACTCTCCAGAACCAGAAATCCGGCCCCCTCGCCAATCACGAACCCATCCCGATCCCGATCGAACGGCCGGGATGCGTGCTCATAGTCGTCGTTGCGGGTCGACAGGGCCCGCATGCTGCAGAATCCGGCGAACGCGATGGGCAGAATCACGGACTCCGTTCCACCGGCCAGCACCAGGTCCGCCTCGCCACTTTGAATCGCGTGCAACGCATCACCCAGAGCATGGCCGGAGGAGGCGCAAGCCGTCACGGCCGTGACGTTGGGGCCCTGGAGGTTGAAGCGAATCGCGATGTGGCCCGCCAGGATGTTGCCGATCATCATCGGAATGAAGAACGGGCTCACCCGCGATGGACCCCGCTCGTTCAGCACTTCCAGCTGATTCACGAGCGTGCCCATGCCGCCGATGCCCGTTCCCACCATCACACCACTGCGCTCGGCATCCACCTGGGTGATGCCGGCATCGTCCCACGCCAACTGGGCGGCGGCCATCCCCAGCTGGGTAAAGCGGTCCATATGCCGCATCTCCTTGCGCTCCAGGTACTGCAGCGGGTCGAAGTCAGGAATCGTGGCCGCAAACCGAGTCGGATAGGAACTGGCGTCAAATTCCACAATGGGCCGGACCCCGCTCCGCGCGGCCAACAACCCTTGCCAGAACGCGTCCCGTCCGATTCCGATCGGGGTCACGGCGCCCAGCCCGGTGATCACCACCTGTCGGCTCACGCGGAAAACCCCCTTTCGGTGCGCGTCTGCTCAGGAATTCTCTCGAATGTAATCCACCGCGTCGCCCACCGTGCTGATCTTTTCCGCTTCCTCGTCCGGGATCTCGAGCCCAAACTCTTCTTCCAGCGCCATCACCAGTTCCACGATGTCCAGCGAGTCGGCGCCCAAGTCCTCGATGAAATGAGCCTGGGGAGTCACCTCGTCCTCTTCCACGCCCAACTGGTCCACGATAATCTCTTTGACCTTGTCAAACACTGCGTCCTTCTCAGCCATGCTCTGTCTCCCCCTGTTACTGCATTGCGAGGCCGCCGTCGACCACCAGAACCTGACCGGTGACATAGCCGGCTTCAAGCAGATACCACACCGCGTGCCCGATTTCCTCCGGACGTCCCCACCGTCCCAGGGGAATATGTTCCAGAAGCGTCCGCTGCTGCGCTTCAGCGATGCCTTGGGACAAGTCGGTGTCAATCAGGCCGGGAGCCACCGCGTTCACCGTGATGCCGCGCGACGCCACTTCCTTGGCCAGAGCTTTGGTCATGCCAATCAGCCCCGCCTTGGCCGCGGCGTAATTCACCTGACCGGCATTGCCCACCAAGCCGGCGATCGAGGAGATGTTCACGATGCGGCCGAACCGCTGCCGGACCATTCCGCGAAGGGCCGCTTTGGTGCAATAAAAAGCGCCTGAGAGGTCCGTGGCCAGGACCGCATCCCAGTCGTCCCGCTTCATCCGGAGCACCAAGTTGTCGCGCGTGATGCCGGCATTGTTCACCAGCACGTCCAGCCGGCCGAACCGCTCCTGGACCCTCTGCACCAAGGCCTCGGCCGCCTCGGGATCCGCAATGTCGGCACCGAACGCCTCCAGGCGACCCCCGGCTCGCCGAACGTCGTCGACCAGCGCATCGGCCAGTTCTCGCGTCTGCCGATAGTTGACCGCTACCGTGAGGCCCGCCTGGATCAGCTGCAGCACCACTGCCCGGCCTATGCCCCGCGACCCGCCGGTCACCAGGGCCACCCGCTCCTGCCAGTTCATGCTGCTCCTCTCTGGTCGGGCCGCGACCGCAAATGCGACATGATTATAGCCTCTGCTCTTTTAGGAGTTCAAGCGCCTGGGCAAAGCTGTCCGGTGCCTCGACAGACGTCACGGCCACCGGCCGGGCCACCTTCTTGACCAGCGTTTGCAGGCTCTTGCCCGGTCCCAGCTCCAAAAAGCGGTCCACCCCGGCCCGGATCAGGTCGCGGACGGCCGGCTCAAAGCGCACCGGATGCGACACTTGACGAATCAGGCGAGGATAGGCGGCCTCGGCGGTGGTGACCCAGGCCCCATCCACGTTAGCCACCACAGGGAATCGGGCGTGGCCCCAATGGGCGGTTTGCAGCGCCTCTTCCAGGCGCGCCTCCGCTGGGCGCAAGAGCCGGCTGTGAAACGGAGCCGACACCGGCAGGCGCACGACGCGCGCGCCCGCCGCCCGCGCCAGCTGCTCCACCATGGCCAGACCGTCCAGATAACCGGAGACGACGACCTGACCCGGCGCGTTGTAATTGGCCGGTTCCACCCACGCCGTTGCCGCGGCCTCGGCGCAAATGCGCTCGACGTCTTGGGTGTGCAGGCCCAGCACCGCCGTCATTCCCGCCTGGCCATCCGGCACCGCCTCCTGCATTGCCCGGCCCCGCGCGCGGCAAATCCGCACCGCATCCCGAAAGGGCAGCAGATCAGCCGCCACCAACGCACTGTATTCCCCCAGGGACAGTCCGAGACCGGCGGCGGGCAGTGGCTGGGGCGCCAATGCTCGCCACACCGCGACGCTAACCGTCAGAATGGCCGGCTGCTGAATCTCGGTGAGCCGAAGCGCTTCCTCGCCGTCTTCCCACATCATGCGGGAGAGGGGCATCTCCAGCGCGTCATCCGCCTCTCCAAACACGTCGCGCGCCACTGAAAACGCCTCGGCCAGCGCCCGCCCCATGCCCCGATACTGGGATCCTTGCCCCGGAAACAGCGCCGCCCAGCTCACGCCAACGGGCCCCCTTCCTCCCAGACCCGCCTCGCTTCGTCATCCAGGGGCAGCACCACCAATCCCAGCGCGCCGGGACCGGCATGAACACCAATCACCGGACCGATGGATCCGGATTCCCATCCCAGGACCCGCACGCGCTCCTCCACCCGCTGCCGCAGCTCCGCGACCATCGCCGGGGGAACCTGCGGGCTGGTCGCCACTGCGGCCACCACCGGATCGGGGAAAGCCGCTTCGGTCATCCACCCGGTGAGTCCGGCCACCACTTGGCGCGCCCCCCGCACACGCCGGAGCGGGTGCACCGTGCCGTGTGTCAGCGTGAGAATCGGCTTCACGTCCAGCACCCCGCCAATGAGACGGGCGGCCTGCCCGATGCGGCCGCCACGAGCCAGATACTCCAAGGTGTCCAGACTGAAGTACACGCGGAGGCGCCCGGCCAGTCGCTCCACCTCCGCCGCCACGGCCCCCCGCGGCCAACCGGCCGCCGCCGCCCGCGCCGCCCACAGCACCAAAAGACCCGTGCCCAAACTGGCGCTCCGCCCATCCACGACCGACACCGGTCCGTCCACCAATTGGCGACCGGCCTCCGCACTGCGCACCGTTCCGCTCAGAGCGCCCGACAGATGAATGGAGACAACCTCCATGCCTTGGGAGAGCAAGTCGGCATAGACGCCGGCAAAGGCGCCGGGACTGGGTGCGGCCGTGCGCGGCAGGTCGCGGCTCTCCGCCAGCCGGGCCCAGAACGCGTCGCCATCCAGGTCGACTTGGTCGAACCACGTTTCGGCGCCAAAATGCACCGTCAGCGGCACCATCTGAATCTGTTCCTGCCGAAGACGCTGCGCGGTCAGATCCGCGGCGGAATCGGTCACAATCCGGACCGGCATGTCAACTCCCCCAGCGGATGACGATGGCGCCCCAGGTCAGCCCCGCGCCAAACGCCCCCAGCACCACGGTCTGCCCGGGCTTGAGCCGGCCGTCCCCACGCGCCTCCTCCAGCGCCAGCGGAATGCTGGCCACCGACGTGTTGCCGTACCGGTCGATGTTGACCACCACCTGTTCCGGGCTCAGGCCGAAACGCCGTACGGCCACATCAATGATGCGGGCGTTGGCCTGGTGCGGCACCAAGAGGTCAATGTCCCGCTCGCTCAGCCCGGCACGCTCCAGCGCATGCGCAATGGCGTCCGGCAGCGCCCGCACCGCGAAGCGGAACACCTCATTGCCCGACATCTTCATGTAATGCTGCCGGCGCGCCAGGGTGGCCGGCGAGGCCGGCATGGCCGACCCGCCCGCCGGCAGCATCAGCAGCGGCGCGCCGCTGCCGTCGGCCTGGACATAGGAAGCCAGAATGCCGCTGTCGGACGCCAGCCCCTCCAGGACGACCGCACCGGCGCCGTCCCCGAACAACACCGCGGTCGAGCGATCCTGCCAGTCCACGATGCTGCTCAGCACATCGGTGGCCACCACCAGGACACGGGCCGCCATGCGCGCCTCAATCAGGGCCGAGCCCAGCACCAGACCGTAGATGAAGCCGGTGCATCCGGCCTGCACGTCAAAAGCCGCCGCCTGAGCGTGTCCGAGGCGGTCCAGGATGCGCGCCGCCGTAGCCGGAAACACGGTGTCGCCGGTATTGGTGGCACAGATGACCCAGTCCAGCTGCCCTTCGCTGAGCCCGGCATCCTGCAGCGCGCGTCGGGCCGCCTGAGCGCCCATGCTGGAGGCCGTTTCCCCGGGCCCGGCGATGCGCCGTTCGCGGATGCCGGTTCGGCTCACGATCCACGCGTCCGTGGTGTCCATCATACGTTCCAGATCGGCATTGGTCAGCCGCTGTTCCGGCGCATACGCACCCAACCCCGTCACCACTGCTCGCCAGCTCATGGCGCTTCCTCCCGGGCCAGATTCTCGGCGATCAACTCGCCCACACGACGGCGCGCCTGTTCCTGGGCTCGGGCCAGCGCATTGGCCAGGGCCCGCGGGCCGCTGGCGCCATGCGCCTTGATCACCACGCCCTGCAGACCCAGGAGCGGAACCCCACCCACCGTCTCGTAGTCCATGGCTTCCCGCACGCGCAGGAGCGCCGGCCGCGCCATCAGACCGCCGACTCGGGCCCGCAGCGATCCGCCGAGAGCCCGGCGAATGTGCCGCATCATCTCCAGCGCCGTGCCCTCGACCGCCTTCAGCACGATGTTCCCGACAAATCCGTCACAGACGACCACGTCGGCGCCGCCTGCCAGGAGGTCACGACTTTCCAGATTGCCGACGAAATGCAGCTGCCGGGTGCGCAGGAGCCGCGTATACGCCGATCGAACGGCGCCGGGACCCTTGCCGGCCTCCGTACCGATGTTGAGCAGGGCCACGCGCGGTTCGGGTCGGCCCAGCACCTGCTCCGCGTAGAGCGAGCCCATCCACGCAAACTGCAGCAGCTGGGACGGTTTGGCCTCCGTGTTCGCGCCCACGTCCAGCAGCAGCACACCATCGCCCCCGGCGGTGGGCAGCACGGCGGTCAAAGCCGGGCGGTCCACCGCCGGCAGCCGCCCCAGCAGCATCAGACCGGCGGCCATCAAGGCGCCCGTGTTGCCGGCCGACACCATGCCGGACACCAGTCCCGCCCGCACTAAATCGATGGCCCGCACCAGGCTTGATTGGGGCTTCTGACGCACCGCCGCGACGGGCGGCTCACTCGGGTCGATGACCTCATCCGCCTCTTCAATGAGGATCCGCCGCGGTCGCGCCGGAAGAAGCCGAGTCAGCGGCTCGCGGGGCCCGACCAGGACCACCTCCAGGTCGGGATCCCCGGCCACCGCCTGCATCGCGGCGGCCACCGGGGCGTCGGGGGCTCGATCGCCGCCCATCGCGTCGAGGGCAATGCGCACCATTTACTCCTCCCTTCGCAGCGCTCCGCGCACCGCCGGCCAAGGGGACCCGGAGGGCCGCCACGCCGGCAGCGCCACCACCAGAAATTTGGCGCGGAACACCACATCCTCGCCGGCTCGGGTCACAACCAGCACCACAAAGCGATGTTGGCGCCGACGGATAATCTCGGCGTCGGCTCGCAGCCGCTCCCCGGCCAGGACCGGCCGTTTGAACTTGCTGTTCACCAGCCCGGTCAACACCACGTCGCCGTCGATGACCGCCAAGGCCAGGGAATCCGCCTGAGCGAACAGGAAGTGACTGCGGACAATGCCCGTGCGCTGGAACACCATCGCCGGGGTGGTGATCAGCACCGACGCCGCTCGGCGTCCCAACTCCAGTTCAACCAGGTCACCCACCACCTCGCCGCCATCCAACGAACGCACGTCGTTCAAAGCCTGCAGAGCCAAACGGCGCGAGCGCTGCCGGACTTCCGGAATCCCGAGGTCAAGGCGGTCCAGCCGGACCGTAGGCACACTGACCCCCAGTTGGCGGGCCAGTTCCTCGTCGGTCAGCAGCGGTTCCGTCTCCAACAGACGCTGAAGCACCGCGTGGCGTGTCTGGCGACGGTGATACAACACGCGCCCACCCCCTTATTATCATCTGCTCATAAGTTTGGGGCCAAAAAAACCACGGCCCCGAGGTCAAGCCTCGGCGTCGTGGTCAATGATCAACCGGCCGCCGTAGTAACCGCAGTGCGGGCACACGCGGTGCGAAGCCCGCTCCTGGTGACAGTGCGGACACAGCGTCAACTGCGGCGCTGTCAACACCCACTGCGATCGCCGTTTGTTCTTCCGGGACTTCGAATGCTTCTTTTTCGGGACCGCCATGGGGAACCCTCCTAATTGCCGCCCTCGTCCTTCGAAACCAACGTGCTCAACGCCGCCCATCGCGCATCCGGCCCCGGCTCGCAGCCGCACGACCCACGATTCCAGTCCGCGCCGCACACCGGACACAGCCCCTTGCAATCGGCCCGGCACAACGAGACCAACGGAACCGCCACCGCCACGGCGTCGGCGACCCATGCGTCGAGCTCCACCACATCATTGGCATACAGGAGCCAATCATCGTCGTCGCCCGGAATCACCGGGCGATATTCCTGGGCATCCGCGAAACGGACCACGGCCACGGTCGGCTCGAGACAACGCGCGCACTCGTCCGCCACCACGGCAACGCCATCAACTTCCACCAGAATGGAGGATCCCCCGGTGTGACGCACGCGGGCTTGGACGTCAACCGGTCCCGCCGCTCTGCCGGCGAGCCTCTCCTGCAGATCCGGCCAGGGTGCTTGGTGGAACGCCACCGTCTCTTCCCGCCCCGCCCACTTTTTGAGGTCGGCGACTCGCACTTCCATGCAAAGACACCCCTAGCAAAACTCTGGCCATTATGCAAAACCGCCCTGCGCTTGTCAACTGCTCTCCGGCTCCAGGGTCAACCCGGCGGGATGGCTGGGGCAAGAACGTCCGGCGCGGCGCGGCGATCGCCGAGACCCTCAGGCCGTGGGGCGCGCTGCCCGCTCCGGCGTCTCTCACGGCCAGGACCCGGTGGGAGCGGCGCCGGAGAGACTGCCGGGGAGGTCAACGTGCGCCGTCCGCCGCCCGACCCGCTCTCCTTGATCACGGCCCCGCCGGCGGCACCAGGGACGCGGGCGGCCCCGGATCGTCCCAGCGGACGCGCCCGCCATGGTCCGGCTACCTCCACACCGGCCATACCCGGTTCGCGTGGCGCAGATGCTGGACGGTGGACCGAGCCGCCGGGGCCTGTTCGGAGACCGGCTTGGCCGTTGGCAGTTCCCACCCGGCCAGGCAGCGCGCGCTCCGCGACCGCCTCGTCCCGAGTCCGTACCGGGTCTCGCCACGCTGCGGCCTCCGCCCTGGGCACGCAGACCCCCGTAGCTCGCCCGCCCGAAACCACTCCGCCAGCCGGAGCGCGTCCCGCCGGTCGGTCTTGCCGCGATCCCCGGGCGTCTGGGTGTCAACGCCGGCGCCACGACCGTGCCGGCCATCCCCGCGGCGGTTAGCTGGCCCACCGCCTGCGGCGTGTTCGGAATGGTCCCCCGCTGGTGCACCGGCTCTCGGCCGCGGTCCGCAACGACCACCGCTCTGCTCGGTTTCGACGTATCCCACCCCACAAACCGCGTGCGACGGTCCCTGGGCCGGCTCCTTTTGCATGTGTCTCTGCCTCTGCGCCCCCACGCTGGGCGTCACCCACGTCTCGCGAACGGTGGACCGGCTTCACTCATCATCACAGCCAAGATCCTGCTGACAAAAAGTTACGGGGTTCGGATCTGTCGAAGGTGTTTGGTGCCCACACCCACACCCACACCCGACGAAGGGGCAATTCCGTCAGCAGGAGGATTCGGCAATCGTGCGGCGTCTCCCGCTCGGGTGCCGCCTTCCAGACCTGGGATCATCTCCAGTAGGACTTCTGGACTACCAGTCTGCCGGCGGAGCACTGAGTCTGGGCTGCTGAATTGGCACAGGCGGATGAAGTCTTAAACGACACGGTCATACTGGCCCCGTAGCGGTCGCGTCCGACCCCACCAGGGCCGCCCGTCGCGTCCCGTAGCCCAAGTCTTGCGCTTGTTCTTCTTGTAGCCCCGCTACCAACTAGCCGATCGCGTTCTGATGCAGGAACTGGCGCACAGCTGTCAGTGGCGCCGGCAGTTGGGTGCCCTCGAGTGAGAGGGGCGTCGGTCACGGCAGAGATGGTTTCCACAGAGATGGGGGACTGGGGGCCGTGCAAGAATACGTCCCCCTCCGACATTGGGACCCACTCTTGGCGGGCCCATGACGCTGTAGCAGGATTTTTCGTGCGGTACAGCCAACCCTTCCCGGTCGACCTGTGTCACAGGGCACCGGTCTCGCACTCCCCATGACGAAAGGATGTTTACCTTCTCCCGCGCACGACATTCCCTGGTCCTAGGATCTGTGGGCCTCGCGCTCGCGCTCGGCCTCGCCGGCTGCAATCGGGCAAACCCCTCCGCCAATACTGCTTCCTCCCACCCGGCTGAGTCAGCGAAGCGCGTGCTGCTGACCGGTGCTACGGGTCCAACGGGCCCTGACGGTCCCCGCGGGACCACGGGTTCACCCGGCCCCACCGGTCCCCGCGGATCCACAGGGCCTGCCGGACCCACCGGACCTGCCGACCCCCGTGGCGCTACCGGGTCCACGGGTCCCGCCGGTTCTCAAGGCATCACCGGGCCCACAGGTCCTATGGGTCCCCGTGGCGCCACCGGGCCAACCGGTCCCCAGGGTAATCCAGGACCGACCGGTCCGGCCGGTGGTATTGCTCCGCTGCAGTCCAGCACCGGCTTTAATCTCATCATGTCTCAGACCGGGCTCTATTTCGTCGACATCACCGTGCCGTACATCAACACCAGCAGCAACTCCCAAACGGTGTCCTGTGCCCTGTCGACAAACGCTTCGTTCTTCAGTTTCCCGACCTGGCTCGTTTACTCGGATCCCAACCCCGATGTGCTGACGATGACCGCCGTGGTGCCGGTCACAACGGCGAACACCGAACTCAGCGTGGACTGTTCCCCAGGGGCGGGTGGCACGTACACCGTCGATACGCCGACGTGGTACTGGGGGCCCGCCAATTAGCCATCGTCCCCCGACCCCGTCCAAGGTCGTTGTCGACTGCCCCCGCGCGGCGCTCGATTGCGCCGGCGCGGGGGCTTTGCTTGCCGGCAGGATGAGAGAGAGCCCGTCAGCGAATCCGCTCATCTCGGGTATTCCTTGACTTTAGCCATGCAAGCCGATTGGCCTTTCACGACGCAGTCCGATTTCGCGTGGGTCTCCCGCACTTTTGGCGATCGTCGAGGAGCGTCCCAAAACGTCGAGGGAAAATCGTTGCCACGGCGGCGTTTTCGAGCGAGAGTGACGGTGCACTTCGTCCCCAGGCCTGGCGAGGGATTTCTCGTGACGGGAGTTCACCAAAGGTGCGCCACAGCCTTTCACGTCCGCCACGGATTCCGAAAACCATCCTCCAAGCGCCTCAGGACGAGCCGGATTCTGGTTCGGTGGTCGCGCTGGACGCCGGGCCCGGCAAGACCTTGCGCAGCGATTCGGCCGGGAGGGTGAGCCGGTGGGCCTAGGAGTGTTCTCGTTGAATCGCCGACCGTGACCGATGACGGGGAGGAACGACGGGCCGGACCCCGACCCGAGTCCCGGAAGGCCGGGCATGCCCATAGCATGCCCGGGGATGGGGTCCCCGATTGGACCGGGCGTGTCGACGATCCGGCTCTGGAAGCGGTCACCGCCTTCCCGCTGCCGGCCGTCAGGCGGCGCGGAACGGTACGGCAAGCCAGTCCCAGGCTATCGCCAGTTCCGATTGCGGGGTCTCGCTCAGGGCGGTTCCACGGCGCCATGGCGAGTCCGGCCCGGATCCTGCGGTGGACGGGCCGGTTGACGGTCCCGGGGCGGCGTGGCCGGTGGCCTGGGGGGTGCAGGGGCCCCGGCTGGGGCGCGCCGCGCCATCGGATGCCCTTTGGCAGCGCCGGGAAAGGACAGCGACCCCGGGCCCCTATCCGACCCCATCGACTAACCCGACGGGCTCCTAGGCCCGCGGCGAATCGTCCTCTTGGCGCAACAAAAAGCGCTGAATCTTGCCGCTCGGGGTTTTCGGCAGCGAGGCCACAAATGCGATCTGACGCGGGTACGCGGTCTTGGCGAACTGATCCCGGACGCAGCTCTGCAGTTCTGTCGCGAGGGCGGGGGACGCTTCGAATCCGGGCCGAAGCACCACGAAAGCCTTGATGGCCTGCCCGCGCAGCTCGTCCGTCACACCCACGACCGCAGATTCCGCGACTGCGGGATGCGTGCTGAGAACGCTTTCCACCTCGAACGGGCCCACGCGATAGCCGGCGGTCAAAATGACGTCGTCGGATCGGCTGGTGAAAAAGAAGTCACCGTCTTGGTCCATACTGGCTTCGTCGCCGGTCAGGTAATAGCGGCCTTGACCCACAAACCGGGACTCCGTGGCCTCAGGGTCTAAGTAATAACCTCGGAAACTGAACAGGGGCGAATTGTGGACATCGATGGCCAAGTGCCCATCCTGGCCTGGCGGCAATTCGGCGGCATCGTCGTCCAGCACCA
>DAHVOH010000087.1 GCA_027318915.1 Clostridiales bacterium
TGCTGAGGAAGGACGCCGGGTGCATGGGGAGGTGCTGCCCGCCCCGTCGACCGATCGGCGCTTCTGGGTGTGGCGGGAGCCGGTGGGCGTGACGGCTGTCATCACGCCCTGGAACTATCCCATGCTGACGGTTGCCCGCAAGGTGGCCACGGCGCTGGCGGCGGGGTGCACGACGGTCATCAAGCCGTCCAGCCTGACGCCGCTCTCCGCCGTGAGTTTGGTGGAAATCCTGGAGCACGTGGGACTGCCGGCGGGCACGGTCAACCTGGTCACCGGACCGGCCGAAGAGATTGGGGACGTTCTCCTGTCCCACCCGTCCGTGCGCAAGGTGAGCTTCACCGGATCGACGGCGGTGGGCAAGCGGCTGATGGCCGAGGCGTCCACCACCGTCAAATCCTTGTCGCTGGAGTTGGGCGGGCAAGCGCCGTTGCTGGTTTTTGACGACGCCGACCTGGAGCGCGCCGTGCGCGGCGCGGTGACGGCGCGGTTTCGGGCCATGGGTCAGATTTGCCATTCCGCCAACCGCATCCTGGTGCAGCGCGGCATCCTGCCCGAATTTCGCGCGCGCTACGTGGAGGCGGTGAGCGCGCTCAAAGTGGCGCCGGGAATGGAGCCGGGAGCCCAGATTGGTCCGCTCATCAACGAGGCGGCCGTGGCGCGCTGTGAGCGCCACGTGGCCGACGCCGTCAAGCGGGGCGCGACCCTGCTGGTGGGCGGGGTGCGGCCCCGTGAGGGCGATCTGGCGCGCGGCACCTTCTTTCTGCCGGCCGTGCTGGATGGATGCTCCTCCGACATGCTGGTCACCCAAGAAGAGACATTTGGTCCCGTGGCGCCCCTGATTCCCTTCACAGACGAGGCCGAGGCGCTGGCCCAGGCCAACAACACGCCCTACGGCCTGGCGGCGTACCTGTTCACACAAAACCTGGGCCGGGCGGTGCGGGTGGCCGAAGGTTTGGAAGCGGGCGTCGTCGGCTTGAACGATCCCTACGCGTCGGGCACGGCAACGCCGTTCGGCGGTGTCAAGCAGAGCGGGTTTGGGCGAGAAGGCGGGCACTGGGGCATCGAGGAGTATCTCGTCACCAAATCGGTCGCCGTGGCGCTCTGACGGTCAACGATGCGCCGAGGGAGCCGGGCGCCGAGAGGCCCGGCTCCCCCGGTCTGTGCCGGTCGGCCCATTTCAGCCCGATCCCCGGTTGGCGAGCGCGGGGGGCGATGCCGGCACGCGGCTTGCCACGATCACCGCGCTGACGATGAGCAGCGCGCCCACCCCAAACCCGAGTCCGAGGGATTCGCCGAGCCACAGCCATCCCAGCGCTCCGCCCACCAGCGGCTGCACCAGGAGGTAGAGGGCCCCCACCCGAGCCGGCAGGTGTTCAAAGCCTTGGTTCCACAAGTAAAAGGCGCCGGCGGTGGAAACGAGGCCCAGGTAGCCGATGCCGAGCCACAGTCCCACCGAGTCCAACCGGGCGAAAGCCAACCCCCGGACCTGGACCATTGCCAGCGGCAGCGTGAAGACGGCACCGAACAGGCTCGCGAACGCGGTCACGGTCAAGGATCCGTGGCGGCGGGTCGCAAGGCGGCTCAGCACGGTATAGACCGCCCACAGGATGGCCGCACCGGCGAGGGCCAGATCCCCGGCGGCCGAGTTCGAGCCGTGATTCAGACCCACCACCGCGACAATGCCGGCCAGGCCGAGTCCCATCGCCAGAACGTGGCCCGCCGTCAGCCTTTCATGGAGGACGGGAACCGCGAGTAGGGCGATGAGGCCGGGCGACGCGGCGGTGATGAGAGATCCGGAGGCCGCACCGGCCAATGCCGTGCCCACAAACTGCAGGCCGACCGAACCGGTGAAGCCGACCAGGCCGAGCACGGCCATCAGCGCCCAGTCCCTCGGGGCAATGCGGGTCGGGGGGTGGAGGGTTAGGAGCAGCAGGAGAACCGCGGTCCCCAACACAAGGCGCAGCTCCAGCAGCACCCAGGGCGGCACGACCCGCAGCACCACGGCGCTGATGACGTACATGCCGCCCCAAATCGCCCCCGCGCCCGTCAGGGCAAGCGGACCCACCCAGTTGCCTGAACGCCTCACCCAAACGCCCCCCGCCGCCTGCCGCTCCAAGCCGTCGATGCAGACGCGCGCCGGACGGCAGCACACCCCATTGTACCGGACCGGCTGCACGTCGAGGCGGGGTGGGAGCGGGGCGATTCGGGGGCCGGGCCGGCCATCGCCTTGTTGGCGCTCTCCCTCCGCCGCCGCCGTCGTGTTCTCCAACCGCGTCAGCGAAGCGACGGCGCGCCGAAGCCTCCGCCGCCGGATCGCGCAGGGGACGCGGCCGGTCGCGACGCCGGCGGGGCGTCGGGAGCCGTCGGCGCGATTCATGCGGCGGGTGAGGGGGAGACGGCGGTCCAGGACCCGATCCGAACGGCCCGGGCCGAAGGCGTGCGGGAGTTCTTCGGTGGCCGCGCCTGTGTTGGGCAAGCCCGCGCGGCGCCTCCTCACGCGGCTTGGCTCTCTGTCCCGACACGGTTGGGGGACACCCGCGTGACAGAGGCGGCGTGCGACGAGCCGTGGGTGGGCGTTCGGATCGACGGCGCGGCCATGGGGGCATCGACGGCGTCGTGGTCTCACCAGCCTCGGCCAGTTGCCGGGAGCCCCGCGCGCAGGGGAACGGGCGCGCTCCCGGGGCGCTGCGGTGGAAAGCCGCAGCCCCTCGTGGGAGAACGCGCCCGCCCTTGCGTCGGCTGCTTCGAATCCTGGACCGGAACGGCTCAGTTGCCGAGCACGTATACGGTGACCGGCTCAATGCCGAAGTTGGACACGGTCTGGGCGCCGGCATCCATGTAGATGTCGATGCGGTCGCCTTGGATGGCGCCGCCGGTGTCCATGGCATGGCCCAGAAATCCGCCGCTCGGCAGATTGGCATCGCTGTACCCGCTCACGTAGACGTAGGATCCCAATGGAATGACCGAGGGATCCACAGCCACCATGCCCGGTTCCAGGGGTTGGCCGAAATAGTCCACAGGACCGTAGGGATAGTTGTCCTGCAGGCTCGGCCCATAGGCGGTGGCAGTCATGTGGATGACCTGCAGCACCGGGCGCCCGTCGATGGTCTCTGTGCTGCCGGTAGAGCCGTCGGCGTTGGAGGCCGAGGGGTTAGAACCGGCTGTGGAGAGGATCATGGGCCCGCCGTGAAACGGGGGCACCAAGCCCAGGGCGGCCAGCAGGGCGTGCCAAGTGTCGGGCGTGCTGGACCCGGTGACCGGCAGGCCATGCGTCTGCTGGAAGGCATCCACCGCGGCGGTGGTCGCCGGGCCGAACATGCCGTCGGCGCTCAGGTGGGTTCCGTAGCCGACGAGGGCCAGGTCGGCCTGCAGCGTGGCCACCCAGTGTCCCATGGAGCCTGCCGCCAGCAACTGGGAGACGGCGGGATGAGACGCTTCCAGCGTGGCCAGGGAACTGCCGGATCCTGAATTCGCGCCGGTATTGGGCGCGCCGCCGTTGACCTGAGCCGGGCTCCATCCCAACGCTTCCAGCAGCGCGGCGCGAAAGGCCGGCGTCGTGGCGCCGTCGAGGCTGAGCCCGTTGGCGGTCTCGAAGCTTTGTACCGCCGCTTGGGTGACGGATCCGAACACGCCGTCGACCGGGACCTGGCTGTAGCCGACCAACTGCAGGTCCGCCTGCAGCGTGGCCACGGCCGGCCCCTGCTGACCCGGATGGAGACCCACCAACAGGGGGTGGGAGGTGCCGGCCACGGTGGCCGGTGCCGCCGCGAAGACCGTGCCGCCGGCCACGAGGCCCAATGCGACGGCAGCGCCGATCGCGGCGCGACGAACGATTTGTCGATTCAACTGCGAACCTCCTCGCGGAGATGGCCGCCGGGGTTAGCTGACGGGTTCGGGCACGCGAGAGGCCCGTCTTGCCTAGGCGCAAGATTCACCCCGAAATTGGATCCCCCGGTCTCGGATGCGAAGGCTCCGAGATTTGGCGCGTCCAGTGTAGGCGGATGGTGGCGATCTTGTCAGACCGCGCCAGGCGCCGTCTGGGGGGTCGCGGGACAAGCAGCTCCAAGACGCCGGCTCGTGGCGTCGATCCGACCCGATTCCATCCTGTTTCCAGATCCCGGCAGTGGCGGAGGCCACAGGCGAAGCCGCCCATGGGCGGCCCGCGTCAGGGCGTGGCGCGCATCCGACGGCGCACGTCGGGCCACCAGTTGGCCCGGCCCAGGATGCGCATAATGGCCGGCACCAGGATGAGCCGCACCACGGACGCGTCCAGCAGCACGGCCATGCCCAGACCGAACCCGATCTCTTGCATGAACTCGAGACCGATGAGCCCGAAGGCCAAGAAGACGGTGACCATGATGAGCGCGGCACCGGTGATGATGCGGCCGGTTTCTTCCATCGAGTGGGCGATGGCGTCGGCGTCCGATTCGCCCCGGCGGTGGTGATCCAGCACCCGGCTCATCAAAAACACCTCATAATCGGTGGAGAGGCTGAACAGCACCGTGAAGAGAAGAACCGGCGTCGTCCAGTCGATGGCGCCGATTCCGCCGAGCGGTACCAGCGACCGAAGCCAGCCATCCTGGAACACGGCGGTCACCATGCCGAGACCGGCCGCCACGGACACCCCGTTGAGGGCCACCGCCTTGAGCGGCAGCACCACCGAACGAAAGTACCACATCAGCAGCAAAAACGTCGCCGCCGCGACCGCCAGCGCCAGTTGCGGCAATTTCGTGCTGATGAGATGGACCACGTCCACGGTGAAAGCCGCCCCGCCACCCACCATCACCCGCATCCCGGAAACGCCCCGGACCCTCGCGCGGAGCTTGCCCACCAAGTCCATGGTGGTGAGCGAGGAGGCACGCGTGGTGGGGTACACGACGAACTGAGCCCAGCGATTGTGATCGCCCAAGAGCGGCGCCAGCGCCGGCGGCGGCGTCGGCTCCCCGCGGAGGACAGCCGCTGGCACCACCGGCGCCACCACGTTGTGGACGTCCACGGTGGTGGACAGGCGACGCTTCAGCGCCGAAAGCTCCCGTTGTCCCTCGGCGTTCCAGAAGCCGCCCGATCGGTAGGCGAGGACAAGGATCGCTCCGCCATTGCCGGCAAAGGTGTGACGGAGCCAAAGGTCGTAGCCGACGCGCGTCTGGCTGGTGGCGGGCAGGGTGTTGACGCCGGGATTCCAGAGCTTCAAGCTGTGCACCGGATAGGCCAGGAGCCCCAGCACCAGGAGCGCCCCCGCCAAAAATCCCCACGGCCGGGCCATGACCCGACGCGAGAGCCCCTGCCAGAATCGGCTGGGACGATCCGGCCCGCCAAACGGCCAGTCGAGCCATCTGTCGGCCCATACCAGATAGGATGGCACCATGACCAGCGTTCCCAGCACCGTGGCGATGACGGCCACCAGCGCACCCAGACTGAGCGAGCGCAGGAGCGGTTGATTGATGCCCATCATGATGGCGAAGGCGGCCGCGACGATGGTTCCGGAGACGACGACGGCAACGCCGGCGTGGCGCAGCGCCCCGGCGGCCGCCTCCACCGGGTCCCGGCCGGCCCGACGTTCCAGGCGGTATCGGTGCACCATCATCAGGGCGTAGTCAATTCCCACCCCCAGCCCAATCATGGCGGCGGCGTCCTCGACCTCCGGCGCCAGTTGGATCCAGTGCGACAGGGGAACCAGCGCGGCGAGACCCAGCGTGATGCCGCCGAAGCCGGCCAGCAGCGGCCCGCCGGGGGCTGCCAGCGACCCGAAGATGAGCACCAGCGCCACGAGCGTCAGGGGCAGGGTGAAAATCTCGGCCGTGCGCAGGTCCCGGTCCACCGCCGCCGTGAAGGTGTGGACCACGGGCACCAGCCCGGTCACATAAACGGCAAGCCCGGGATGGACGAGCCGAGCCGCCCGCTTGAGGGCCGACACGGCATTGGCGGCAGCCTGGCCGCCGGTGGCGTTGTTGGGGAGGCTGACCGACACCCAGGCCACTTGGTGGTCGCGACTTTCCTGGAGAGCGGCCGGTCCGGGATGGTTCAAGGCGATCGGCAGCGCTCCGATGCGGTGGAGGGATTGGAGGATGAGGCGCCGGACGGACGGGCGGTTCACGCCGCCCGGCGCATAGTACACCACCGTGGCGGTGGGGTTGGCCTCTTGGCCGAAGTGGCGGTTGAGCACCTGGGAGACGGCGGCGGAGGGACTGTTGGGAACGCCGAGGCCATCGGTCGCAAAATGATTGGACAGCGAAAACGCGATGGGCGCCGCCGCCGCTACAATCAACATCCAGATGACGGGGGCGACCCAGGGGTGACGATACAACCACCGCACGCTAGCCCTCCTCCCGAAACATCCACCCGCGCCGGCTGGAAGGACTCCGGGCTCCGGGGCGCCGGCGCCGACTGCGGCCCGGCTCTCAGTGTAACAGGGACCGTGCGTCCGGCGCGAAGGGCGTCGCGGCTCCGGTGGGTCCGTCCAAGGCCCGGGCGGCCGTTGTCTCAGAAGGGACGGAGCGCTCGATCCGATGGCCGCGGCCGCTCGGCTCGGCGGCGGCGGTCGGGTCGGTTCGCCGCGCGACGCCTGCGCCGCCCGGGTCTAAACCGGGCCGCCGGCATGCTCCAAGCCCAGACGCCGACCATCCATGTGGTTCAAGCGGGGCCTGATGCGGATGATATAGCCGATGGCCAGGAGGAGCGCCGCCAGCCAGATGGCCCCGGACCAGCTGAGTGGGTAGGCGATGGGCCACACGGATTCATACAGCACCCACCAGAAAAGGGCGGTGGCGGCCAGCGGCAGCACAAAGTGCTGCAGAACGTGCCGGGATCCGTGATCGTCCCGGTACAGGCGCATCAGTGACACGTTCATCAGCGTGTGGGCGGTCACCAGTCCGAACAGGACGGCGGTGGTGATGACATTGAATGCTTGGGCTGGGCCTAGCCAGAGACCGCCGCCGATGGCGGCGAACACGGCGAGGAAGGCCAGCAGCGTGACGGCCGGCGCGGGCGCGTGACGGCCGTTGACCAATCCGAAGTGGGTGTGAATCAATTGATCGCGGCCAATGGCATAGAGAACGCGGGCGGAACTGGTCAACAGGGCGAGGCAGTCGGTAAACGCGCTGTTGATGGCCAACACCACCAGCGCAATGGCCCCCACCGGACCCAGGTAATGCAGAAAGACGGTCACGCCCGGGGCGTTGGCGGTTGCGAAGGTGCCCATGCGGGCCTCTCCCCACCCGACCGTGAGCGCGTAGGCGGACAGCGTCAGAGCCGCGCCCACAAGGGTCAGCGAGACCAGCGCCGCCTTGCCGATGAGCCGGCCGCGCTGCGTGCGGATGCCTTTGGTCTCTTCGCCCAACGGTGCGTGGCTGCCGATGCCGATAAAGCTGGTGATGGCGAAAATCATGCCCATGGCCACGCCCTTGTAGCCTGTGAGTCCGACGCGAAACGGCGCCCACGGATGCGTGGTATGCACGTGGGTCATGATGATGAGCGACGCCCCGATCAAGAACACAATCTCCGTCATGCTGGTGAGCGCGAGCACTTTGATGGTGGGCCGGATGCCGAACACCGCCAGGGTCCAAGGCACCCCGATGAAGAACAGGATGGCCGCTATCCAGAACCATCCCGGCAATGCCCAGCCGACTTCCGCGGCCAGCCCCGGCAGGAACACGCCGCCGACGTAGACCGGGACGCCGGCGACGCTCAGCACCTGGTAGAACGTCACCATGAAGCCGGTGAGGACGGCGGCTCCTCCGCCCAGACCCTGGGACACGTAGCTGTAATACCCGCCGGCCGAGGCCCGATCCTTGGACAGATGGTAAATGGTGTTGACTTCCACAAACATGAGCGCAAAAGCCCAGAGATAGGAGAGGGGCAACGCCACCAGGGCAAAGGCAGCACCGGCCGTCATGAACGCGACCACGTCGCAGGTCGGAGCCATGCCGGCCAGGCTTTGACTGACCAGTCCCCAGAAGCTGACGATATTGGTGTCGAGAGTTTGGGTTCGGTCTTCCATGAGTCGGCCCGCCTTTTGTAATGCGAATAGTTCGCTGTTGCTATGACGTTACAGAAGCTGTGATGATGCGTCAAGGATGATGCGAAAGATGAGCGGCCAATGATGCGCGATCTTGTCCTCGTCGCCGCGACGGTATGGCCGGGATCGTCGTGGGTCCCGCGACGGGACAAACAGGCAAACGATGCCAATGAGCCTCCGCGATCCCGGCGTGAGCGGGGCGGGCCTGCCGGAAACCGCGGCGACCGGCACCAAGGCGTTCCGCGGTCGTACGGACCGGGGATCCGCCCGGGCAGTCATCCCGCCGGGGTGGGGCGATGGCGGGTTGGGGCGCGAAACCGACGGGTTCTGCGAGTCCCATGCGCCTATCCCGGTCAGGCCGGGACGTCCGGTTGCGGCCGCTCTTAGACAATGCCTTGGGTGCCGCGTTCTATCCGGCGGTCGGCGGTGCTGTCCCCCAACCGCCGGGGCTCCCGCCGGACGCTTGGTTGGGGGGATCTCGGCCTCGCCCCTGTGGCCGCCGACGCCGAGGGTCACACTCCTCGGGGCGGTCACGGCAGCCGACTCCGTGAGCACCACGCCACACGGCGCCAACGTGTGCAGAAAGGGCAGGAACGCGGCCGAGCGCCTGGTGAAGAACGGTCGGCACAGGGACCCTCGCGTCGCGGCGAACGAACACCACCGGGTTGTTCCACAGTTGGTGATGCAAACCCAGGGCCCCCGTGGTCTTGTGGGTCGGGGACATCCCGCGCGCACCGGCCCGGGGTTGGGATTGACGGCTCAACGCAATCGTCCGATCCCGCCCTCTCGGCGGTGCACCGATTCGCTGGCCTCGCCGACACCAGCCCAGCGGGCCGCATTGCTCGCCGAGCCGCCCGCAACCGCCCGGACGCTCGACCTTGTCCGGTGGCGGGCGTGCCGTTACAACCGGGACTGCCGGTCCGCTCTCGGCCTTCCCGCATCGACCCAAGGGCACCTCGTCTCATGCGCGGAGCCCGATCACCCGGGTTGTCTGTGTCTTGGCGGCAGAACACCTAGGGCCAGACGCGAGTCGGGCGCACGGACACATCGGCATCCCCATGCCGCGGTCAGGCCAAGCCTCCGGGCGTGTGGCGATGTATCCCGTCAGAGGACGCGCAGAGCCTCCGTCTCCGTCGGGGCGGCCGGCGTTTCCCTCCGGACAGCGGGCGTGGGAGAGAGGGGTGATGCCTCGAGGTGCAAGGCGGTTTCAGGAGCCTCTTTCGGCCAAGGCGTGATCCCCCCGGCACGACAGGGTTCCAGGAGGTTTGCGCAGGACGAAGGTGCCGGCGAGTCGGCGAATGTAGCCGCCCTGCGCGGCGGAGTCACTGACGGACCCGAGCATGGCGCTCGATGGTGTCGCGGAGGTCGCAAGGGCGACGCACCGTACCGCTTGGGCGCGTCGGCCGAAGCGGACGGCGCCGGGTATCGCGCCGTCCGGCGGCCGGCGTCCCTCGAGAACTGTTGATGGCCCGTAGCCACTCCCCTGTGGCGTCTCGCGAAACGGGGCCTACCGGCGTCACCTTGGGGACTTCGACAAGCAGATGACAAGTCTGGTCATCATCGCGACCGCTTGGTCGTCGGTGAGTGCCTGCCGCCGTGTCAGCGAACGCCAGGTCTCAAATTGCAGCGCGTGCTCGATCGCGGCCTCCACGAGCGTCCGATCGTCGTCCCGTGCAGTCCATCCGCGGGTGAGCAGGTCCCGGACGCTGGCAAAGTAGCGTGGCAGGCCCTCCAGCAGCTCGGCCAGCACCGGGAGAGACGGGGCGTCGCGCAAAACATTCGCCGTCATCGCCTCGGTGGCCCGATAGTACGCGTAGAGGGCGGAGAGCGCCGAGCGCAAGCGGGCTGGCGGGTCGTCGATGCGGCTCCACGGTGTGGGGTCGGGGATGGGGTGGCGGGTCAGGAAGTGTTCCTGGCAGGCCCGAAGCAGCTCCCCCTCCTCCGGGAAGTGGCGGTACACTGTGAGCCTTTCCACGCCGGCTCGCTTGGCGATGGCGCTGATGGTCGTCTTCGCCGGTCCGACCTCTTGGTGGAGCGCCGTGGTTGCCTCGACAATGCGACGGCGCGTCTCGACCTGGCGATCAGCCCGGCGCCGGAGTTCGTACTTGCGTTTGCTTCCCATTCGTTAAACACCATTGCTCTCTGATATTGACACAGCCGACACTCCCCCTTAGACTGCTATTATACACAGGTGTTCATTCAATCGCATCAGAGGGAAGCACAGAGGAGGACCAAACGATGCCCGCACGTCACGGATCCGTGATCGCGCCAAGCGCCCAACGGACGCTGCTCGATGGCCCGTTGGGCGCGTTGCTGCTCCTTCCCGCCACCGAGACAGCGGACCGGTTCACCGTCGTAGAGCACCCGCTGGCGCCCCGGGCCCTGGGCGCTCCCGTGCATACGCATCGCCATGAGGATGAGTACTCCATCGTGCTCGAGGGGATGGTGGGCGTGGAGATCGCCGGACAGGCATTTACGGTCGGACCGGGTAGCGTGGTGGTCAAGCCCCGTGGCATCCCCCACGCGTTCTGGAATGCCGCCGATAGGTCCGCGAGGCTGCTGGAGATTATCTCCCCGGCAGGGTTCGAATCCTATTTCGCCGAACTGGGCAGCATCCTCGATACGGACGGTCCCCCAGACCTCGCGGCACTGGTCGCACTGGCAGCGCGGTATGGGCTCGACCTTGACCCGTCTTCGATTCCGCGGCTGGCAGCTGAGCACCGTCTGAACCTGGGAGGGCGGTAGGTCCCGAGTCCGGCCTGTCCATCCTCCCGGTGGGAGCCAGGGACGCAGGCGCGCGGCGCGCCGTCTCGTTGCGCCCCTGCCGGCGCGGAGCACGCGGGACGAGCCGCCGACCGCCCATCGTACGGTCCAGGCGGGCCAACGCCGGTCCCGGCCAGTACTATCCCGCAGGATACGAGCCACAGGTGATCTCGGCGTGGCGCTCCCGGTTCCGCCCGAGGAGCTCTTGCACCGCGTTGCGATCTCCGCCGGGCACGACGTGGTTCGCTGCCGGGCGCGGTCCGTCGACGGATGGAGCAAGGCGGCAAGAGTGCTCCCCAGCCAGCCGCTGTTCTTCAGAGGCGTCATCCATCCCGCTCCGCCATTCATCAACAGCCATCATCCATCGAACCCGATGGGGGCACCCGGGGCATGGCACGCGTTTGGTCTTCGTCAGACGCCGACCCGCTCGCTGTGGAGGGTTTCCAATACCTGCTCGACCTCCGACAAGGTCAGGGAGCCGGGAGAGGTTACGCTGTAGCTGACCCCATCGATATGCACGGTGGCCGCCAGGATCGTGACGCCGTGGGTCACCCGGCTGGATACATAGAGGGGCCGACCCAAGACCACCGTGTCTTGCCGGGCGCCGACGATGCTGACCGTGACCGCCGTCTCGCTGAGCGTAAAAGTCTTGGGGGAGCGATGCGTGAGGATCAGCGTCGTGAGCTTTTTGGCGTTCGGCAGTCCCTCCGGTGGCCGGTCCACGCCCACGGCGGCCAACTCAAAGCCCGAGGGCACGGACCGGGGGATCTCGGGCGCGAAAGACACCGCCTTGGCCGCTCGAGCCAGGCTGGCATTCACTGCGGAGGGGGGTGGCGCTCCCCAACGCCGTGGAGGTAGACTCCTACCACGATGAGCGCGCCCACGAGCGCGGCAACCCCGGTCCACAGCCGGCCGCGCGCGGGCGCTGGCGGCACCTGCCGGGACTCCCCGTGACTCCAATCGAACTGAAGGTGGCGAGGGATGGGCAGGAGACCGCTTTGCTCGAACCAGGCGCGCAAGTCCCGTTCCTCCCAGTCATCCGGCAGGTCAGCCATCCTTGTCACCTCCGATGAGTCGCGCCAAATGCTTGCGGACCCGAAACGGCCGC
>DAHVOH010000088.1 GCA_027318915.1 Clostridiales bacterium
GGTCCATGGCCCGTTCGTGGTCCCGGGACTCGCGGAGCCATTGCACTTCCATGGCCAGGTCGGCCCGGGAGACGTCCGGCGTCGTCCGGCTGTTCAGGATCTCGGCTACGCCCTCCATGGACCGGGCCGCGTCGAGATAGGCGCGGGCTTGCGCGGCCACATCGCTCAGCGATCCCTGAAAGGCGATGCCGGGAACCGGCTTCAGCACTTCGAGCGCCGCGGTCAGCGTTTGGCACGCGTCGCGCGCCTGGGCGAGTTGTCTCCGGCTCTCGGCGTCATGGACCGGCGCCGTCAAGAGCGCCTGGAGGCGGGGGGACCGCGGGCCCTCACCGAAGTCGGCCGTAAACGCCGCGACCGCGTCGCAGGCCCGCCGAACCGCTCGCCAGTCGGTCGTCTAGCCGTTGTAGTATCGACCGAGTGTGGCTCGGAGTGGGCCGTCCGCCTCCCTCAGCCAGGCGGTCTCGGCGTCCACCCGGCGCATCAACCCCACGACCTCATGCACGCGGTTCCAGTTTTGCTGCGCCCCGAGGATCCGGGAGAGGTCGTCGACCATGGCGGCGACCCGGCTCCGACTCAACAGGCGTCGCACCGGCGATCGAAACGGCGCGAGGCGCGCGGCGACATCGTCGGCCGCCGTCTGGCGCCAGAGCGGCGCGAGCGCATCCAATCGCTCGCGCGCGCGGCCGAGGGAGGTGAGATGCGGTTCAGCCCCGTGGACCGCCTCCATCGCGCGCCGAAGGCCCTCCCCGGCCAACCATGCCGGTTCAGCCGCGGGCGTCGCGAGCAGCCCTTCCAGGAGGCGGTGCAGGCGGGGGATGTCCGCGACGAGGGTTGGCCACGGCAATCCCAGCTCCTCCACCAGAAAGGGCTGGAGAGTGTTCAGCGTGTCCCGGCTGGCGAGGAGGCGCTCGGAATGGACGAACTGCGTGTAGGCGGGCGCCAGGTTCGTGTCGAGGTCGGGATGCAAGGTCCTCAGGTTGTCCAGGTCGGCGACCACATCCTTCAACGCCGTGAGCCGGGAGCCCGAAAGCCTCGTCTCGGGCGGATAGAGCGGGTTGAGCCGCGTCGCGAGCTCGCGATAGGTGGCGGTCTTGGCCGCCCACTCCCGCGCCCGGGCCGAGAGCTCGGCAATCGCCGTGGGTTCGAACCATTGCCCACCCGTGACGGGCGCATTGTCACAAAACCGGAGAAGGGTCGCGAGGCCGGCCACGTCTTGAACCGTGGACGGGGGCGCGAGTGCCACGCGGGTGGCGACAGCCGCCGCCGCTGCGTTTAGCTCCTGCATCGCCGTCAACAGGCCCAGGAGATCGTCGGCCCGCTCCTCGCGCGCGGCGAGGAGCTCCGTGTCTCCGCCGGCATACCCGAACCAGGGATGATCGGGTCCTGCTTCCACCACGCTCGAATACGTGGCCAGGCCGTCCAGGATGTCGCTGAGCTGCCGCCGCCGTTCCTCCGTCCAGGCCACCGGGTCCGGCACGGGAAAATCGATGCGCGGGGCCTCTTCCAAGCGGGATAGGCGGGCGTACACCGCATACGGACTCCAGCCCGTTCCCTCGACGGGTGTGTGCAAGGCCTGAACGTACGTGTGCAGCCGGGTCCGCGTCTGGAGGTAGGGGGACAGAAACTGCTCGTCGACGACGGGGAGGGCCGGCCGGGTGGACAGGGCGTGATCCAGATCCCGGACGATGGCGCCGCGATCCGGCTTGCCATAGATGGGCAGGATGAACTCACCCAGACCGGCCTTCTGCAGGCGGCTCGCCACCACTTCCAAGGCGGCGGCTTTCTCCGACACGAAGAGAACGTGCTTCCCCTCGCCGAGGAGACTGGCAATGATGTTAGTGATGGTTTGGCTCTTACCCGTCCCCGGCGGCCCTTCGATGACGAGATGACTGCCCGTGAGCGCCTTGCGGATGGCGATGAGCTGCGTGCTGTCCGCGTCCAGCACCTCGTGGACGTCGTCGACAGGCAGGGTGTCCAAGGCGTCCGCCTCCACGGTCGTCCCGTCCACCGCATCACGCACAGCGGATCCGGTCGCCAGGGCGTTCAGCAGGGGGTGGGCGGCGTAGTCGGGGAGGCGCTCCATCATCTCACGATACATGACCAACTTGGCGAAATGAAAACGGCCCACATACGCATGGGGTTCGACGCTCCACTTGTGTCGCCTCACGGCATGTTTCACCGCGGTCAGATAGGCGGCCGGATCGATCTCCTCGTCGTCCGATCCCGGGAGATCGAGGTGGTAATCGGATCGGAGACGCTCCCGGAGCGCGGGATTCACGGCCGGGTCGTCGTCTCGCGCGACGAGGCGAAACGGTTCGAGCGGCGTCGCTCGCTCGAGGCTGACCGGCAGCAGCAGGAGAGGCGAGCGGTGTTCGGTCGCCCCTTGAACGTCGTGCCATTTGAGCACGCCGACGGCGAGGTACAGGCTCGCCACTCCCTGCTCCTCGAGGAGGGCGCGATCCGCATCCTGCAGCCGTTTCAGCAGACGTCCCACCGAAGCCGTTTCACTCTCGACGGCTATGTCCCCCGGCACCATCACGGATGTGGCGCGCGGCTCCGTGTCGTCGGAGGTGGAGTCGACCTGCGTGCTTTCGGCGCGGCGCCGCTCCCAAAGCGGGAAACGGAACGAACGCCCGTCTCGGAGAGCCTGCCATAGTTCAACACCGTCCGGATTTGCGATGGTGATCAGGGACCGCGGCTTCAATTCCAGCAGGGGATTTCGAAAGGTGAGATCTATAAGACGGTTGCGCCACGTCTCTAGTACCTGGGTTGCCGCGTCCGCCATGTGCATAACTCCCTTCGACCTCGGAAGCCCCCATTGCCACAGGATGATTCCTCGTGAATCCGACCAATTTCATGCTGCCTGCGATTCCAATACCGAAGACATACGCCGCCTGTCTGGGGAAACCTCCCCTGTCGAGGACTTGGGTCGGATGTCGTCAAGGACGCGTCCGCAGCATCGTGCGAAGGACGGCGCGGCCGCTTGCGGCGTCGGAAGGTGCGGCCTCTCGGCAGACAGCCATGCGACCCGATCGCCGTCGCGTCCGCGCGAACTGTTTTTGTCACGGAGTGCGGTCGTTGGTGGAAGTCGGCATTTTCGAAGCGGATGCGGCTCCGTTTGTGGGAACCACGGTGAGCCGCACCCCGCGACGGATCGCAAACATCCCGGCCCCAACCGGACCCTATCGGACCGGTATCCAGCGACCGCTCCCTGTCTCATGATGGGAGCGTGCGGGGGAATCACCGGGTCTCAACCGGTGGCGAGACCCACGGCGTAGGCCCACGAGGAATTGGACACCGGTTCACGGTATCCGTTGAGAACGCGCGGACATGGCCCGCTCAGTCTCCACCCGTGGTCCCGGGTGTCGTCGATGGGCGAAACGGCCTCGTGGTGTGATGGGCGACCGGTCCCTCGACCGCGGACGATGTGCTGGGGCGTCGGATCGTGAGAAGGACGCCGTGAATCAGCGCTGATCGCGGGACCCGAGACGGCGATACACTGGGGTGGCCAGGAGGTGGACATCGCGGATTACTTAATTCGTGTCATTGCGGATCGACAGGACAAGGCGGCCATTGCCGATCAGGTGCTGCGGTCGCTGCCGGACTGGTTCGGGATCGAAGACGCGCGCGTGGCCTACGTGCAAACGTCCCAGGACCTGCCGTTCTGGGCCGCCTACGTGGAGGCATGCCCGGTGGGATTCTTGTCGTTGCAACGCCATAACGCCTACACCTCGGAGATTTTCTGCATGGGCATCGAGCAGGCCTTCCACCGACACGGTATCGGCAAGGCACTGGTGAGCGCGGCGATTCAGTTCTCGCGGGACCAGGGGAGCGAGTTTCTCACCGTCAAAACGTTGGATGCGTCACGGTCCGACGAGGGCTACGCCCGGACTCGCGAATTCTATCAGGCGATGGGGTTCCGCCCCTTGGAGGTGTTTCCCACCCTCTGGGGTGAAGACAACCCGTGTCTCTTCATGGCCAAGTATCTGGCGGGGTAGCGTTCGCCGCCTCAGTGAGACGGGGCGTCCGACAGCCGTCCGCTGTCCGAGCCTTCGAACGGACCTGGCTGCCGAGGACGGGTACAGCGACCTCGTGGGCAGCCCGTCGATACCCGCCATCGTTACCGCGTTCCAAGCGCGTGGCCATTTCGAGGTGCTCCTGGAGAGGGGGCGCATCAGCCGGATCGGCGGACGCATCGTGCGGGGCGCCTGTGCCCCTTAGCGCCAGCCCATGACGTGCCCCAATGTTTGGTATGGCCGGCCTCCGTGTCCGTCGTGCCCCGGTAGGTCCTGCGCCCTGTTGCGCTAGCCCGACGCAGCGCCACCTCCGCGTCTTTGAAGCGGCAGCGGGGTCGGGGGTGCAGCACACCAGGAACGGAAAGTCGCTAAGCACGAGCACCATCCGGTCGTCTCCCTGGGCGTCACGTGCGAACCCGGCCAGGTATCGAGACGCCTTGGGGGTAAGGTCGGTTGAGGGCACGGCGCCCCCATCGGATTGATGTCTCGTGAGACATCTTAATCGCGTGTGACCCAGGGTGGCACGTTACGGCTTCCCGTCCTTCTACGTGTCAAACGGTGCGCGACGATGCGAGCCAGCCGGTCGGAGGATCGCTGCCAAAACTGTACGCGGCGCTCAGGCGCGGGCGCCGGGTGGTCTTGGTCCCCGAGGGCAATCGCGGCGAGATGGAGGAGGCCATCACCCTGTTGCTTAGCTTCCGCACGTCGCCCGTGCCGGCCTGAGGGGTTTAGGACGGAGCGGCCCGGGCCGGGATCGTGGTGTGGGTATGGTGGGAGTCAAGCCCGACAGACCAGGAGGATCGTCGCCCCGGCGTGGGGTATTCTCCTGGCAGTCTGTGCGGGCACGGTGCATCGCCGGCGGCGGGTGGCGTCGACTTTTTTACTGGAGCGGTGCTAAGCCGGCTCCGACGTGGTGTGTGACTGGCCCCCGCCCGCGGATGACCCCCGCATGAGCCCGGCCGTCAGCCGGTGGCTCGCCTACGTGAGTGCGCGATGACGCCGAGAACGCGATGCAGGAGGACAAAGGAGGCGACGCGATGGCGGTCTATCTGGGTCTGGATCTCCACAAACAGTACGTCCACGGGTATTGGTTTCGGCCGGGGCAAAAAGGCGCGCATGGCCGGTTCCCCAACACCCCGGAGGGCTGGCAGCAGTTCTTGCCCCAGGTGACGCACGAGACCTGGGTGGCCCTCGAAGCCACCGGCAATGCGTTTCAGGTCTATGATCAGCTCGTCGCCCGCGCGAGTCAAGTCGCGGTCGCCCCGCCCCTGCTTCTCAAACGGTTCGGCTCGGGGCGGCACACCGACCGGGTGGATGCCGAGCGGCTGGCCAAGATGCTAGCGTTGGGCACGTTACCCACGGTGTGGGTCCCTCCTGCGGACAGCCGCGCCGTGCGCGCCTTGCTGCACCAAGTCGACGCCTGTGCGGCCACGGCGCGGGCGTGGCGTAATCGGGCGAAGAGCACCCTGCTGCGCCAGGGATGGGCGGTACCTGCGCGCCAACCGGTCGCGGTCTGGCTCGCTGAACACGGCGAGGCCGTCGAGGAGGCGACGCGGATCCTGGTCACCAGTGCCTTGACGCTGGCGGATCAGGCGGCGGCGGAAGCCGATCGACTCCGCGGTGAGATCTTGCGGCGGGTGCAGGACCGACCGGAACTCGGGTGGCTGTGGAGCATCCCAGGCATTGGGCCGTGGGCCGGTGTGGCGCTCGGGGCCACTCTGGGCGATCCCCAGCGCTTTCGGACGGCGCGGCAGGTAACCCGCTACGCGGGCCTGGATCCGACCGTGCACCAATCAGGCGAAGCCGATTGGCGGGGGCCCATGAGTCGTCAGGGGTCGCCGTTGTGGCGACGGATTCTGGTGGAGGCCGCGTGGTGGGCCATTCGGAGCACCGAGGGGCCGTGGGCCGCCTTATGGGCCCGTTGGGCGCCGCGGTGAGGGAAACGGCGAGCGATTGTGGCCATCGCCCGCAAACTGCTCCTGGCGGCGTGGCGCGTGTGGCGAGAGGGCCGCTATGCGCACGAGATGAATCGCCGGCGTTACCAGCACAAGCTGAGCGCCATTCGTCATACGCTCCGCACTCTGCCGCCCTATCCTCTCGCGCAACGCTGGTCACACTGGACCGACCCGGCCCTGTCGGGACCCAGTCCCCAGGCGAACTCCGCCTAACACGGGGGGGGGGGCTTGACTCCCACCATACGTGTAAATCGTCTCCGTCAGGGCCAGCGCCTCGAGAAGCACCCGGACGGCCGGACGATGCGCGGCCGGAATCGCGAGATATCGGTGCGGGGCGTCGCGCCACATCACTGGGATCCCGCGGCAGTGGTGCAAAATGAGTGGCCCCGGGGGCCGCACCACCCGGCCGCGATAGGCCGTCGGGAACGGCTCCGGCGCCTGCCGCACCCGCCGCTCGAGACAGCTGAAGAGCAAGAGCGCCAGCAACATGACGTAGCCCAACGCTTGGATCCGTTCCGGCTGCTGGAGGAAGACGGCGTCCACCAACGCCGGGTCTTTCAGGAAGTGAAAGCGTTGCTCCACGCTGGTCTGGCCCTTGTATTCCCGCAGCAAGGCCGCCGCGTCGTACTGGTCCGCGCTGAGGGTCGTGATGAGCACAAACGTGCGGCGGCGGGCCAGCTCCGTCCGCACGGCCGCGTCGTCGCGCGGGCCCCAGGTCACCGTGACCCGATAGACGGTGTGGGTCGGGGCCGGCTCGTCGCGTCGCGGCCGCCCGGGGCGGGTCCGTTTGGCCGTGAGGGGGGCGGGGGTGACCGTGAAGGGGCAGGGCCACCAGCGGGGCGCGGTCGCCGCGAAGGTCGTCGCGGCCGCCTCGGCATCCACCGCACACGCAAAGTCCTGCGCGCTGAGGGCGGCGGCCGCCTGCTCCGCCGCGACCCGGGCCTGGACCAGGTCGCGGTCCCGGGTCTTCGCTTGCCGGCGGTCCCGACGCGACGACCGGTAGACCACCAGACGGTAGGATCGGTCGCCAATGGTGCCGGTCTGCTCGCTCGCCGCATAGGTGGCCGCCCGAGGCGTCTGGGCCCCTCGGCCGAGGGGGATCCACGCGTCCGCGGCCCACGCCGCCGCTTTCGCCGTCGCCGCCACCCCGAAGGTGTCCGGGAGGCGCGACAGCCAGGTCAGGGGAATGGCCGCTAGCGCGTCCAGGTTCGGCCCCGTCACGAGGGCCGAATCGGCGATCTACACCAGATCCTGCAGGGCTTCGGGGCTGAGCGCTTGCCCCAGTCGGTCGATTTGCTGGCGGTTGAGCCGTTTGTCGGAGCGGTTCCCGTCCTCCCCCGGGCCCATCCGGGGCACGCCCTCCCGGTTGACGACACAGGGGAAGAGGAGCTGTGTCAGGTCGTCCCGGTGATCTTTCGAATGGCCGTGGCGGGGCGTCACCCCGTGCGTGCCGTCCGCGGTGGGATAGTCCCCGTAGAGCGCGCGCGAGGTGCTGTCGAAGTGCATCCCACCGCGATCGATCGTCTCCACGGCATCCGCCCGCGCCGCCACCGCGCTGAAGACCGCGGCGGGCCCCGCGGCCGCCAGCTTGTCCAACGCCCGGCTCAAGACATCGTCGGTGAGATCCTCGGCGGCCACGCCCGGCCCGAGCAGCAACGGCACATCGGTGAGTTGGAACGCGTCCCCCACTTGATACAGGGGCTGGCGATCCGTGAGGAGGTTCAGGACGAGCGCCAGAATGCGCTCCCCCGGGGGACAGATGGCAGCGGGTGGGATCCCAGGCGACCAGGCTGTCAATGACGGCGACGACCCCGATGCGGTCCGCGAGGGCGCGGAGGATCGGGGCGGCGCCGACCACAATCCCGGGACGCGGGGACGCTTCCCTGCCGATCGGACTTCGCCAGAGCGCCCCCCGAATCCTTTGCGAGACCATTGCAACAATGTCCGCGGGCCAAAACGGGGTTCCTGCCAAATTTTATGTGCGGACGACCAGATGTAGCACGGTGAGCACAACTGCCGTGTGCCAACTTAGCGAACGCGGGCCACCCCTAAGCCTTCACCTTACTGCGCACATAGGCTCGGAGGACCGCATTGATGCGGCCTTGGTAGCCGGGTCCTTGTGCCTTAAACCAGTCCACCACATCGCCGTCGAGGCGAAGCGACAGGCGCGTCTTGGATACGGGTATCCACCACTCGGCTTCTGCCCAAAACGCTTCGTCTTCGGCTGGGCTATCACTGTAATCAAGGTCCGCATCGGTCATCTGGTGGATGCGAACCCAATCAGTCCGGCTGGCCTGGTTGGAGAAACTGGAAGTAGAGTGGTCGCTCACGACGATTGGCCCTCCTTAATGAGATGACAGGCCGACCTACTGGGCGCCTGGCGATTGGTGGCGTCATGCTCCCAGATTTCACTCCAGTTCCCGAGCCAGGGTTTCGACCGTCCACGTCGGGCAACCGCAACCCAAAAAGTCGTTGTCGCCCGTGAGGATGCCGGCGTTCAGCGCGATCGCCAGGGCTACTGTGGGCCAGTCCCGAGCGTCCCGCGGAATCCGACGACGAGCGGTAGATTCGGCATGCTCATAAAAACTTCGGGGGATGACCTCGATTACATGGGAGTCCACCAACTCATGCACTGCTGCCCGCAATGCTTGGGCTTGGGCGGAGGTCAGTTGACGGTGCTGCGTAATCGCCGCCAAACGTTTGTCCAACTCGTGGAGGGTTTCGTTCCACTGGTCCTCGGCGACGACCACTTGTAGGTCCGGGTGAGACAATAAGTCCCGGCCCCTCCGGCGCAGTAATTCGGCGACCAGGACGCTGGCGTCTGCCACCACAATCATTCGATGGGCGCCCTAAGTCGGAAGAGGTCGGCTAGTTCATCCTCGGACATCCCGGTGTCCGCGAGAATTTGCTGGACCTTGGTCCCCAACTGCTTTAAGGCTCGTTCAGTCTGTTCATGGTCTCGTTGCAAGGGGATGTAAAAGCCAATGACAACACCGCGGTTGCTAACGGCAATGGGTTCGGCGCCGGCCAGGTAACTGGTCGCGTGGTCTCTAAATTCCCGTACACCCACCGTCTTCATTTGTGGTCACCTCGTGGTCACATTATGGCATTGGCGGTCGTGGAAAGCAAGTGCCGGATGAGGAAGGCGCGCTGCCCGTCCGATGGCGTGGTTTACGACGGACTCAAGACCTTGGCCCGCATTGCCGCATTTCCAGACGCCTGGCCAGTATTGTCTGAACGGACGCGCCGTTGCCGGATGCGGCGGTTCCTGTATGCTTGGCGAGATCGTGTTCAGTATGGTGGCCGCGCTGGTGGTCGCGCGTCAGAGACCGGAGGGACAACGGAGCGTCCTTTATTACGCTGCTCGTCTGGTGGCAGCGCGGATTCGAGTCAAATGAGCCCGGCGTCACCTCGGCGTCACCAGGAGCGTGTGGAAGCGGGGATATGGGAGCAACGTCGTAGACACCCGGGATCTCGAAAACCCGCATCCTGAGCGGATCCCAGCGACATCAGCAGCAGAGTAGACCTCTTACCCTAGATCTGAAAATCCTCGTGTCGGCGGTTCGATTCCGCCCTGCGGCACCACTCAAATTTGAAACCCTGCAACGGCTGCAGGGTTTTTCATTATGGTGCTGATTCCGGACCTAATCCCCCAGCTGTTCCAGTAAATGCCCACCACCGGTTTCGGTACACACCTTCCGGACGTCGTCGGCGGGTCGAAAAATAATTAGTCCCCCGCCAACGACGCAAAGGAGTTCGCCGGGTCGATGGCGAAGGCTGCCGTATGGATACGCCGCGCACTGTGGGTGCGGGACCGTTATTGCGGGCCCTGTGTGAGGAGCTGGGACTCCGGGACCCCATCGACCAGGTGGTGTCCTGGGACCCGCAGCGCTGTAAACTTTCCCCCGGGGAGCGGATTCAAGCCCTGGTGCTGAACCTCCTGACCGCCCGGCAGCCGTTGTACCGGGTGCAGGAAGAGTTTGCGCTGACGGGCCCCGCGCTCCTGTTGGGCGTCGGCATCACGGCCGCCGACCTGACCGATGATGCCCTCGGCCAGGCCCTGGACAAACTCGCCGCGGCGGGCGGCGCCCCGGTCTTTAGTGCGGTCGCCGCCCGGGCGTTGCTCCACGACCAGGTGTGGACGCCGGACGCCGCCCTCTTTGTGCATTGGGACAGCACCACCCGGTCGGTGTACGGGACCTATCCGGCGGCCACCCCGGGGTGGGCGTCCGGCCCACCTTTGGCCATTCAAAGGACCGGCGGCCCGACCGGCGGCAGATCATCCTGACCCTACGCGGGACCCGCGAGGGGATCCCCATTGTGGGCACGGTTCAGCCCGGCAACGGCAGCGACAAGACCCTGAATGCCGACATGCTGGCGGCGCTGGCGGACCATTTCTCCCCCGAGCAATTGCAGCAGTTGGTCTATGTGGCCGATTTCGCCCTCGTCACCGGCCCCAACTTGGCGACCCTGGCCACCCAGGATCTCCGCTTTGTCTCCCGCCTGCCCGAGACGTTCGGGGCTGCCGCGGCGACCTGGATCCCGGTGGGCCGCATGGGCGTTCGGGCCGATGCGGCGACCTACCACGCGGCGGAGCAGACCGCTGTCATCGACGACCGGTCCTACCGGTTGGTGGTCTACCGCTCCAGTCACCTGGATCAACGGAAGGTCAAGACCCTGGACCGGACGGTGGCCCGGGCCGGCGCGCAATTGGCCCACACGGCGGCGGCGTTGGGCGCCACGCGGTTTGCCTGTGCGGCCGATGCCGAGGCCGCGGCGCAGGCATGGCGGGCCACCGCGACCTGGCATGCCGTCCAGACCACGGTCGTCGCCCAGACCGTGGTGGGGAAGCGGCCCACCCGCGGTCGGCCCCGGGCGGCCGCACCGCCCCCTCCCACCACCCCCGTCTACCATGTGCAGGCGACCGTGGGGGACCCGGATCCCGCGCGGATTCAGGCCGCGTGGGAGCGGGAGGCGACCTTCGTGCTCATCACGAACCTGCCCGCGGCGGACTATGACGCCCGCCGACTCTTGGAGGAATACAAGGGGCAAACGGCCGTTGAGCAGCGCTTCCACTTCCTCACGGATCCCGCGTTCGTGGATGCGCTGTTTGTGCAGAAGCCCCAGCGGGTGGAGGCCGTGGGGTATGTCCTCTTATTGGCTTGCCTCGTGCTGAGCCTGCTCGAACGCCGGGTCCGGCGGGGCCCGCCGCTGCCCACGCCCTCCCGCGGCGCCTTGACCCGGCCGACCGGGCAGGAAATCCTGCACCATCTCCGGCCCCTCATCGTGACGCCGGTCGACCCGTTCACCCGGCAATTGTTCATCCCCACGATCTTCGCAGCGCCCGTCGTGGCCATCCTCGCGGCGGCTGGCTTTACCGACGCCATCTATACCCACGTCCCCCGCCGGAACACGAGTTAATTCCCCAAACCACCACGGGGTCACGTGCGGAAGAGGTGCTGTTGAGAGATCAACTGGACATTCGGCTGGTGTCCACCGTGGGCGACGCCCTTGTCGAAGCCTTTCGCCTGACGCGAGGGCGCGTAGCGCTCTCGGCCGCCTTCGTCTCAAGCGGTGCCAGCGCCCCGTCCGTCCTCCCTTTCGGTGGGGTGCCCGTGGAGACGGGTGAAACGAAAAGTCCCGTTCCTGCCGGACCCATCGGTAACAGGGAATGCCTCGCCGGTCTCAGGAGACCCCGTCCCAGAGGAGGGCCTCCACATCTTCCAGTCTGGTGACGGATGACAGGGCGGGCTCCACGCG
>DAHVOH010000089.1 GCA_027318915.1 Clostridiales bacterium
CCTCGCCCGCGATGCGGCCCAAGCCAGCACCGTCTCCACCAGGGCATCGCCGACGCCCTGGCCCCGTGCCCAGGGAGCCACCCACAGGGAGAGCAGCTCCGCCTCCTTGGGCGCCTCACCACCCCCATCGGCGCCGCTGACCATGCCGGCCGGAGTCCCTCTCACCTCGGCCACGGCGTTGAAGGCAACCGACTGCAGACGGTCGCGCCAGCGCCACTCGGCGTCCCCGTCCCCCTGCCACTCGCTCAACCGGGACCCGAAGGCATACGGGGCCTCCGCCAGGGCCTGCAGTCGGAGTGTGCGCCAGAGCGGCCACTCTGAGGGCAAAACCGCCCGCACTCTGATCATCGCGACGTCTCACTCCTCTCGCGGCGGCGGCAGATCCGGGCCGCCCGCCGATCCACCCCGCGGGGACGCTCCGGCCGCCCCGCACTGCGCCTCCCATTGTATCCCGTTCGCGCGCCCATCCCGGCCCCGGAGGCTTGCGGTCCGGGCAGCCGCGCCGCGGGCCGGCTCCCGCGTGGTCCCTGTCGAAAGATACGGCACCGCTCGCGTTCGGACGCGGGCGGGCGAGCCCTGCGATGCGCTCTTCGGGCCGATGGGACGCCACCGACGATGGCGGCGAAGTATCCCCTGCGATCGCGCCGTTTTGTCGAAAATCGTTGACAGACGCCCTTCCTTGCGCTACGAATGATTTGCAGACGGTGAAAGTTCATAGGTGCCCGTGTCCATCCTGTTCCCGGCAAAGTCGGCGAAAGTCGGCGACGCAAAGCTATCGGGCCTTCGAGGGCGTGAGCCCCCATGGTAGCCAGTTGCCAGGATGATAAGGGTTACGACGGTGTGACGCTTCGGGATTAGGGCTCCGGGCGCCTCTGAGCAAGGAGGCGCGTTTTGGTGTTGATCGCCGGGCCGGGATCCCTCAAGACGCTGACCGTGGCGCTCCAACCGATCCGTGATCTGTCGACCCGGGACGTGCTGGGCTACGAGGCGCTTCTGCGCGGCCCGCGCGGGCGTTCTGTTCCGGTGCTGGCGTGGTTTGACCAAGCCGCCCGCGAGGGATGGTTGGACGCTCTCTCGGCGCAGGCATGGGACTTGGCGTTCGAGACCGCGGCGCGCCATCTGTCTTCGGATCTGTGGCTGTTTGTGAACTGGGACCAACGTCTGCCCATTCCGAGCCACCTGCCCCGTCCCCGCACCGTCATCGAGCTGTCCGAGCGCCGGCCCATTGAGCCGCACCAGGTGGCCGCCATTCACGGTCTGGGCGCACTGGCCGCGATGGACGACTACAGTCAGGGCGCCACGGCCCTCAGTATTCTCGCGACCAGCCCCCTCGACATCATCAAGTTGGACCGGCAATTGACGGCCGGCGTGGCTCGGCATTCGCGGCGCCAGCGGTGGTTGACGGACTTGGTCGCGCTGATGCGGATGGTGCGTCCCGACATGCGCGTGGTGGCGGAGGGCCTGGAAAACGAAGAGGACTCGCGCGTCATCGAATCGTGCGGGGTGCACTATGGCCAAGGCTATTGGCTCGGCCGGCCGCAGGTGATGGACACCGAATTGGGCGTGGCCGGCGGCCGCTGAGGCGTCCGGCGTTGGTCGCCCGCCGTCAGCGGGCGGCCAGGGGCGCCGAAGACGCCGGGTCTCCGGGGTCGCCCGCCACCGCCGGTCGCGCGCCCCGAGCTCCGACCCACAGCGGCGCCCACAGCGCGACGGCCAGCAACATCCAGACCGGGCCCGTGTTGGGATCGGTCGACACGCCGCCAAAGAGACCGCCCAGGTTCTCCCCGACCCACCACACGGCCGCAAACCACAACAGAGCGGCGAGCATCGTCCCGCGATGGTCCGGTCTCAGCACGATGCCCAGGCCCACCGCCAGCATCAGCATCACCACGACCAGATTGCCGGCCACGGGATGGAGACCCGCCATGCGCACCGCCCACGCAATCGGCGCCGTGCGGTCCGATACCGGTGTGAGGACCAGGTTGGCCCGGATCTGCTCGGCCAGGGCCCCCGGCGCCCACCAACCCGGCAGCGCCTGCAACATCGCGGCCAGGATCCACCAGCCGCCGAGCGTCTGCCGCAACCGTCTCACAAAACGCGCGGACCCAAAGCGCGACGCCGGCCACAGCAGAAGGACCGCGCCGTAGGCATACAGCACCACCGAGCCCGGTCCGTTGGTCAGAAAGCTCATGCCGGCGAACAGCGAACCCATCCATTCGGCCAAGATCCAAACCACCAGCGCCCAGCCCAGCGACACATACAGAGCGGCACGGCCCCAGCGGCGCTCGCGCCCCAGCCAGAAGGCGCCCGCCAAGCCCACCTGAATCGCGAGCACCAGCCCATCCAGGTAACCCGCCCAATGATTTTGATAAATCCACGTCACCACGTGATTGCTGAGGAAATTGAGGTACCAAGCCGGCTGATCCCAGCCGCCCATCAGGATAATGTCCAATTGGTCCATCGGCATGTGGGGCTGTAGGGACAAGAGTCCATCCACGAGCCAGAGAAAACCCAGCCCCCACCAGAGGACGGTGCGCGTCAGAGCACCCGCCGGCGACGCGTCCTCCTGCCTGTGGGCGGCCCGCCTCATCGGCTGACGAGGCTAGCCCGGTCGCACGGCCCGTATTTCGCCGTCGCCCACCGGAACCGGAAGCCCATCGATGCCGAGCGCTGTGCGCACGTCGCGCTGGTGTTCGCGATCCGCCCATTGGCGGAACCACCCCAGGGCCAACCATCCGAAGGCGACATGGACCCCCACCAGGCAGAGGATGGCGCCCATTTGTTGGTCGCCCACCAGGGACAGGCCCCAGACCCGAGGGGCGGCCCCGTAGGCGGCGGCATAGAGGGGCGACGTGTCCAGGGCCACGATGGCCAGGGGCAGAATCATCGGCAGACCGTCCAGGAACAGATACAGCAAGCGGATGCCGGGGTGCAGTCGGGGCCATTCCGGCAGCGGACTCAGGAGCGGCCACCACATGAACAGGCCCACCACCACCAGCAGCAGGTGCAGCCCCACCATGATGGGCATCGATCGCACCATCGCCGTAATCACCGGGGGCGCCACCATGAGTCCGAACACGATGTTGAACACGAGGATGGCCATCAGGGGCCGCGTCATCCACCGCCAGCCCGCCGCCACCCCCGGCAGGCGGAGAAAGCGCCGCCACATCCATTCGGGCACCCCGAAAATCAGCAGCGGCGGCACGACCAGCGCGGCCAGCATATGCTGCAGCATGTGGGCGGCGAACAGGTACCCCATGGCCAGGACCCCGACCGGGCTGCCCAAAGACAGGTACAACGCCAACAGCGCGCCCGAAAAGAACAGTGCCTGGCGGCGGGTGGGCAACACCGCGTCGGGCCACCGCTGCAAGCCCGGTCCGTAGGTGATCCACCTATAGGCCAAACCCACCAGTCCCACCGCCAAGAGCGTCGTGGGCGTGAACCAAGCCCACACCGGGATGGACGCGAGTCCCGGCTCCATCACCGCCACCTCTCTCTTGTTTTACCATGGTGAGCCCAGGAATGCTCGGAAATCTTCCCGGCGGGCGCGGAGAAAATCCGGCGCCCGCTCAGCGCAGGCGAATCCACAGCCGCCGTCCGGGTTCCCAAATCCACCGCGCCGCGCCGCGGCTCGAGCCGGTCACCTCAATGCGCCCGTTCCTGCTCAGCGTCACCACCGCCCCGGCCGGCACCGCGGGCGGCGCCGGCGCCATCGGGCGCCACGGGCCGCCCGCGCTGCTCCGGAGGAGACCGGAGCGCGTCAGCACGACCGCCACCCCGTCGGGGCCGGCCGCCAGCGGCTGCCGGACGGGGATGAACAGATCGTCGGGCGGCAGCACGTCGGGCGACGTCCAGACCTTGCCCCAATCGTCGGTGTAGAACGTCACCGGGCTTTCGGTGTAGCCCCACGGCAGCACCATCGCCCACGCTTGTCCGGGCGCGCCGTACGCCACCACCATGCCGCCCCGCTTGGTGACGCCGGGCGGGCTCACATTGGTCCACACCCGGCCCCGATCCGTCGTGCGCTGCAACACCTCGTAGGCCCCCTGGGTGGTCAATCGCCAGGCGTCGGCCGCCGTCACCCGATGCACGTCCTGATTGCCGCGGGGCCAGGCCGGACCGATGCGGCCGGAGAAGGGCAGCGGCATCGGGGTCGGGGTCGACGCCGTCGGCGCCAGGGCGGTGGGAGACTGTCCCAACAGGGTCAGCACATACGCCGCCAGCAGCTGCGCCGTGCCGTCGAAGGCGCCCGGCGTGTCGGCGGGATTGCTCACATAGCGCACGGACCCCGCCCGGCCAATCAAATAGAACACCTGGGAATGGTTGACCATGCCGTTGCGGGGCGCGGAGACCGCCACATAATAGTCGTGCCAGACCTGCCGCAGCACGGCCAAGTTGGGGTCGGTGAGAAACTGCCAGGTGGGCAGGCCATTCATCTGCTCCGCCCGATCGAACGCCTGCACCGCCGCCTCGGAGTACACCACCGGATTGGCGACAATGGCCACCAGCTCGACGCGGGCGCGGTCGCGCGCGGGCAGATCGTTCCACATCAGCTTCAGGTCCTGGGCCTGCAGCGGGCACTGATACCAGCAGACCGGGTCCAGAAACGTCAGCACGACCACGCGCCCGCGAAACTGGCTCATCTGAACGGTCTGGCCCCTCTGGTTCTGCAGCCGGAAATTCGGCGCGCGAAATCCCGCCACCGTCGTCATGCCGTCTTCCGCCAGAGCCTGCGCGGCCGGGGCCGTCAGGTTCAGGCTGGTGGTGGGGTCCGGGGCCGGCGCGCCGAGCCACGTGCCGATGCGAATGCCGATGACGACCATGGCCAAAACCAAGAGCCCCCACCCGCCCCACCAAGCCCACCGCTTACCCGCCATGGGACGACTCCGCCGGCGCGGGCGCCGGGGCCACGCCGTGCCCCCACACGCCCGCCAGGCGACCGTAGGCGACCACGCCTCCCAAGAGAATGGCGCCGGTGTTGGGGTCCGTCCCCATCCCCCCCAAGACGCCCAAGTCCTGTCCGAAATACCAGACGGCCAGGATGAAGCCCACCGTCGTCCAGAGGGTGGCGGGCCGGCTCGGCCGAAAGAGCCACAGGGCCAGCACCGCCAGGATGGCGGCGAGGATGGCGGCGTTCCATGCGACGGGGTGGAGGGCGAGACTGGCGTGCCACGCATACAACGGGCCGGAGAACCAGCTCGGCTGCGGCATCGTGGCCATGCTGCGCACGTATCCGGCCAAGCCCCTGACCGTCCACCAGCCGTTGGCCGGCCACGCCTCCAGCGCCGCCATCAGACTCAACCAGGCGATCCAAAACCACCGGCCCCACCGTCGCCAGCGCGGATCCAGCCATCGCTCGGCGGGCCACAGCAGCGCGCCGGCCGCCAGAGCATACAGGAGTCCCGAGCCGGGGGACCCCACCAGAGGACCGCCCCCGCTGAAGAGACTCCCAAAAGCTTCCCCGCCCGCCCAGACGGCGAGTCCCCAGACGGCGGAGGCGACCAGCGCCCAGCGCCGCCAGCCGGACCCGTCCCGGGCGAACAGCAGCGAGAGCCCCAGCACAAGCTGGAGATAGGCGGCGCCCACATTCCACCAGATGGGGCTCATCCCCCAGAGACGGATGCCCAAGTCCACCACCGCGCGGACAAATCCGGGCTGTCCGGACAGCAACGGGGCGAGAAATCCCCCGATGAAGCGCGTCACCATCGCCGGCTGGGCTTGAAGAAATCCGTCCAGGGTCCACAGCACCCCGAGCCACAGGACCAGCCCTTCCCGAGCCGGCACCTGCAGCCGAGCGGGGTGGAACGCCGGCGACCCACCCGCCGGTGACCCCCGCCGGAGCAGCCAGAGCCCCAGCACCACCAGCGCCAACACCAGCCCCACCAAGCCGGCGGCGTGATAAAACAGGGCCACGGCCAGCGCCGAGGGATAATTGGGCATCACCATCGACGGCATGAGGGGCACGCTTCGCCTCCATTGACGATACGGTCGGCTCGGTTGGCTATACTCTACACCGGAAGGCGTCGTAGACCAAAGGTCCCCGGGGCGGCGCGCCAAACGCGCCCCGCCCGGCCGGGGCGGAGCGCGTTTGCCGATCCCTCGCGTCGCGTCGTCTCCGCCCGGTGTCCGACGGACCCCCGAACGGCGTGGAGAGGTCCCGCCGGACACCCGGTGAGCCGGCTGCCGACGCGCAGGGTCCATACCTCGCCGGGCCTCAAAAACCGGCGGCTAGGGCGACGAGCGCGGCACCTCTTTGAAAAGGACGTCGGTTCGGATCCCGAGGTGCCCATAGGGCACCGCCGTCCACGTGAACGCCGTCTCTTCGGCGCAGGGATAGACCGCCGCCCAGTCCGACGGGAGCAGCACATCGCGCACCCACGCCCATTGGGCTTGCTGCAGGCGATCTAAGGTCTCCGGAGCCGCGACGCCTTCGCTCACCAGGCGACTTTCCAGCGCCGTCAGTTCAGCCGGGTAGAATCCGGCCGCCTCCCGCACCGAGACGGTCCGCCCGTTGTCCAGGCGCTGCACGATGAACCAAACGCCCGGGTCGTCGCGGACATCCTGACTCCCAAAGCGCACGCGGCCCCCGGTGAGGTACGCGGCCACGTCGCCCAGACAGGGACTGTTTTTGGACAGCACGCGCGTGGCGGTGCGGTCGATGCGACCGTCGGGATAAAGCCGCGGCAAGGCTTGCGCCAACGCGATGCCGCCGCGGAACAGACCGTCGCAAGCGTGGCCGTGAAACTTCACCAGGTCGGTGAATTCGATGGTTTTGGTGCGCGACGCGTAGCGCCCATGGCTCGACTCCGTGTCCCACACCGAAAAGCGCGGCAACGGAGCGTCGGCGGCCCATGCCGGCCAATACCACGGAATCGACCCGTCTCGTCCCCCCTCTTCCCCGTGTGTCATGTTAAAACGTCATCACCGTGTAGCCCTCCCGGGCATAGCGGGAGAAGGCGTCCCGAGCAAACTCGGCCTGCACGCCCATTTCCGTCGCGGCATCCCGCAATCCCCAGTCATGCAACTGATTGGCACAGCCGCCCACCAGAATGCCGTCGCGAATCAGCTCGTCAATCAGCCGGCCCAACTCTCCGTCGCGCTCTGCCAGCAGGCGCACTCCCTGGGTGAAGAGAAACACCTCCACCGCATCCACGCCGTTTTCCACCCGCGCATCGTACATCCGCTTGGCGACATGAAGACCCGCCCCGGCCCGAGCCGGGTTGTCCGCTCCCGACAGCACCACCACCGCGATCTTCGTCATGGGGCTCCTCCTTCATCTCCGGACCCTCTGCCTGACCGCCGCCGCGCACTCCGCACGGATAGGATGGACGTCCTCGGCAGGGGCTAGACCTTGGCCGCGCCCTCCCGCCCCGCTCGCTCCCCGCCCATCCGCCGCCAGCGCCCTGACCGCCCGCGATGCAGTCGGCGCGGCTGCGGGGACGGAGCGGCCATCTCGTCCCGCACGGCTCCGAGACAGCGGGTCACCGCGCCGGACGGCCCGTGGGCCGGATTCGAAACGACTCCGGTCAGCCGCCCGCCCGCCCCTCTCGTCCCCGCGAACCGATGTGAGCCTCGCCGGGGGCACCGACGGGTTCGGTGGCGGACCACGCCGCCGTCTCGTCCCCCACCGCGCAGCGATCCTCCACGCGGTGCGTTTTCAGCCACGCGACATCCTCCGGGTCTTCGGGCAGATCGCGGATCTGCGCGGCCACGAGGGGGGGCAGGTCGGGCCGCAGGGCATAGTACATCCAATATTTCTGCCGCCGTTCCCGAACCAGGCCCGCCTGCTTCAGCCGACGGAGGTGCTGGGAAACGGCCGGCTGGCTGACGGGCAGGCGCTCCACCATCTCGCAGACGCAGGCTTCGCGCACGTTGAGCATGGCAAGGATGCGAAGGCGGATGGGATCCCCCAGCGCTTTGTACAGCTCGGCCATCTCTTCGTACAACCCTATCACCTCATCGTGTTTTACTTATACAGATTGGTGTGATACCGTGTCAAGCGGCACCCCACACGAGGAGGATCATCGTTCCATGGTCCATGTCCTGGTTCCCGTGGCCCTGTTCGTGGCCGTCCTGGCTCTGGTGATCATCCAACCGCGCGGACTGTCCATCGGCTGGCCGGCGGCGGTGGGCGGCGGGCTGGCCGTTCTGCTGGGAGTGGTGTCCTGGACCGATGTGGTGACCGTCATCGCGATCGTCTGGGACGCGACGCTCACCTTCGTGGCCGTCATCCTCATCTCCCTGGTGCTGGATCGGGTGGGCGTCTTCGAATGGGCGGCGCTCCACATGGTGCGTCTGGCCCGCGGGCGCGGGCGCGCCCTCTTCGTGTACACGCTGCTCCTCGGCGCCGCCGTGGCGGCGCTGTTCGCCAACGACGGCGCCGCGCTCATTTTGACGCCCATCGTCTATGAACAGGTGCAGGCGCTCAATTTCCGGCGCGAAGCCGTCCTCGCCTTCGTCATGGCGGGCGGCTTCATTGCCGACGCCACCTCGCTTCCGCTCGTGGTCAGCAATCTGGTCAACATCGTCTCGGCCGACTTCTTCCACATCGGGTTTGTGAGCTACGCGGCCGACATGGTGCCGGTGGACCTGGTGGCGTTGGCCGCCAGCATTGGAGCGCTCTGGCTGTTGTTTGGGCGCCGGCTGCCGACATCGATCCCGACCACCGGGCTTAAGGCCCCCGCCGACGCCATTCGCGATCCACGCCTGTTTCGCTGGACCTGGCCGATTCTGGGTGCCCGGCTGGCCGGCTACCTGTTGACGGAGACGGCGCACCTGCCCGTCTCGCTGGTGGCGGGCTCGGCCGCGGTGGTGCTGCTGGTGCTGGCTCGAAAGAGTCCCGCCATAGAGATTCCTCGCTTGGTCCGGGAGGCGCCCTGGAAGGTGGTCGTCTTCTCCATAGGCATGTACGTCGTGGTGTTTGGTCTCAAGAACGCCGGCCTCACCGCGCTCCTGGCGCACTCCATCGCCTGGGCGGCGTCCCGCGGGACCCTGGCCGGCATTCTGTACACCGGCTATCTGGCCGCCGGTCTCTCCTCGGTCATGAACAACATGCCCACCGTGATGGTCAACGCGCTGGCCATCCGCGCGGCCGGGGTGCCGCCCCATGCGCTCGCCCTGCCGCTGGCCAACGTCATCGGCAGCGACTTGGGGCCGAAAATCACGCCGATCGGCTCGCTGGCCACGCTGCTGTGGCTGCATGTCCTGGAGCGGCGCGGCATGCGCATCGGCTGGGGCTATTACATGCGTGTCGGCTTGGTGTTGACCATCCCGGTGCTGGCGGTGACACTGGGCGCGTTGGCCGGACTGCTGGCCTGGCGCGCGTAGCGCGGCCGGCGCCGCCGGCTCGGGTCGTGGACGGCGAGCTGTGAGACGATATCGAAACGAGGTGGACACATGACCCACATCCTCATCATCGGCGGCAGCGACGCCGGCATCAGCGCCGCGCTCCGCGCCCGGGAATGGGACTCCTCCACGGACGTCACCCTGGTGCTCCGCGACGACTATCCCAACTTCTCCATCTGCGGCCTGCCGTATTTCCTGAGCGGCGAGGTGCCCGACTGGCATCGCCTGGCGCACCGCAGCCGCGCCGAGCTGGAGGCGGCCGGCATCACCCTGCTTGGCGGCACGACGGCGACACGCCTTGACGCCGCCGGCCATCGCGTGGAGGTGCAGGACGATGTCGGCGCCCGCACCCTCCGCTATGACCGGTTGGTCATCGCCACCGGGGCCGAACCGGTGCGGCCGCCGCTGCCCGGCCTGGATGCGCCGGGCGTCTTTCTCCTGCACCACATGGGCCAGGGGCTGGCGCTGGCGGAGTACCTGGAGCGGCGGCGGCCGGCGCGCGCCGTCGTCATAGGGGCGGGCTACATCGGCTGCGAGATGGTGGACGCCCTGTCGCGCCGGGGCCTTCAGGTGACGGTCATGGAACAGGCCCCGGCCGTGCTGCCGACGGTGGATCCGGCACTGGGGCAGATTCTTGGCCGCCGGATGGCCGAGCGCGGCGTGGAGGTGCTGTGCGGAACGCCGGTGGCCCGCATCGAGCGGCGCCATTCCCTGGTGGTGGTCACCCGGGACGGGCAAGAGCGCGAGGCCGATCTGGTGCTGGTCGCGGCCGGCGTGCGGCCCGCGACCGCGCTGGCGCGGCAGGCCGGAATGAGGCTGGGCGTTTTGGGCGCCATCCCCGTCACGCCCACCATGGCCACGGACCTGCCCGACGTGTGGGCGGCCGGCGACTGCGTCGAAACCCGGCACGCCCTGCTGAACACACCCACGTATCTGCCCCTGGGAACGACGGCTCACAAGCAGGGACGGGTGGCCGGGGAGAACGCCGCCGGCGGGGAGCGGGTGTTCGCCGGTTCGGTGGGCACGCAGGCCGTGCTCGTGTTCGACCTCGTCGCGGCCCGCACGGGTCTCCGCGACGCGGAGGCCGCCCGGGCCGGATGGGATCCGCGGACGAGCGAGCTGACCTGTTGGGACCACAAGGTCTATTACCCGGGAGCGGAGCCGCTCGTGACGCGCCTCACCGGTGATGAGCGCACCGGCCGGCTGCTGGGGCTCCAGCTTCTCGGCCATCGGAGCGGCGAGGTGGCCAAACGGGTGGACATTGCGGCGGTGGCTCTGCAGCAGGGGCTTTCCGTCGATGCGCTCTCCGACTTGGACCTGAGCTACACGCCGCCGCTCGGCAGCCCCTGGGATCCCCTCCAAATGGCGGCCCAGGATTGGAGCGCGACCCGCCGGATGTGACGCGCGCTCCCCGCTGCGCCGCCGCCGACCGGCTCGCCCGGGTCGATTCCGGCGGGGGGAGACCGCGCCCGGCGGCCTCTCTGCCAACCGGCGGGCCCGCTTTCGCGCCGCGAGACTCGTGGGCCCGAACCGGCGCCGGCGGCCGGGCTTCCTCCGTCCGGGCATCGGCGCGGTGGGAGCCGTCGGTCCCGGGTCCATGGCGGGCGGCACCTCCCCGACCGCCTCTTGAGGGGCGCCACCCGGTTTGACGGCCGATCCCGAGAGCGTCATTCGACCGTCAAAACTGCGCCGTCCGGCCCTGTCCGCCTCGTGGCCGCTCCGATAGCATGGGGGCGATGATGAATGCGTCCCGAGGACGGGATGGCCAGGAGGAGCGTATGTACCAGGGCCTTCGCTATCATCTCCAACTGCCCCGGGTCGCCATGCAGCGGGCGCGCGCCGGGTGGGGAAAGCGCCTCGCCGTCGGATCGCTGCGGTGGGAGACCCTGCCCGATCCGGATCTCAAGGTGGCCGCGCCCTGGTTGGCGCTGGAACCGCGGATGAGCGGCATCTGTGGCTCCGACCTCGGTGTGTTGACCGGCCGCGCCTCGCCTTATCTGGCGCCGCTGACGTCATTTCCCGCCGTACTGGGACATGAGGTGGTGGCGGAGGTGCAAGGCTCCGCGGGACCATGGCCCCGCGGCACCCGCGTCGTGGTGGACCCGACCTTGGGCTGCCGCGCCCGCGGCCTGCCGCTGTGCTCCGCCTGCGCCGAGGGCCGCGACGACGGCTGCGAGCGGCGGGCCGACAGCAACCTCGGCCCCGGCCTCCTGCTGGAGCACGGGCACTTGAACGCGCTGCGACCACCCCTCCAGCTGTTCGGCGGCGGCGGCCCGGAAGGTGTCCGCCGCCCCCATCAGCACGCGGGCGCCCCGGGCGCGAAA
>DAHVOH010000008.1 GCA_027318915.1 Clostridiales bacterium
ACTCTGCGCCGGCAAGGGGTCGAGCCGTCGCTCATGCCCGCGGACGCATTCTTCCTCAAGCCGCTGACCCGGGCGCTGGAGCGGGCGCTGGCGTACGCGCGGACCCGCCGCCAATTCGGGCGGCCCATCGCGGATTTTCAGCTGATTCAAGCCAAGCTGGCGGAAATGTATGCGCGGACAGAAGCATCCCGGCTCTTGGCTCTGGCGGCCGTGGAGGCTGCGGCGTCGGGGCGGCGGGCCAGCCGAGAGGCGGCCGCCGCCCTCTTTTTTGCGGCCGAGACGGCGCACTTCGTGGTGGACCAAGCCGTGCAGGTGCACGGCGGGTATGGGTACCTGCGAGGAACCGTGGTGGAGCGCTTGTACCGTGACGTAAAACTGTTTGACATCGGCGCCGGCACACAGGAGATGCGGCGGCTCATCATGGCCCGCGAGCTGCTGGGCCAGCGATAGGACAACACCTGCGCAGCCGGCGAAAGGGAGGGGCGAGCATGACGGAGCTGGAAGAGAATCTGCTGCGGAGGTTTAATGTGGGTGATCTGCTGCGCCGGAGCGCCATACGAGCGCCGCAGCGGACAGCGTTTCACTTCGCCGGTCAAGATGTCTCGTACCAAGCATTGGCGGACATGGCGGCCCGGGTGGGCAACGCCCTCGTCGCGCGGGGCATTCGTCCCGGGCAGGTGGTCGCTTTCCTGGGTCTCAACTCGCCCGAATTCGTGGCGTCCTGGTTTGGAGCCAGCGCTGTTGGGGCGGTGCTCCTTCCGCTGAATGCGTTGCTGCGGGGAGCGGAATTGGTCGGCGCCTTGGCGCGTGCCCACGCCCGGGCCATCATTGTCGACGAGGCGCTCTGGTCGCTGCTCGGCCAAAACGGGTCAGCCCTGGGCGGTTTTCCCGTCCGCTGGTTCCTCGGCCCCGATGCCGCGATTCCACCGGGTTTTGAATCCTTTCACGAGGTGATCCGCGCCGCTGACTCGTCCTATCCCGAGGTCACGGTGGCGAATGACGCGCCCTGCACGCTGCTGTTCACCAGCGGGACCGAGGCCAGCCCTAAGGGCGTCATCAACACGCATCTCAACTGGTACGCTGCGCTGCTCTCCGCGGTGGGGGACCTGGAAATCGGTCGGCGGCAGCGCCCGCTGCTGGCATTGCCGCTGTTTCACGTGGCCGGCCTGTACGTCCTGCTGGCCACGGTCGCCACCGGAGCCAGCGGCGTGCTGCTGCCCCGCATCGATGGCGAGGCCATTTTAGGGGCCGTCGAACGGGAGAAGGTCAGCTACCTGGTTCTGCCGGCCACAGCCTACCTGGGACTCCTCCGAATGCCCAACGTCGCGGAACGGGACTTCTCGAGCCTGCAGTACGGTGTTGTGTTCCAGTATCTTCCCGGTCAGGCGTTGGAGCGGCTGCGGGCGTTGGTGCCCCACGCACACTGGATTGGCTACTGGGGGCAGTCCGAACTGACGCCGCTCGGGGCCAGCACGCCGCCGGGCGAGATCTTCGCCCACACGGTTCGTCCGGACCCGATAGGCCGCCCGCATCTGCCTTTGGAAGTTCGATTGGTGGACGTCGATGACCATCCCGTCGACCCGGGTCAGGTGGGTGAATTGGCGGTGCGGGGCCCGTCGGTGATGGCCGGGTACTTCGAGGACCCGGAGGGGACCGAGCGCGCATTTCGCGGTGGCTGGCATCACACCGGTGACTTGGCACGGGCTGACGACGACGGTTTCCTCTATTTCGTCGACCGCGTGAAGGACATCATCAAGACGGGCGGCGAGAATGTCTCGTCGCAAGAGGTGGAGGAGGTTCTGGCCCGCCATCCCAGTGTCGCCGAAGTGAGCGTCGTCGGTGTGCGCGACCCGTACTGGGTGGAGGCGGTGGTGGCCATCGTGGTGCCGCGCGGGGAGGTCGCCGCCGAGGCGCTCATCGCGCACTGTCGGGAGCATCTGGCCTCGTTCAAAGTCCCCAAAGCCGTCCACTTGGTGGGCGAACTGCCCAAAAGTCCGAGCGGGAAGATCCTAAAGCGCGCTCTGCGGGAACGATGGGAGCGGGAGCCGTGAGCCACGGTCAAGCCGGTCGGGGTCGGGTCGGACCGCGCCACGCATGCGGCGATGTGAGGGCGGGGGCCGCCCGCGCGGGTCGGACTCGGGTGGGAGCGGCGGCCGACGGCTGTGACGAGGGAAGGCGGCGGTTGATTTGAGTCGCGTGCGCATCGGCGGGGGGCTCGGCTTCTACGGCGACAGCTACCAACCGACCATCGACCTCATAGCGCGCGGGGATGTGCAATACGTTGGCTTCGACCATCTGTCGGAGCTGACCTTGGCCATCCTGGCCAAGGACAAAGCGCGCAACCCGGCGTTGGGGTATGCGCGGGACTTGGGGGCGATCTTGCGGGAGTTGCTGCCGCGGGCGCTGCCACGGCATGTGCGGCTGGTATCCAACGGCGGCGGTCTCAATCCGCTGGGAGCTGCGCGCGTCGCCGCCGAGGTGGCGGCGGACCTGGGTCTCAACCTCACGATCGGGGTGGTTCTGGGGGACGATGTCAGCTCAGGGGTCGACGCCGTGGTTTGGGAGCAGGCGTCGATGGCGGGCGCGATGGCGTTTGCCAACGCGTATCTGGGTGCGCTCCCCATCAAGCAGGCGCTGCAGCAGGGCGCGGACCTGGTGCTGACCGGTCGCGTGGCCGACAGCGCCCTGTTTTTGGGCGCATTGGCGCACGCGTGGGACTGGTCGCTGCCGGGGGAGTCGGCCGGGCGTCCGCCGGATTGGAACCTCCTGGCCGCCGGGGCTGTGGCCGGACATCTCCTGGAATGTTCCGGGCAGGTCACCGGTGGCAACCACAGCGGCGACTGGGCCGCCCTGGCCGGTGACCTGGATCGCATCGGCTACCCGATCGCCGAGGTGACCCCCGCCGGCGCCCTGCTCATCACGAAGACGCCGGCGAGCGGCGGCCGCGTCACCTTTGACACCGTGCGCGAGCAAATCCTCTACGAGGTGCACGACCCGGCGCGATATTACACGCCGGACGTGACGGTGGATTTGAGCCAGGTGAGCCTGCACGCGGCCGGTGTGGACCGCGTCGTCGTGGACGGCGTGCGCGGCACCGCGCCTTTGGCGACGTACAAGGTTGTGGCCGGCTATGAGGATGGGTTTCTGGGGCAGGGCCTGGTGGGATTCTCCTGGCCGGATGCCCTTCCCAAAGCGCGGGCGGCCGAGCAGATCCTGCGTCGGCAAGTGGCCGCCCGGGGATGGGGAGACGTGGAGCTGAACGCGGAATACCTGGGGGTCAATGCGTTCCACGGGTCGCTGGGAGGGGCGGACGCGGTGGGGACGGAGCCGAACGAGGTGTATCTCCGCATGGCGCTACGCACCGGGGATCGAGGCTCGGCAGAAGCGTTCGCTCGGCTCTTTCCTCCGCTGGCGCTGAGCGGTCCCCCCACCGCCAGCGGATTCATCGGCGTGGATCGCGTGCGGCAGTTGTTTCGGGCTCGGACAGGGGCGATCGCCCATGCGTCGGTCGACGCCGGGGTGAGGGTGCGGGTGGCGTCGGCGGCGGCGTTCCGCCGCGACGAGGCCGGTGCCTGATCCGGCCGTGGCCGGTCCCGCGGGCCGAGCGGACCGAGGACGGATACCGGAAGGAGGTACGCCTTGCAACGGAGACTGGTGGAGGTGGCGGCGGCCCGGTCGGGCGACAAAGGTGATGTGCTGGACATCAGCCTCTTGGCGCCGGACGCTTATACGTTTGGAATCCTGAGCCAACAAGTGACGGCGGGCCGGGTGCGGGAGTTCTTTGCGCCGTGGGCGACGGGGACCGTGGAGCGTTACGATCTGCCGCGGCTGCTGGCACTCAAATTTGTGGTACAGGGCGCGCTGGATGGAGGGGCGGCCCGCTCGCTTCGCATCGACAATCTCGGCAAGACGCTGGGCGCGGCGCTTTTGCGCTTGACCATCACCTGGCCCGACGAGCCGGATGGGGACACGAGGCGCGTCGGGGACGGAGTGCGGTCATGAGCGCACGAGTCCGGCAGGAACGCGAGCGCATCCGCCGAGGCGGTCGCCGTGAATATCACGAAAGGCTCCATGCCGAAGGCAAGCGCTTTGTGCGTGAGCGGATTCAGCGTCTGTTCGGGCCGGGCGGACTGGAGTGGGAGGATGGACTGTTTGCTGAGGCACTGGACCCATCGTTGCCGGCCGACGCGGTGGTGACCGGAGTGGGGCGCATCGACGGCCGTCCGGTGGCCTTTATGGCCAGCGACGCGACCGTCAAGGCGGGATCCATGGGGCCCAAGTCGATTGAGAAAATCCTGCGCATTCAGGAGACGGCGGAACGTCTGCGCATCCCGCTGCTGTACTTGATGGATTCGGCCGGAGCCCGTATCGACGACCAAGTGCGCAGCTTTGCCGGGAGGCGCCAGGGTGGCCGCATTTTCTTCCGGCAGGTTCAGCTGTCGGGCGTGGTGCCGCAGGCGACCGTGCTGTTCGGACCGTCGCCGGCGGGATCCGCTTACATTCCCGCTTTCAGCGACGTGGTCGTGATGGTGGAGGGCCGGGCCAGCGCCTACCTGGGGTCGCCACGGATGGCGGAGATGGCCACCGGGGAGCGGGTGAGTCTGGAAGAGATGGGCGGCGCCCGCATGCACTGCAGTGTGAGCGGGCTGGGCGACTTCCTGGCCACCGATGAAGACGACGCCTTGGCCATTGTACGGCGGTATCTGTCCTATCTGCCGTCGAATTTCGAGACGGCGCCGCCGTCGGCCCCAGGCCAAGATCCGGCGTCGTCCGCTGCCCTCGGCGCCCTCATTCCGTCCGACCCGCGCCGCCCCTTCGATATGCGGGCGCTGGTGGCCGGCCTGGTGGACGCGGGATCCTTCCTGGAGATCAAAGCCCTCTTCGCTCCCGAGCTCATCTGCGGTTTCGCCCGCCTCGACGGGGAGGTGGTGGGCATTGTCGCCAATCAGCCGCAGGTCAAGGGGGGGACGCTCTTTGTCGATTCCGCCGACAAAGGGGCGCGCTTCATCTGGCTCGCCAATGCGTTCAACGTACCGCTGCTGTTTTTGGCGGATGTGCCCGGCTTCATGATTGGATCGGCGGTGGAACGTCAGGGCATCATTCGTCATGGTGCCAAGATGGTGGCCGCGGTGGCGGAGGCGACCGTGCCAAAAATCTCGGTCATTGTGCGCAAGTGTTACGGGGCGGGGCTGTATGCGATGGCGGGGCCCGCGTTCGGTTCGGATGCGGTGTTGGCGCTGCCCGGGGCGGAAGTCGCCGTCATGGGACCCGAAGCGGCGGTCAATGCCGTCTTCTACCGGGACATCCAGGCATTGACGGACCCGGTGGAGCGGCAGCGATTCGTCGCGGACAAGCGCGAGCAGTACCGGCGCGACATCGACATCCTGCGTTTGGCCGGCGAACTGGTGCTGGACGACATTGTCGAACCGGACATGCTGCGCGACGCCCTGATCCGCCGGTATGCCGCCCTGCGCCACAAACACCGCCATTGGCCGGCCAAGTGGAATCCGGTTCATCCTGTGTAGGACGCCGGCGGCACCAGCCGCCTCACACGCAAGGAGGGTTCTGCCATGAACATGGTCGCTCACATCGATCGGGCCGCGTCGCAGTTTCCCGACCGCATCGCCTTGTCGGACCCGGCGCAGAGCTTCAGCTATGCCCAATTGCAGCAGCGGGGCGCCTCCATCGCCGCCTGGCTGCAGGATCGGGGGTTGCGGCCCGGCGACCGGGTGGCGGTCTACGGGCCCAACCACGCCGACTACATGGTGCTGCTCTACGCGGTGCTGCGGGCCGGGGGCGTGTTTGTTCCCCTCAATTACCGCTTCGCCGACCAGGATCTGGCCTTTGTGCTGAACGATAGCGAGAGCCGGTTTCTGGCCGTCGAGGGCGGAGATTGGGAGCGGCTCGCGCACGTACTGTCCGGGACGGCGGTGGAACATGTGCTGGTCCGGGGCGGCCGATTGGCGCCGGGTGATCGCCGGCTCCCAACGGCCGTCGATCTCGAAAGCCTCCTGGACACCCCCGGTTCTCCGGAGGGTTCGCCGGTGCCGCGTCGCGACGGGGACGACGCGCTGATCATGTACACCTCCGGCACCACCGGCCGCCCGAAGGGCGTGCGGCAGACGCACCGCAACAACACGGCGGCCATGGACATGGTGGTGGAGGCGTGGCGCCTCACGGCTCGGGACCGACTGCTTCAGGCGCTGCCGCTCTTTCACGTCGGCGGCCTGCAGTGCACCACGCTGCCGGCGCTGGCGGTGGGAGCCGAAACGCATTTTCTGCCGCGCTGGGACGGAGCGGCCTGGCTGCAGGCCTTGGAGGCGGTGCGCCCCACGTTTTCCGGTCTGGTGACCACCATGCTGATTGACGTGCTGACGCAAGCGGAGCGCGGCGAGAGCCTTCTCCGGCCGTCCACGCTCCGCTTTGTGGTGTTTGGCGGTTCGGCCACGCCGACTCACATTCCGCAGCGGTTCGAGGAGGCCCTGCGCGTGCCGCTGGTGGAACTGTACGGCCAGACGGAGACCAGCGGCCTCATCGCCACCTACGAAGCGGGCGAGCGGAGGGTGGCGGGATCGCTCGGGCGTGTCCGCGCGGCGGTGGCCGACGCGGTGCTCTTGGACCCGTCCGGTCGGGTGATGCCGCTTCGGGAAGGAAGCACGGGGGAAATCGCCTTCGCGGGCGACATCGTCACACCGGGATATTGGCGGGCGCCGGCCGAGACCGAATCCCGCAGGGTGGGAGACTACCTCCGCACCGGTGACATTATGCGGGTCGGCCAAGACGGGTGGCTCTACTATCTGGACCGCGCCGACAACATGATTGTCAGCGGGGGCGAGAACATCTACCCGGCCGAAGTCGAGGAGGTCTTGGCGAGGCATGCCGACGTCGAGGCGGTGGCCGTGGTGGGCACGCCGCATCCCCGCCTGGTCCAACAGGTGACGGCCATCGTGGTGCCGCGCAGTCCCGCTCTTACCGACGCGGCGCTCACCGCCTTTCTGGACGAGGACGGCCAATTGGCGCCCTACAAACGGCCGCGCCGGTTCGAGTTTGTGGCCGCTCTTCCCAAGACCGGGAGTGGTAAGGTGGACCGCGGCCAACTGCAGCGAATCTATGGATCGGAGCCGCACCCCCATCCGTAGCCGGGGCCGGGCCAGGGACCGTCACCGTCGGACGGGGGGCGGGCGATCGGGCACCCGGTCTCAGTGAATGACCGGGGCTTCGCGGTGCCAGCGGGGTGCCGTCGCTCCGGCCTCCGGGGGGAATTCCGCGTCGGTCAGTGATTTCACGCCGGTGATGGCGGCCACCCACGGGTCCAACGCCACCATATCGTCCCGCCCCAGTTCGGCCAGACGGGTGTGGCCGAGAGCCTGCACACCGTAGCGCATCTCGTCGGCCGACGAGGCGAGAAACCGGGTGAGAGCGGCGGCGGCGGGGACGGTCTCCAGTCGCTGCTTGGAGGGTCCGGACTCGTAGAACAGCGCTTCGGGCGGCGCCCAGGGAAGCACGCGGGTCATCTGCGCGGCCGCCAAGGCCATTAGCGCGGCAAATCCGACGTACACGGCATCGGCCCCCAGGGCCAAGGCCTTCAGGAACTCCCCGGGAGTCTTCAGGCCGCCGGCGGCTAGCACTGAAATGTGATGGCGGCGCCGCCGCTCGCGCAGCAGGTCGTCGGTCCAGGCCACCGCCGCCATCAGGGGAATGCCGAAATCATCCTGCAGAATGGGTGGACCCCCGTGGGTGCCGCCCTCGCCGCCATCCAAGGTGATGAAGTCAAGCGGTGCCTCCAACAGCAGGTCGAGATCCGTGCGCAGCGTGCCACCCACGGCCAGCTTGACCCCGACCGGGACCGCATAGCGATCTTTCAGCCGCTCGATGAGCCGCACCAGGTCGGCGGCGTCCCGCACGCCGTTGAAGCGCGAGCGAATCACCGCGTCCTGGCCCGGCGGCAGCCCCATGACCCGGCGCGACTCCGGGGTGACTTTGTCCGCGGGCGTGGTGATTTCAGCGGCTGCCTGGGCTCCTTGTCCCAACTGGATTTCGATGGCGTCGGCATGCTCGAGCCACTCGGGATGGTTCTGGGCCGAGAGCGGCCAGGATCCGCGATGGTACTGCACAATCAGGCGCGTGGCCGCCTGGCGTTCCGCGGGCAGATAGCTTTCGCCCGTATTGGTGGCGGTCCCGGCGTCGCTGGCCCCATGGGCCAGCGCCACTTTGGTGGCGGCCGAGAGGGCCCCGCCGTAGGACATGGCGGCAATCAGGATGGGAATGTCCACGCCGAGCGGTATGCGGGCTGCCGGCCCGATGGTGACCGCCAGATCGACATCGTCGCGTGACGGAGCCGGCAGGTGAGCCACCTGCGCCGGATTGAACACCAGATGTTCCCAGTGGGAGAACACTCGCGGGGTGCCCATGGGCCGCGTGATGGTCGTGGATTGCGTCGCCCGCATCATGTTTTCCAAGAAGACCTGCGGACCCCCGCGACGCATCAGGCTCAGGAACGAACCCAGGTTCAGCGTGTAGGGCGTGCGCACCAAGGATTTCAAGAGGCGATCCGCCGTGACGTTCATCAACCAGGGGTCCAGGAGCGGCATGAGGACCAGCGACAACAGCACCAGAACCATGACGGCCGTCAGGACCGCCGCAACTGCCAGCCAGAACAAGCCCACGGCCCAACCTCCCTGGTCCTAGGGTGGCGGACTCGCGACAAATTATGACGGGAGGTCAGCGGGAGCGGCGCCCCTGATACCAACGCCACACCAATTGAAAGGCGGAAAAGCCGAACGCGAAGTCGGCCGACTCGGTCCAGTGGAGCGTCAGGAGCCACACGCCCAGGACGGCGAACCCGGTGACGTAGAACGCGGCGGTCAATTCGGCCAGCCGGCGGTTAATGTCTTTCAAGTGCCGGCTGCCGATTTCCCAGCGGATGCCGGTCTCCAATTCGCCGTCGTCAATGCGGCGCATCACCCGCAGCGCGGTGGGCGGGAGGGCCAGCGTCGATCCGGCCCAGTCCTGCGCCCGTCGCACGAAGTATCCCACGGGGCCGCCGGCTTCGTCGGTCACGAAGCGGCTGGCGTACGGCCGGAACAGGTCAATCAGGTTCACCGAGGGGTCAAGCGACTCCGCCAGTCCCACCAGCATGCTGATGGCGCGTCCCAGAAAGGCGAAGGCGGCGGGAAACTGGATGGGCTCCTCCCGCACCAGCTGCTCCAAGTCGCGCAGCAGGCTTTCAATGTCCAGCTGGCTGATGTCCGTGAGCGTCTCCGCGTAATAACGCTCCAGGAGATAGGCAGCCCGGGCGCGCAGCGCGCGCAGGTCGGCGTCCGGCCGGACGACGCCCAGGGCCACCAGACTGTCCACCACCACGGTCGGTCGCCGCTCGGAGACGCCGACGAAGAGCCGGCGAATGTGGCGCCGCACGGCCGGCGTGATCTGGCCGGTCATGCCGTAATCCAGCAGGACGATGCGGCCGTCGGGCTCCACCAGGATGTTGCCGGCGTGGGGATCGGCGTGAAAGAACCCGGTGTTCATGACCATGTGCAGGTAGAGGTGAATCACCCGCTCGGCGAGCTGTTTGCGCGAGACGCCGGCGCGGTCGAGACCGGCGAGGTCGGAAATCTTGATGCCGGTGCACAGCTCCATGGCCAGCACGTGGCGGGTGCTGAGCTCGTGGTAGACGGTCGGCACCTTAAGCCAGGGCAGGTCGCGGCAGTCTTCCGCGATGCGGGCGGCATTGGCCGATTCGTGCTCGTAGTCCAGCTCTTCGTAGATGGTGCGGCGGAACTCCTCGAAGAGCGCGGCGAGGTCAAACGTGCGGCCGAAGGAGGTCAGCCGGCGGGTCAACGTCACCACGATGCGAAGCGCCCGCAGGTCGGCCGCCACGATGGCGGCGATGTGGGGTCGTTGGATTTTCACGGCCAGCGCTTGGCCCGACCATGCCTCGGCGCGGTACACTTGGCCTAGCGAGGCCGAGGCCAGCGGCTCGGGATCGAAGGATCGAAAGAGGCGGTCTTTGTCCGGCAGTTCGTGGGCCAGAATAGCCTCCAGCGCCGGCCAGGGATCGGGTTGAACGGCATCTTGCAGGGACTGCAGTTCCTGGATGTAGGGTTGCGGCAAGACGTCCACACGGCTGGACAGGAATTGGCCGACCTTGACCAACAGGCCGCCCATAACCTCGGCCGTGCGCCTAAAGCGCCGCGCCTGGCGCCGAAACAGCGGATCCAACTGTGGCCGCACGGCGTCCCGGCCGTAGACCCGGACGCGGATCTGCAGGAACCAGAGTTCGAACAGAATGCTGAAGAAGAGGCGAAGCACCATGAAGACGCGCACGGCGGGACGGATGGGTACCCGTCCTCGCTCTGCCCCCGGGTGCGCTATACTGATGGCATCTGTGGTAGACATGGCCCTGCCTCCGAGTTCCAGAGTAACATACAGGGTTTTCCTGGCTCGGGCCCGAGCGCACGGTCAAAGTCCGGGTGGTGTGCCGTGCTGACGTTCATCGGGTCACTGAGTTGGTCGGGCTGGCTCTTGTCGCTGGTCGACATCTCCATCGTGGCCTATGGCTTTTATCGCTTGCTCAAACTGATTCGCGGCACCCGGGCCATCCAACTGGTCAAGGGCATCATCATCGTGCTGGTGGCGGTGCCGGTGTCCCAATGGCTGCATCTGAACGCCACGCACGAAATCCTGTCGGACATCGAGGTGATGCTGACGGTCGCCATCCCGGTCGTGTTCCAGCCGGAACTGCGCCGCGCGCTGGAGCAGCTGGGACAGGGGCGCTTCTTTGGGGAGCCGTTTCTGCTGCCCCACGAAGAAGTGGACATGGCGCGCGTGATTGACGAGGTGGCTCGTGCCTGCGACCATTTGGCCCAGTCGCGCACCGGCGCCCTTATCGTCATGGAGCGTCAGACCGGGCTGCGGGAATATGCGGCGACCGGGGTGCCGTTGGAAGCGGTGGTGACGGCCGCGCTGCTGGAAAACATCTTCGTGCCCAACACCCCCCTGCACGATGGGGCGGCCATCATTCGCGGGGATCGGGTGGTGGCGGCGGGCGCGTTCTTGCCGCTGACCGACAGTGCCCGTCCCGGCAGTGAACTGGGCAGCCGGCACCGCGCGGCCCTGGGTTTGAGCGAGCAGTCGGACGCCGTGGTCGTCGTCGTGTCGGAGGAGACGGGATGGATCTCGGTGGCGGTGGAGGGGCACTTGAACCGTCGCCTGGATGATCGGACGCTGCGCGAGATGTTGACCGAGTTGATCCGCTCCAAGCCCCATACCCCTCTGTGGATCTGGCAGAGGGGGTCGGGGCGCTGATGGACTGGCTGTTTGACAACGACACGGCGCTCAAAATCCTGTCCGTGGTGGTGGCGGTCGCGATCTGGGTCGGGGTCAACGCCAACACGCCCCAGGCGGCCGAGCGCCAGCTCGGGCCGGTGGGCGTGGCTTGGCTGTTGCCGGACCATTCCCGGCTGACGGTGGTGACGATACGGCCGACGGAGGTGACTATCAAAATCAAGGGATCGGGAAGCGCGGTGGACAGCAACGCGGCCGAGGCGTTGGTGAACTTGCAGCAGGTGACCCGACCCGGCACCTATTCCGAGAAGGTCCAGGTGACGGTGCCCACCGGCACCTCCTTGGTCAGTGTCACCCCGGCTACGGTGGAGGTCACCCTGGAGGAGGAGATCAGCCGGACGTTTGCCGTGCACGTGGAGGCCTCCGGCTCGCCGATGCAGGGCTACGGCGTGCTGGCCATGCACTTGGTGCAGCGCGACGCCACCGTCAGCGGGCCGTCAAATCAGGTGGACAAGGTGCACGCGGTGGTGGCGCGGGTTCCGGTGAGCGGGCAGAGCGCCTCGTTTTCGACGCAGGTGGCGCTCGCCGCGGTCAATGCCGCCGGCGCGCCCGTGAAGGGCGTGCAGGTGACGCCGGCGCTGCGCACGGTGAATGTCACGCTGTCCCCGGTCAAAACGCTGCCGGTGACGGTGAAGTATTCCGGGACCCCGGCGACCGGGTTGACCGTCACGCAGATTGAAGTGAGCCCCTTGCACATCCAGGTTTATGGGACGGCGTCGGCCCTGGCCGGCCTGACCGCGGTGTTCACCAATCCCGTGAACATTGCCGGGGCCAACGCCAACGTGACCACCGAGGCGTCTTTGAATCTGCCCAGCGGCGTGACGCTGGCGGTGCCCGACACCGTGGCCGTCACGATTGACATCGGCCCCTGAGGGTCTCCCGGCCCCAAACCGACGCGCTCGGGTGCGGCCGCTGGACAACCGGATCGAGGAAGCGGAGGCGCAGAGCCCATGGCATTGTTTGGGACAGACGGCGTACGCGGCGTCGCCAATGACACCTTGACCGCCGAACTGGCTTACCGGGTGGCCGGCGCGGTGGGTGCCCGACTCGGGCCGGGGGCCCGCGTCCTGATTGGACGGGATACCAGGGTTTCTGGGCCCATGCTGGAGGCCGCCTCGGTGGCCGGCCTGACCGAGGCCGGCGTGGAGACCGTGAGCCTCGGGGTGGCGCCCACCCCGGCCGTGGCGGCGCTGGTGCCCCGGTGCCATGCCCAGGCCGGGCTGGTGATATCCGCCAGCCACAACCCGCCTGAGTACAACGGCCTGAAATGGCTGGCGGGCGATGGCCGGAAATGGCCCGAAGCCGTTGAGGCGGACGTCGCACGGGCAGTGGACCGGGGGGTCCGCGGGCGGGTTCCGTCCATGGACTTGGGTGCCTGGCGAGCATGGCCGGAAGCCCTGGAGCAGTATCGGAGCCGACTGGTGGGGCTGTTTGCCGGCCGCGTCCCGAAAGTGCGGGCGGTCGTGGATCTGGCGCACGGGGCCGCCGGCGTGACCGCGCCGGAGGTGTTGGAGCGGCTCGGGATAGCCTGTGACGTCTGGTACGGTGAGCCCCGGGGGGCTCTCATCAACCGGCAGTGCGGCGCCACGCATCCCGAGGTGCTGGCCCACGCCGTCCGGGTCACCGGCGCCGACATCGGCTTTGCGTTCGACGGTGACGCGGATCGCGTGATGGTGGCCGATGGGTCCGGCCGCATCCTGAACGGGGATGCCGTGCTGTATCTGCTGGCGCTGGGGATGCGCGCCGAGGGGCGGCTGCGCGAGGACCGGGTTGTCGCCACGGTCATGTCCAACCTGGCGCTTGAGCACGCGTTGGCGGCCCACGGCATTGCGATGGAGCGCACCCCAGTCGGCGATCGCTGGGTGGCCGACCGCATGGCGGAAACGGGTGCGGTGCTGGGCGGCGAGCAGTCGGGCCATATCATCCTGGCCGACTGGGCGGTGACGGGCGATGGACTGCTCACGGCGCTGGCCGTTCTGGCGGAAATGCAGCGCAGCGGCCGCCCCGCCTCGGAGCTGGCCGTCGACCTGACGCCCTACCCGCAGTTGTTGAAGAATGTTAAACTGGGGCAGATTCCGCCCGATTGGGACGAACGCCCTGAGATTAAAGAGGCCGTGCGGGCCTGCGCCGCCGATCTGGGAGCGGACGGGCGCGTTTTCATCCGCCCTTCGGGCACAGAACCGCTGTTGCGCATAATGTTGGAGGGGAGGGATGTCGACCGCATTCAGTCATGGGCCGACCGCTTGGCGGCGGTCGTTCAGGAGGTGCTGGAGTCGGCAACGGAGCCTCTCGGACAGTAGCCCAGCGAGCGCCGGAACCCCGATGGCGGGGTTGACGAGGTGAGGGATCTCGAGTGATTCGGCGGGTGACCTCCGGCTTCTCGGCAGCCGTCAACGGCGGGACAAAGGGTCGGCAGCGATGCCGCCACAAAGCCGCCTGGCCGGGCCCGACAATCTATGCGAAAGGCGCGAGCATGGGTGTGCGGGATTGTCGGGTATGTGGGCGCGGACGCCGCGCTGCCTTTTCTATTGGACGGCTTGCAGCAGCTCGAATATCGGGGATATGATTCGGCCGGCGTGGCGCTGGTCGAGCGGGACGGCATTGTCGTGCAGAAATCGGCGGGGCGTCTTGCCGTGCTGACCGCCGCCATGGATCGGAGCAGTGGGGCGCGGACGGGGATTGGACACACGCGCTGGGCAACGCACGGGGCGCCGACGGACGAGAACGCGCATCCGCATACGGACTGCCGCGGTCGCATCGCCGCGGTCCACAACGGCATCATTGAGAACTACCGGGCGCTCCGTGAGATGCTCCTCGCCCGGGGCCACGTGTTTGTCAGCGAAACCGACACGGAAGTGATTCCGCATCTCCTGGAGGAACAGGGCCGAATCCCCTTCGTGGACGCGGCGCGCCGTGTGCGGGCTCAGTTGGAGGGCGCCTATGCCTTTCTCGCCGTCAGCGCCGACGAACCCGAGACCTTAATCGCGGTCCGCGAGGCGAGCCCTTTGGTCATCGGCCTGGGCACGACCGGCAGTTATGTGGCGTCCGACATGACCGCCCTCTTGCCCTACACCCGTTCGATGCTGGTGTTGGACAACGGCGAGCTGGCGATGGTCCAGCAGCGTCAGATCGCCGTTTGGGATCGCAGGGAGCGGCGGGTCGACCGTCCGCCGACCCATATCGATTGGACGCCGGAACAGGCGTCCCGCGGTGGGTATCCACACTTCATGCTCAAGGAAATCCACGAGCAGCCGGACGCGTGGTCCGACTGTCTGCGGGGCCGGATCGGCACCGAGGGCGAGGTGGTGCCGGAGGAATTGGGGCTCGCGCCCGACGATCTGGAGGCGGTCGAGCGTCTGCAGCTGGTGGCCGCCGGGACCGCCTATCACGCCGCCCTGATAGCGGCCCGCTGGATCGAAGAGTGGGCGCGGATCCCCGTCGACGTGGACGTGGCCTCGGAGTTTCGCTATGGAAACCCCCTTCTGCCCCCGGGCACCGTCGTCTGTGCCGTGAGCCAGTCGGGCGAGACGATGGACACCTTGGCCAGTGTGGCATTGGCCAGAGGCGCCGGGGTGCCGGTGTGGGCGGTGACCAACGTGGTGGGATCGACGCTGGCGCGCGAGGCGGATCGCGTCTTGTTCACGCGGGCGGGGCCCGAGGTGGCCGTCGCGTCCACCAAGGCCTACACGACTCAGCTGCTGGTGCTGGCCATGCTGGCCGGGAGCTTGGCGGTTCGGCGAGGGCGCATGGACGCCGGGCAGCTGGGGCCCTCTCTGCAGCAACTGCCGCAGCTCGCGGCCTCGTGGTTTCAGGCGGAGCCGGATTTCGGTCCGGTCGTCGCCCGCCTGCGGAGTCGGCCGAGCGTCTTCTACATCGGCCGCGGAGTCGACTATCCTTTGGCGCTGGAGGGGCAGCTGAAGCTGAAAGAAATCTCCTATATCCATGCCGAGGCTTATCCGGCGGGAGAACTGAAGCACGGGACCCTGGCCCTGATTGAGCCCGGCGTCCCGGTGGTGGCGGTCGTTTCCGCGGCCGAGCTGCTGGCCAAGGTGAGGTCCAACATCGCGGAGGTCAAGGCCCGCGGCGGCCACGTGGTGGGGATTCTTCCCGCGTCCCTGTCGGAGCGGTTGCAGGATCTGCTGGACGAAGCCATCACGGTGCCCGATTCCGATCCGAAGCTCGCTCCGGTGCTCCTGGCCCTGCCGCTGCAGTTGGTCGCCTACTACGTGGCCGTGGCGCGGGGCATGGACGTGGATAAGCCGCGGAACTTGGCGAAGTCGGTCACGGTGGAATAGGCGCGGGTGGGGGTTGATGCCAACCCGCCGAGCTGACGGTGGGCGATGTGACGATGTCACTGTGCGGTCCGGACACAGCAGGCGCCGTGGGGCGGTGTCGGATCGGAGATCTGAACGGCGGTTACGGCGGCGCCCCGCCGCGCAAGGGCCCTGATGGGTCGGTCTCGGCGCGACTGGACGGGGTGCTGCTGGCCCATCGCGGGCGGGCGGCTCCCCGCGGCGGGGCACGTGGAACCTCCCGGCTCCGGCGGACCGGCTGGGACGCCCGCAAGAGGGTGCTCCTCGTCGCCCCCCGCTCGGGCGAGAGATGAGGCCGCACTATCAGGGGATGCGGATGGCCGGATCCGCATCCCCCCGGTCCGAAGCTCGATCCGTCGTCCGAAACCCGCCGCGTTGGTCGCGGACCGGGTGCGTGCGGTATGGTAGGAGCAGGACATCGGTGTGGCCGAGCGGCCCGGCCTCAAATGCGTTGGGCGGTGACAGGGTGGAGGCGGCAGCGGTTGAGTGCCGCGGTTTGACGCGTCGATTCGGACGGCAGACCGCCATTTCCTCTTTGGAGTTTGCCGTGCCGCAGGGGGCGGTGTTTGGATTTCTGGGGCCGAACGGGGCCGGCAAGACGACAACGGTCCGCCTCATGGTCGGCATCCTGCGCCCCACGGCGGGCACCGTGCGGGTGATGGGAATAGACCCGGTGGTGCAAGGTGAGCTGGTGCGCTCGCAGTGCGGCGTCGTTCTGGACCAAGTGGGCCTCTATGAGCGGCTGACCGCACGACAAAACCTGGAGTTTGCGGCTAGGGTGGCGCGTCTCGATACCGAGCGGAGACGGGAGGCGGTGGAGACCGCTCTCTACCGCGTGGAGCTGTGGGATCGGCGCGACGATCGCGTCTCGGGCTTCAGCAAAGGCATGCGGCAAAAATTGGGTTTGGCGCGGGCGCTCATCAGCGATCCTCCCCTGCTGATCTTGGACGAGCCGACGTCGGGACTGGATCCCGAAAACATTGTCATGGTGCGCGAGCTCCTGGCCTCGTTGGCCGCCGAGGGGGGCCGCACCATCTTTCTCTGCACCCATCTCCTGTCGGAAGCGCAGCGCGTCTGCACAGAGGTTGCCATCATTCAACGGGGCCGTTTGCTGGCTCTCGGACCTCCGGACCAAATCGGCGGCCAAGGCGTTCCGACGGTGCGGCTGCGGCTCAGCGGCCTCGACCCCGAACGGGCGGGCGCCCTGCCGCTGCCCGGCGGAGCTCGACTCACGTTCCTGGGACACGATGAATGGCGGGCGACGGTGAGCCAACCGGAGGAGATTGAAGGCATTGTCGCGGCGCTGGTGAGCGCGAAGGTGGGGGTGCGGGCTGTAGTGCCCGAGCAGGCCTCGCTGGAAGACGTGTATCTCCGGGTGGTGGGAGGAACCCAAAGTGACTGACCTGGGTACGGTGATGTGGAAGGAAGTGGCCGAGTTTGTGGGCAACCGCCGCTTTCTCCGCGTGTTTGCGGTGGCCGTTCTGGCCATGGGGATTCTGCCGGCCTTGGCGTTCGCGCACCATCAAACCGGCCCGGCTGGCCTCCGCCCGCTTTTTCTCCTGGTGCGGGTCGTGTATGCGCTGTTTGCCTGCGCCATTGTCGTCGCGCAGACGGCGCCGGATCTGGTCTTGCATGAGAGGGTGGGGCACACGTTGGACTACTTACTCACCACCCGACTTCCCGACGGGGCCATCTTTGGCGGCAAAGTGCTGGTGGCGGCGGCCGTCGGTTACGTGGCGGCTCTGGCGGCCTTGATGTTGCAGCTGGCGGTGGCGGCCGTCCTCAGCGGCGAAGGCTGGCGCTGGCTCTTCCTGGCGTTGCCCCCAGGAAGGATTTTGGCATTCGGCCTGACCGCCGGCCTCAGCCTGTATGTGGCCGTCATCGGCACCTTCGTCGCCCTGCGCGTGGGCGAGCAGCGCGCGGCGTACATGGCCACCATCTTGTCCGTGGGACTCTTGACCGTGCCCTTCTTGCTCGGCTGGGTGCATCTGTCTCTCACCGCCGCATGGCTGGGGCGGGCCACCGGGGCCTTTGGCTTGATCAGCATCCTGCTGGGCTTGGTGGGGCTCACCTTGTTTCGCCGCGAAATGCTGGTGCTGTATCTGCAGGAGTAGACAGGCCGGCGAAGCGGGCGCCAACCCGCCACCGCCTCTCCGACCGCGCCTGCACCGGGACCCTGCGTCAATCGACACGTGGCCGGCGTGCCGGCACTGTCGGCGCTCGCCGCCTGAAGAGGGGCACCGGCCTGCGCCCCAGCACATCCGGCCTCGTCGGAACGCATGAACCGAAGCTGCCGGCACTTCTCCAAACCCCGTCGGCCTCTCACGACGTTCCCGGCCGCACCAGGCGATCCGGAGAGACTGGCGTCGAAAGCCTCGTGACGGTCGCGGTATGGGGACTCTTCCTAGTCGCTCGACCGGGTGGACGAGGTTGAGGGCAGGGACGGGCCGTGATGACCGCGGCCGGGACCGTCCTTCCCTCCTGGAGAGTTATGTGGGTGATCCCGACGGGGAGTGCGTCGGCGCAGAGGACCGCGTTTCGCGTGGTGGCGAACGGATGGGAGGCGCGCGGGCGGGATGCCGTCGAGGACCTCCGGCACGCCCTCGACGCCGGAGCTTTCGAAGCCCGAGCCGGAGCGTCCGGTCGCCGGAGTGTTCGCCGCGGTGCGAAGCGCGAGGGGTGAACCGGTGAGGCCGGGGACTCGCGAACCGGGCCGTGCACGGCTCAACACCCTCTCGCTATCGGGACCGGGACGGAAGGGAGGGGGTGGCCGGCGGTCGGGCCGGCGGGTCCTCGACATGGAAGGGAACGATGCCGACGACCACATCGGTCCGATGCTGCAGGGCGTTGGCCAGAATGCGGCCCATCCGGTTGTGCAGGATGGCTTGAAACGGGCCCGGGCTGATGATTTCCGGGATGAGCACCAGGACCCGTTCACCTTCCCGGCGCTGCAGACTGCCGATGAAGCGGAGGATGGGACGGACAACGGAATGATACTGGGAATGCAGCACGACCAGTCGGGCGGGCGCTCCCCACGCCTCCCACCGGCGCTGCATCTCGGCTTCCGTCATCTCCCGCCCCGGCTCCGGGTCAAACAGCACGCTGACCGCGATGACTTCGTCCGACAGCGCGAGCGCGTGGCCGAGAGCCCGGGCGGTCAATGTGGTCAAATCCGGGGTGACGGGCACCACCACGATGGGACGCGGCCGCGCGACCACGAGCGGCAGCGCGCCGGGGTGCAGCAGCGCGCCCACCCGATTGTAGTACCGGCGAATGCTCCGAAACATCCAGATGAGAAGCGGAATGGCCACCACCACCAGCCAGGCGCCTTCGGTGAACTTGCTAAACACGAAGATCAACGTGGCCAGACCGGTGGTGACCGCGCCCAACCCGTTTAAGAAGGCCTTGAGCTGCCAGCCGTCCGGCCGGGCGCGCCACCAATGGCGGACCATCCCGCTTTGGGAGAGCGTGAAGCCGGTAAACACGCCGATGGCGTAGAGGGGGATGAGGGCCTCCGTATTGCCGCCGCTGAAGATGAGCAGGGCCGACGAAGCGCCGGCCAGCATCCAGACGCCCGTGTCGAACACTAGGCGATCGCCGCGAATGGAAAAGACGTGGGGCAGGAAGTGGTCTTGCGCCAAGACGCTCGACAGCAGCGGGAGGCTGCCGAAAGACGTGTTGGCGGCCAGCCCGAGTGCCATCGTGACGCCCACGGTGGTGGTGTAGTAAAGCCACGAGTGGCCGACGGCGCCCGTCATCACCTGCGACAGCAGGGTCACGTTGGCTCGCGGCACCAAGTGGTAGCGGAGGGTCAGCAGCATGAGGCCCACCAGCATGGAGGCCAAAATCAGGCCTAAAAGCCGCATGGTGGCTTTGGCCCGGCGGATCCGCGGCTCTCGGAAGAGCGGCACCCCGTTGGCAATCGCCTCTACCCCCGTCAGCGCCGTACAGCCGGCGGCAAAGGCTTTTAACATCAGCAGGAAGCCCAGCACCTCGAACGGCCCGGCGATGATGTGGCTATGGTTGACGGACACGGGAGCGCTGTGCGTTAAGCCAATCACAATCGTGGCCAAGATGCCGCCCACGAACACCAGGGTGGGCAGCAGGAAGGCGCGGGCGCTTTCGCCGACGCCCCGCAGATTGAGCACGGTGATGAGCGCGACGACGGCCAGACACAGCGGCAAGGTCCAGGGCAGCAGGACCGGGAAGGCGGAGGCCAGCGAGGCGACGCCCGCCGCCACGGACACCGACACCGTGAGCACATAGTCCACGATGAGCGACGCGGCTGCCAGCAGACTGGCGCCGGTGCCCAAGTTTTCGCGTGACACCGCGTACGCGCCGCCGCCGTTGGGATAGGCTTCAATCACCTGGCTGTACGACAGCACCAGCAACAGCAAGAGACCGACGATGGCCAGCGTAACCGGGAACAGGGCGCGCATCGCCACCGCGCCGGCTCCCATCAAAACCACCGCGATGGCTTCGGGTCCATATGCGACGGAGGACAACGCGTCCAGCGAGAGAGCGGCCAAGCCCTCCGGGGTGGAGATGTGCTCCATCTGGGCCTCTCGAGACTTGAGGGGACGGCCGACGACCCAGTGCCACACGCTGTTGAGGCTCATGGGCGAGCCATCCCCGTCGTCCCACGCCGGTGCCGGGTCGACGAAATCTGCACGCCGGTTTCCCCGGCGGCCACGACCGGATCGCCCATAGGACCCCCCGTTTCCTGAGCGTGTTCCATTCTCCGTATCATTCCGCGGACCCTTCCGCAACCGCCAAAATGTCGGGCGTCAGACCGTTCCGGCAGGTGTCTCACCGGTCACGATCTTCTCTACCACGATGTGCCCGAATAAGGGACGATAGCCGAGCCGGCGATTGATGGCCAGGATAGCGCCATTACCGACATGATTGCTGGTGTTGACGGAGACCGCGCCCGCGGCGCGTAGGCGGGTGAGTGCCGCCACCTTGACGGCCAAGACCAGTCCGTGGCCCCGAAAGAGGCGGCTCGCGCCCGTGAACTCGACGGTGGCCTGGTCTGGGCGCCCACTGAGGCGACAATAGGCGCTGAAGGCCACGGCGCTTCCGTCGGCCGCCTGGATGACGACGCCGGTCTCGGGCCACGCCTGGGGGCCGTCAAACAGGCGCCGCCATCATTCTTCGGGCGGTACTCTGGAGAACGACCCGCTGTCGGGCGTGTCCGCCTCGGCCTCCGCCAGCAGAGTGAGGAGCTCCGGACGCCGGCCGGGCGGCTCATAGTCGGCAAGGAGCCGCCAGCGAAAACCGCCCCGGCAAAGGCGCCTCGGCACATCCGGCCAGAGATTTGAGGGAGCGTCCGCCAAGTCGGCGACACAGTCCACCGTGTGGTGGATTTCCCGGTAGCCCCGGTGCGCCGCCAACTGACGACCCGACGCCAGACTGTCCGGGAGCGCGCCGAGCAGACGCTCGGCGCGCTGGCGGACAGTCCAGGTTTCCGCCCTGTGGAGGAGTGCGCTGCCGTATCCGCGGCTTCGGTGGGCAGCGTTCACCGCCACATGGACCCAGGCTGTGCCAATGCCGACATCGGCGGGCCGCCTCACGTCGGCAAAGCCCGCCACGCCACCGGCTTCGCCCAGATCCAGGACCCAGCGGCGAGCCGGGTTGTGGAGGGTTACAGAGTCGCTCACGTCCAGCGGATGGTGGCGGTCGACGTTGAACAGGGCCACCATCGTCGGCAGGTCTCGGATCCGGGCGGTCCGCACCCGCATGGCCGGCTCTCTTTCTATCCGGAGCGGCCGGAGTCGGCCTTCTCGCTCCGGCGGAGGCCGTCCGGCTAGTAGGACGGACGGCGATCCCAGGGCTCCACCGTTCCCACCACCGAGCGTTCCCGATCGTGGCGGACGGCGTCCAGCACGCCGCTCCCGATTTCGTCCCGGCTGAGCCAGCGAGAGCCGTCGCCCTCCAGGACGAATCCGAGGATGACGAGCCGGTACAGGCAGGAGGGGACGCGCGGCGGGGTGGCGGGCTCGCGTGCCGCCGCGCTGCCGCGGACCCGGAAAAGACGCCAGGGCTTGGATGCGCGCTCCGCGGCCACCAGCTGCACGAAGATGTCAAACGCCGGCCGATCCGACATCCAGACGACGGCCGTTTCGGGATGATGCTGGTGCAGGATGGTCCGCAGCGTGGCCGTCCAGGCGCGCGCGTCGGTGTAGTCGACGGCGTGCCAATGAAGATGCACGGCCGCCGGCCCGGCCCGGTCCCGGACGCGGGTGAAGCCTTCGGCGCTCCGCGAGAGTAAAAAGACGTCCTCGCCATCCTGGGCCAGGCCAACGGCCGTTCCGGCCAGCATGCCCGTCCCCCCGACCATCAGCACCGCCATGCCGTTCCACCTTCGTTTCGGTCGGTGCGCCCGGTGATGCCGCGGTGCCCGCCGGTTGATTGCGATGCGAACCGATGCTGGGGTCCTCCAGTGATTGTGCCACAGGGGGACGTCGGTTTGACAGACGGGGAGCCGGAAGGCGGGATGAACATCCCTGGCCGGTCGGGGGCGAGTCGAGCGCGGAGAACCGCGCGCCTAAGGGGTGTTCCCTCCGGAAACCTGAGCCCATCGGAGGCCCCCATCACGCGAGGCCAGCAGCAGGCCATTCACGAGGAAAAAGCCTCGAGACGGGCTGACGACGTCCAGCGCGGGAGATCCCGGCGCACCGGCGATGAGCGCACTGGGCAGCACAATGGCCTGCCAGGACGCCCCGCCGTCTTGGGTCTTCCACAGGGTGACGGTGGGGGTCCTGGCGTCGGGATGCGTTTCCAGGACGAGCCAACCGACCCGCGCGGTGCGAAAGTCCATGGCTTGGAGGATGGCGACTGGCCATTGCCCTATGGGCCGCCAGTGTGCTCCACGGTCCTCGGTGGTGTACAGGACGACCCGATTGCCGGGACTCTCGGCCAACAGGCCCGTGGTCGGGCCAACCCAATCCACCAGCGACGAGCCGGGCGAGACCGTCCGGTCAAACAGGGTGCGCAGCCGATGCCCGTGGAGTGCGGCCAGGCGCACCACGGGAAAGCTGAGGGTTTGGACGTACACGTGGCCGGGACTCACCCAGTCAAGCGCCGGCGCGTACGCTTCCACGCCGTCCTCTGCCGCCTGCCACGACGCTTCCCGCATCCAGGCGCGGCCACCGTCGCGGCTTTGGTAAAGGGCGTTGCCGCCGGCGGCGGTGACGGCCACGGCCCACAGCATACGGGGTGAGGCGGTGGCCGCGAGGGAGCGGCCGGGTCCGGGCAGGTGGCCGACCAGAGACCAGTGCAAGCCGCCGTCCGTGGTCGCGAGGATCGCGGTCGGATCCAGCGGCAAGCCCAACCCCCAGCCATCGCGGGGATTGCTGAAAGCGACGGAGAGCGTTGGCGTGAGTGCCGGCAGCACTTGCGTCCAACTGCGCCCGCCGTCATGGGTGGCGATGACGGCGTTGGGCCCGTTGGGCAACTGGCTCAGCGCAAAACCGAGGTCGTTCGACACCAGGTCCACCGCGCCGATGCTCCACGTGCCGCCCCCGTTGTGAATGGTCCAGGAGGAGCCTCCGTCGGTCGTGGTCTCAATACCGCCGGCTATGGGCGACGCGCCGCTGGCGATGGGCATCCAACCCACCTGCGGGGAGAGGAAGTCGGGCACTTCGGGAACAAATCGGCCGGACGCGAGATTGCCGTCCGCCAGCGACCACCGGGACCCGCCGTCGGTGGTGCGGTAAAGCCGTCCCGTCTCCGTGGCGATGGACTGGGCGTAGAGAAAGCCGTCTCGGGGATCGGCAAACGTCAGACCCAGATCATCAAGACCGTTCCGGGTCGGCACCGTGAAGACGGGCTGCCAGCGGCGGCCGCCGTCGCCGGTGGCCAAGACCACCGCGGGACAGGTGGTGAGTGCGCAGCCGGACGGGCCTAGGAGGAATCCGGTACGGGCAGAGGTGAAGCTCATGGAGACCGGGTAATAGGCCCGGGGGAGAACCATGGGGGACCAGGAGCGGCCGCCGTTCGTGCTCGTGACCGCCAAGCCCCCCAAAACCGCATAGCCGACCGATCCGAAGAACATGACCCGGACGGCCGCCGTGACAGACTCAAAGGCCAACAAGGGCGGGTTGGCGACCCGGTAGACGGTGGTCCAGCCGCCTGACGATGACTGGATCACGATGTGCACCACGCCGACGGAGGAGTAGGACGACACAGTGACCGCCACCAGGCGCGAGCCGGCCTTGGCCAAGGCCAACACCGTTCCCGCCGGTCCGGGCAGCGACTCAAAACTGCGGCCGCCGTTGTCGGTGGCGAAGATGGCCGTCCGGCCGCCGGGGGCTTCGGCGGCAATGTATCCGGTCGACGCGCTGGGAAATGTGAGCGCACTGTAGCTCCAAGCCGGGGAGGCGACAGCCAGGCTGCCGACCAAAGGAACCGGGGGGCGCGATGGCAGGGACCGCCCCGACGCGGCCGTCAGGCCGCATCCGGTCAATGCCGCCGCCAGCACGATGCCCGTGACGGCCCAGCGTCTCACATCCGCCACCCCCACGGTACAACGTCGCCGAACACCAGCCGGTTCCGTGCGCGCGGCGGTTCTCCACCGATCCGAAGTTCGGGACCGTGTCGATGGGACTCCCTCTCGCGCCGGCCACGGGCGGCGATGCGGACGCGTCGGACGGACCGTCAGGCCCTCGAGACGTTGCCGTCCGGGGTCGACCGTCGGGGTGTAGGGAAAGGCGCACGGGGACAACCCGACTTCATCCCCCGCGCGGGCAACAGGCCGTCCCCGTGCGGGGAACCGGGACCTTCCTAATCCCTCGCCGCATGCCGAGCGGGTCGGAGCGATCCCGGACGCCGCGGGTCCAGACCTCTTGGGCCCGCTGTTCGGCTCGCCCGCGATCAGTCCGGAGGATTCGTGTCCGAGGCGTCCAGCGTGGCGCGCATGAGCGCGGCCACAGCGAGCTGGTCGGGATTTGCGCCGGCTTCCAGCCCGGCGATGGCGCCCAGCCGGTCGTGGGCGGGTCGATTTTGTCCCAGCTTGGCTTTACCGTCGATCCGATCAACGGTGATGACAATGGGGACGATGGCGCCCAGTTGCTCTTGGTAATACGGCTCGTGCAGCTGTGCGGGGATGGGTGAATCCGGTTCATAGAACCGCGCCAGCCGGTCCAAGATGTGCAAAAGGCGCTCGTGGTCATGATCGTAGACCCGGCACACGCCGCTCACATGGACGGTCACGTAATTCCACGTGGGCACATCGGGCATGGATCCGTACCAGGCCGGAGATATGTAGGCATGGGGACCCGCAAACACCGCCAGCGTCCGGGCCCCGTCCAGGTGGCGCCAGTGCGCGTTCGCCCTGGCCAAGTGGCCGATCAGCCGCTCGCCGGCGCCGTCCGCTTCCAGCAGCAGGGGAACATGGGTTGCCCACGGGTCCCCGTCCTTGGTCCAAGAAAAGAGGACGGCAAAACTTTGGGCTTGAAGGAATCGGCGCGCGTCCGCGTCGCCCATGCGAAACGATCCGGGAATGTACATGAATCCGCCTCCTCGCCACCGCGCCCGCGTGTCGCGTTCAGTGTACACCACGAGTCAGCTCCCCTGGGGACGGGTGGGTGCGCGCCGGAGGCTGGCACCCGGTACAATGACGTATGGCCTCCGGGTTCAGGTGCCGGACACGGCCGGAGGGAGGACCGCCATGGCCGTCATTCGTCTTGAGGGCGTGGATCTGGAATATGAGGTGGTGGTGCGTCCCCGGCGTCGACAAGTGGCGCTCGACATGGATCGGCACGGCCGGGTGCGTGTCCTGGTGCCGCCGGAGTTCGAGCCGGGCGACATCGAGGGGATCCTGACCGCCAAGCAAGCCTGGCTGCTGCGCCATTACCGGCGTCTGACCGCGCTGCCCGAGGTTTTGCCGCACCGATTTCTCGCGGGTGAGACATTCGCGCTCCTGGGTCGTCGGCTCACGCTGCACCTGACGGAGGGGGCCGGGACCGCCGGTGGCGTGCGCCGACGGGGCTCCGAACTGTGGGCGGACGTGGGGCCGGGCGGGTCCGTGAGAACCCTGCTCATCGGCTGGTACCGCGAGCAGGCGCAAGGGGTTCTGCCGGTGCGCGTCGAATACTGGGGCCGACAGATGGGGGTGATGCCCAATCGCATCAAACTCGGCGACTACCGGAGCCGTTGGGGGTATTGTCGAACGGACGGGCTTTTGGCGCTCAACTGGCGACTCATCCAGGCGCCGCTGCGCGTTGTCGATTATGTGGTGGGGCATGAGCTGCGGCATCTGACCCATCCCCATCATGGCCCCCGCTTCTGGCAGGCGCTGGCCGTGACCCATCCGGCGTTTGCGGAGAGCAAACTGTGGCTGCGCGACCACGGGGAGGAACTGCGGTGGTGAGCGGCGCGGATGCCAAGGCGCGGTCAGGGGCGGTGAAGGTTTGAGGAGGCTAAGGACGCTGCATGCGAGAGACGGCTCGAGAGGCGGGACTGCGGTTCGGACGCCTGACTCCCGGTCCCCGCAATGACATGCTGGATCTGTCCGGATTTCGGGTGGGGCATCTGACGCTCATCAGCGGCGAGGGGCCGCTGCGCGTCGGGCAAGGTCCCGTCCGCACCGGTTTGACCGTGATTGATCCCCCAGGGGATGGACCTTGGCCCGCCGCGGTGCATGTCATCAATGGATTCGGCAAGACGGCGGGGCTGATGCAGGTGCAGGAGCTGGGCCTGCTGGAAAGTCCAATCTGGCTCGGCAACACCCTGGCGGTCGGTGCCGTGCTGGACGGCTTCCTCGCCTGGTTGCGGGACTCCGGCCGATTCGTGCCGGGGGCGAGCCGCAACGTTCTGGTGGCGGAATGCAACGATGGGTTTTTGAATGATTTGTGGGGTCTTCATGTGCGCCCGCACCATGTGGGCCAGGCCTTGGCCGCCCGGTCCGACGCGGACCTGCTTCAGGGCGGGGTGGGAGCGGGCACGGGCATGGCGGGATTCGGGCACAAGGGCGGCATCGGCTCCGCCTCTCGCCGCTTGTCGACGGGGGCGCGGATGGGCGCCATGGTTCTGCTCAACTGCGGACGGGCAGCCGACCTGATATACGGGGGACGGCTCGTGGCGGCGGGGATGGGGTGCGACGCCACGCCGGACGGCTCCATCATCATCGTGCTGGCGACGGATGCGGGGGTGGACCGGTGGGATTTGCAGCGGGTGGCGCGGCGTGCCACCCACGGGTTGGCCCGGACTGGAGCCACCTCCGCGCCCGGTAGCGGCGACGTGGTGGTGGCGGTCGATGTTGGCCCTCCGGGGGGCGGGCAGACACCGGCCTTGGATGAAATGTTCTTGGCCGCGGTGGAGGCGACCGAAGAGGCGATTTGGAATGCCCTGCTGACGGCTGAAACGATGGAGGGGCGCGATGGGCACGTCCTGCAGGCCATCCCGGTCGACGCCGTGCTCCGCGCCGCCCGGTCCTAAACGGGCGCGCAACCGGAGCCGGCGCCGACTTGTGCCGGTCGACGGACATCATTGGCTCGCGTCGCATTGTCCGGCCAGCCCCGACGGGCGCCTTCACAACAGAACCGGAATGCACGGGGGCGGTTGACACGATCCCCGGCTCCGAGAAGCCGGCCAGACGAGCAAGGCGGGGTGTGCCGCCGGTGGGCTGTCGCCAGCCCCGTCCCGATGGCGGCGGCATGACGGGAGCAGAGGCGGCCTCGGGAAAAATCTTTCGGTGGGCGTCGAGGGGCCGTGCTTCAAAATGACCTGGAGCGGTGTTGATGGGGAAAACGGGGGGGTTGACCATGGCTGTGGACGGACAGAGTCGCATCGTGCCGGTGGATGGGCGCTATCATGTGTGGACTCGGCGGGTGGGCCGCGGGCCTGTGCAGATGCTGACCTTGCATGGCGGTCCCGGCGCCAATCATGAATATTTGGAGGTCATGGAGCGCCATTTGCCGGCGGCGGGTGTGGAGTTTTACTACTATGACCAGCTGGGCTCCTATTTTTCCGACCAGCCCGATGACCCGGCGCTCTGGACTGTCGAACGGTTTCGCGAGGAAGTGGAGCAGGTGCGCCGGGCGCTCGGCTTAGAGCACTTTGTGCTGTATGGCCAGTCATGGGGCGGCATGCTGGCCATCGAGTATGCGCTGCGCTATCAAGAGCACCTAGTCGGGTTGGTCGTCTCCAACATGACGGCCAGTGTCGCCTCGTACGTGCGTCACATCCGCGAACTGCGCGCGGCGCTGCCGGTTGCCGTGCAGGACGAGATGGCGGAGTACGAGCGGACCGCCGACTACTTTCATCCCCGCTACCAGCAGCTGCTCGTCGACCAGTTGTACAACCGCCACCTCTGCCGACTCAATCCGTGGCCCGAGACGGTCACCAGGAGTCTTGACCGGCTTGCCCTGCCCGTATACATGACCATGCAGGGACCCAACGAATTTGTGGTGACGGGCAACTTCGCCAACTGGGATCGGTGGGACCGGCTCGGCGAGATCCATGTTCCCGCGCTGCTGCTGGTGGGGCGCCATGACACCATGCGTCCCGCGGACATTGAGGAAATGGGCCGGCGCATGCCGCGCGCCACCGTCCGTGTCTGTGAGGACGGAAGTCATCTGGCGATGTGGGACGATGAGGCCCGGTACTTTCAATATCTCCTGGAATTTCTGGCGACGGGGCTGGCTTAAGGGCGCAATCGGCGTGCGCGGCGTGGAGATGGGTTCATGGACGCGAGGTGGGGCCCGGCAGGGCGGCGGGCCCCGCGGGATTCGGCGCGGAATCGGCCCGGCGAAACACTGTGCCTCGAAACAGCGCCACCAAGCGTTCGCCGGCGGTGATGCGGACACTGTACACCGCCACGCTGCGGCGGAGGGCTTCCTCCTGGCACCGGGCCACGAGGGTCTCATCGGCGCGCGCCGCGCTGACAAACGTCATGGACGTGTCCAGCGCCACGGCCGGCACGCCATGGCGGTTGCTGGCGTACGCGAAGACGGCGTCCGCGAGCGAGAACAGCACGCCGCCGTGAGCTGTGCCGTGCTGATTCAGATGCTCGGGACGGACGACGAGCGATGCCGTGACTCCATCGCCCTCCGGGGCGGACCAATGAATTCCCAGACTGTCGGCAAACGGATCCGTGAGCCCATCTCCTCTGCCTGTCGCTGAGTGCGGGCAAGGACCGGCGGCAGACCGGCCGCCCTCTTGGAGTGTAGCGGAGAGGGATGCCTCTGTGCACGCCTCGGGAGGACCGGGGGTCCCCGATCCGCCGTGCGATCTCCACGGTTGAACGAGAAAAAGTCCGAATGACGGCGATCGGGTTCGATATCGGCAATGGCCTCATGATTTCCGCTCGTCATCGCCTGAAAGCGACTTTCACCCCTTGACAGCGGGAGGGATAACACCTTAGAGTGAGCTTGGAAACAGACATAAATCCTCGTTAGGCGAGGCGTCTATGCCAATACAAGCCGCTGCACCGACGCGTCCAAAGACGTCAAGGTGTAGGACAGGGGTGGCCGGATTAAGGCTTCCTCCGAAGCGGCTGAATCCTTGGGGATTCTCACGTGGTATGGTGCCAAAGCTCCACCAGGAGGAACAGCTCCCAGCGAGCGTTTTCCTCCTGCGACGGCGGGAGGATTTTGGTGTGGGGAGGGGGACGACGGGTGAGTACGGATCCTGGAGGCGATAGCCGACCGGGCAGTCGCCCGGAGTGGAGCCGATGGAAGACTATAACCTCTCCCGAGGGCTGTCCGGCCGGCGCGTGACCGCCCTCGGGTGACCGAGGAGGGAGCGCCATGAGCAAGACGGTGGCTGCCACCACGCCCGTGGTGGACGAAGAGGCCCGCATCCGCAGGGAAGATCAAGCCCGCCGCGCGTCCCTGCGTCAGTCCCGCAGCTGGTTCCGGCGCGCGCTGTTGTTGTTGGCCGTGGTCGGGCCGGGCATCTTGGTCATGATCGCCGACAACGATGCCGGTGGCGTCATCACCTACGCTCAGACCGGGGCCACGTACGGCATCGGGTTTTTTGTTCCGGCATTGATTTTGGGGGGCGGCATTGCCTACGTCGTCCAGGAGATGACCGTCCGGTTGGGTGCCGTCACCCACCGTGGCCATGCCGAGATGATCTGGGGCCGGTACGGACCGTTCTGGGGTTGGTTCTCCCTGGTGGACCTGGTGATTGCCAATCTGCTCACACTCATCACCGAGTTCATCGGCATCACGGTGGGCATGTCGGTTTTCGGCGTGGCGCCCTGGGCCAGTGCCTTGGTCGGTTTGGGCGTGGACGCCGGCATTCTCCTCGTGCTCCGGTATCGTCCGTGGGAACGGGTGTCGCTCTGGATTGCCGCTGGCAACCTGGTTTTTGTGCCGCTGGCCTTGATGGCCCGGCCGCATTGGGGGGTTGTCGCCGGAGCGTTCCGTCACTGGACGGTGCCGGGCGGCTTCACCGCAGCCTTCCTGTTTGTGGTCCTGGCCAACTTCGGCACGACGATCGCGCCCTGGATGCTGTTTTTCCAGCAGTCGGCGGTCGTGGACAAAGGCTTGACCGTCGATGAGGTCCGGCAGGGCCAGTTCGATACGGCGCTGGGCACACTGGCCATGGTGCTGGTGGCGGTGGCGATTGTGATTCTGACTGGGACCATGGTGTTTGGACGACCCGGTGCCTCCAACTACGACATCCAGCAGCTGATTCAGGTGCTGGGCGCCCGTCTGGGCCGCACGGGCCAGGACTTGTTCGCGCTGGGATTGGTGGAAGCGGGCACGATTGCCGCCATTGCGCTCACGGCCAGCACCTCCTGGGCCATGGGCGAAGCGTTTGGTTGGCCAAAGAGTATCAATGCCCCGGTGCGGCAGGCCTGGCGATTTTACCTGCCCGGCCTGCTGAGCGCGATGGTGGCGGCGGCGGTGGTGCTCATTCCCCGGGCGCCGCTGGGGTTCTTGAACCTCACGGTGCAAGTGCTGGCGTCGATCTTCATGCCGGCGGCGCTGCTGTTCCTGCTGCTGCTGCTCAACGACGCCGAGATCATGGGCCCGCATGTGAATCGCGGGTGGCAGAATCTGATGGCGTTCGCCATCATTGGTCTTTTGGTGGTCCTCAACGGCTTGTACGGGGTGTCGGTGGTGATGCCGAAATGGCTGTGAGACCTTCGCGCCGACGGCGGGCCAGTGGCGGAGCGTCTCTGCGGGCTCTCGGGGGCCGGTCGCCCGCAGACGGGACAGAGGAGGTGAAGGAGATGTCGGGCCAGGATCGTCTGTCGCGTGTGCGCCCGCCGGCTCCGGACACCGGTCCCGAGGCTCCGGTGGAACTTCGCCGGATTCAGCCCCGGGGTGTCATTCGCGTGGTCTTTTGGGGACTGCGCTTGTACATTCTGGTGATGGTGATTTTGGTCATCATCGGATTTGCCCGCGGGTTGCACTGACCCTCGGTCCCGCGCATGCCCCGGCAGGGGTGAAGCCGGGAGGGGGACCAGGGAGGGAGTCCGCAACCGAGAGACCCCGCACCGTTTGCGCTCTCATGAGGTTAGAGGGCGGGAGGATCCGCATCCACAGCCGAGGCACCGGGCACAAGAGGCCCGGTGCCTCGCGGCGCTGTCGCGCTCGATGACCCCACAATGTCTCGGGGCGATTCCCGGAAACTCGCCCCCACCTCAGGGGGGCAACGTTCCGATGCGCGAGCGTGTGCCGACACCCTTCCGTGGGCGCTGACGGTGACCGCGTCCCAGCCTTCCGATGCAGGAGCCCAAGTGGGCCGGCTAAGATGGGGGCTATGACCGACGACCACCGTGTCTTATTGTTACGAGTGTGGCCCGTCGGGCGTTTTGTACAATGCCGTGAAACGATCCGCTGTTTGGGATCCGCAAGAGGCGGCGTTTGATCAGCGCACAGTGGACACCAACGGTAACGGCCATACCCTGTTGCTGATCAACGAGCATGCGGTGGCCAATGTCGTCCGGGACCGGAAGGCCAATGAAGGCCAATGAAGGCCAATGAAGGCCCATGGACGGGAAAATGCACACGGTGGACGACCAGACATGACACCGTTCAGACGCTGATGCCGATGTCCCGGCATTTGTACGACGGCACCCGGGATAACGGGTCCACCCGCTCGGAGGCCTACAACAACTCGCCCTGCGGAGCAGGTCGTGGGCCCGGCCGCACCCATGCGTGCACCAGATGGGACACGCGGTACTCGCCACACGATCCGTAACGGTCCCCGCTCGGCAGCCCGGAGGAGGGGGGTGTCTTGGGATGAGACGATGGCGGCGATGGATGACGGTCAGCGTCGGTGCGGTTGTGGTCGTGACAGCAGCGACCGTAGGGATGGTGGTGCAGGCGACAAGCACATGGAATGGGCTTCCCATCGTGCATGACGTGCCGAGTGCGCTGCCCACGAGCGAGTATCTCGATGCCGGTGACATCCAGCTTGTTCTACAACCCATGCCGGGCGCGACTTCCGTCAGTGCGGCTCAGGCGCTGAGCACGGCCGAGCAGGGCGTCAACGTCAGTCAGTTCGATGGCGCCGCTCCCACCACGCTGTTGGCCAAGGTGACCATCGAGGAAACGCTGCCACCCCCCGGCTCATCCTCCGGCACGTGGGACCCGATTGAACGAGTGCCGATGTGGCTGATCACGTTTACGGCGCCTGCCGCCTTCCAGGCTTGTTCCATACCCTCCCCAGATTGTCAATGGGTCACTCACTTCACGCAGTTAGTCAACGCCACTACGGGACAGCCGAGCGAAGGCTTTTTTACGCCGTAGGGATCCCAGCCACCCGACGATGGATGGGGGTGGATCATGGGGACGGTCAACCGCGTGGGTGGCAGCCCGAGACGCCGTGTGCCGCGTTCTCCGGTGGGTCGCACCGTTCTCCCCGCAGCCACGCCGGGCCCGGCGTGTCTTCCGGATCAAGGAGGTGGCGGCCGCCCTCGCGGAGCTCAGGGCCGGCGGGATGACGCGCATCGACGCCGGGGGTATCTCGTTGGCGTTGTGCCAGCCCCCAGCCACGCCGTTCAGGGTGCCGTCGACGCGGCGGTGCTCGGGTATTTCGGAGACGATGCCTGTAGGACGGCGATGGCGGTGCCGCGTTCTTTGGCGTGCGGCACGCGGTCGGGCCTCGCCGCGGGCGTCATCGTGGTAGGGGCACGGGATCGCCGAGCCAACCCATCTCCGTTGCGATCCCGACGCGGCCCGCTGGGCAGGGACCGGGACTCGTGGGGTCGGCGCGCGACGGTGACGGAGTCCCCGTCCCGGACGCGGTGCACGGTCGCTCATCACGGTGCCTGAGGGGATGGCGCCGTCTCGCGGCGGGCAGGAGAGTTCTGTTTTGCGGACCGGCTGTCCGCGGGACCGTTTCCGCTCCGAGACGAGAGCGTCAGGGGGCATGCGCCACCCGGGGCCAGGGAAGCGCCCGCCAGGGGTGGCGAGATCGGGCGGATCGAGGCTGTCGGGGCGCCATCCGGGCAAGCGGATGAGGGGCGGGGGAGCGGGCAACGTGATGGCCGGGACCGGAGACGCCGGCGGTTTGCGCAGGGCGACGGTCCTTCCAGGGAGACTAGGGCCACCCTCCAAGCCCGTCCGCGGCCCGAGCGCTAAGGACTTTTTCGCGCACCGGCCGGTCTGGGGAGCCGTCGCCCCATACCGCCTCAGCAGGGCAGCTGTCGCCGGCAGTGTCGTCGCGCAGGAAGCGGGTCCGGGCGACCTGTTGGACGGTTTGGTGGCTGGACCGCAGGCCGCGGTCACGATACGCCGGGTCCTCGGGGGTCGGCGTGAGAGGCGGAATGGTGCCGGCGACGGTCATGGGTCGCCCCTCCTGAAGGGATTTGCCGCCCACCTACCGCCATCCTTGGGTTGTCTCCCTACCATTGGGATGGTTCTGGACGTCTCCACGCTTCCGCCACATCGGCTTCAGCCCGCGCATGGACGGCGGCCGGGCGGACTGCTACACTCAAGGCACCTAATCGCCAGGTGTGTAACAGGGAATCAGGTGCGAAGCCTGAGCGGCACCCGCCACTGTAATCGGGGAGCCGGCCCGTCCACCAGCCGCAAGGCCGGGAAGGACGTGCCAGACGGCCATGATCCGAGAGCCAGGAGACCTACCCGGTGACATAGGCGAGCCCTGCGGGTTGATGGGGCTGGCCTGTTTGGGCCAGAACTCCTCTGCCAGCAGCAATGTGAGGGAGAGGATTTTTTATGCAACGAACCCGATTGGAGCGGCTCCGCCGGCACCTGGGCTTCCTGCTGGGGGTCGTCCTGGTCGGCCTCCTGGCGGCGGGCTGCGGCAACGCCACGGCCGCATCGCCCAGCGGTCCGATCCGCATCGTCGACGACTTGGGCCAGACCATCACGCTGTCGCACCCGGCCGATAGGCTCGTGGTGCTGGAGCCGTCCAATTTCGAGATTGTGGATGCCCTGGGGTTGCGCAAGGACATCGTCGGGATTGACAGCTCTATTCCGACCTATACGCCGGCGCCCTGGCGGGCGGCCACACGCGGCCTGCCCAGCATCGGCCCCTCCTACCCCGGCATCACCGTCGAACGCATCGTCGCCGCCCGACCCCAAGTGGTCCTGGCTACCACCGGCATCAGCGGCCTCAAAGGCCTGACGGCGCTGCACATCCCGGTCGTGGTCCTGAATCCGCAGAACATTCAGGGTGTGTACCATGACATCGCGCTGGTCGGCGCCATCACCGGGCACCGAACGGCGGCCGCCGCGCTGGTGGCGCACATGCGCGCCCAAGTGCAGCATTGGGCGGCCGTGGCGCGCCGTGCCCCGACCCATCCCACGGTGTTCTACGATCTAGGGGGCTTGTTCACTGCCGGCCCGCACAATTTCGTCAACAGCCTCATTCAACTGGCCGGCGGCGTCAACATTGGGGCGCGGCTCTCTTCGCAGGCATTTCCGCAAGTCACGGCGGAGCAGGTGGTGGCGGCCAATCCCGACATCATTCTGATTGATCCGGACGCCACCACGGTGGCCAAGGAGCGGCAGATCCCGGGATTCTTGGACACCCGGGCCGGGAAGTCCGGGCACATCGAGGCCGTTTTCAACTCGGCCTACATCAACGAACCGTCCCCCGGCCTGGTGCTGGGGCTGAAAGAACTGATCGAGTTGCTCCATCCCGGTTTAATCACAACCGGCCGCTGATATCGCGCACGGCGCCGGGGAGCTAGGGCTCCCCGGCCAAGTCGCGAGCCACGTCTGCCATCAAGCCTTGGAGCTGCCGTGCGGTCATGGCCAGGTCCGGTCCGCATTGGAGAATGTCCGGAGCCCACTCGATAAGCCGCTGCCGCCGGAGGGCCGTGAGACCGTCCCAGCCCGGCCGGCGCTGTACCACCTCCGGTTCGAGGGGTTTGCCGCACCAGGACGCGATGATGACGTCCGGATCGTGACGCAGCACTTCGCCTGGATCCACGCGGCGGTCGTCGGCCCGGCGCCCGCTGATGGCCCGATCGCGGAACACATCCCGACCGCCGGCCAGTTCAATCAAGTCCGATACCCATCCGGTCCCGCACACCAGCGGTTCCATCCATTCTTCAAAGTAGACCCGGGGATGCGCGGGGAGGGCTGCGGCCGCCTCGGCGACGGTCTCCAACGTGCTTTCCAGGTCGGCCACCACGGCTTCGGCCTGTTCGGGGCGATTGACCACGTTGCCGAGCAGCCGGATGGTCTGGGGCAGGTCGGCCAACCGATGGGGGAAAAGGTGAAGCAGAGGGACGCCGTGCCCCGCCAGCTCTGCCGCCAGTGGCCCCTGGACCGTGGAGGTGAGAATGACCAGATCCGGCCGGTGCCGGAGGATGGCGGCCGCGCGGCCGTGGCGGAAACCGCTCACTTTGGGCAGCGAGAGGGCTTGGGCGGGACGGCGGGTGTACACGGAAACGCCCACCACCCGGTCCAGGGCGCCGAGGCGGTAGAGAATGTCCGGCACTTCGGCGGCCAGGCAGATGATGCGTTCGGGATACATGCGTTCAACTCCTTGGGGCGGACTCCGCCGAGGGCGGGGTGGTCTTGAGCAGAGTGGGCAGCCGGGACAGGTCAAGGTGACGACGCAGCGCATCGGCTAGGCGATCGTAGGCGGCCTGCCGGCGTGCGGACGCGGAGACCGTCGCGAGCGCGGGCCACGGGCGTCCGGCCGCCGCAGCCACCCGCCCGAGCCAACCGTCGTGAAAATTTCGATTCTCCAACAGGCCGTGGATATAGGTGCCCAGCAATCGCCCTCCGTGGGCGACCACGCCGTCCGGACGCCCGTCTATGCGGCAGAGCGGCGCCAGCGAAGCCCGCGACTCCGTGCGACCCATGTGCAGTTCATAGCCAAACACGGGCGCTGGCGGAAAGGGGGCCTGAAGCACCGCCTGGACTCTGGTGGTGGTTTTGACCGGAGCCAAGGTGGTCACCTGGTCCACCAGTCCCAGGCCGGGCACCTCCGGCAACGCCGACTCGACGTGATCCGGATCCCGGACCAAGCGGCCCAGCATCTGGTAGCCGCCACAGATACCCAGGACGTGCGCCCCGCGGGCAAACGCCCGGCAGACCGCGTCCGCCCAACCGTTCGTGTGCAGCCAGACCAAATCCTCCATCGTGTTCTTGGTACCGGGCAAGACAATGAGGTCCGCGGAGCCCAACTCCTCCGGATGCCCGCACCATCGAACCTGCACGCGGGGATCCGCCTGCAGCGGGTCGAAGTCGTTGAAGTTGGCCACGTGCGGCAGTTGAATGAGGGCCGCCTGCAGGACGTCATCGCGCTGTGGGCCCGGTCTGGCATCGAGGCCCAAAGAGTCCTCTTCGTCGATGTCCAGGTGCTCGAGATAAGGCAGGACGCCCCAGACCGGAATGCCCGTGCGGTCTTCGAGCCAGCGCACGCCGTCCTCGAAGAGCCGGGGGTCGCCCCGAAACTTATTGACGACCAGGCCGGCGACGCGGCGCCGCTCACCGGGCTCCAGCAGGTCCAGGGTGCCGGTCAGGGAGGCGAACACACCGCCGCGTTCAATGTCAGCCACCAGCAGTACCCAGGCGTTGGCCAACGCGGCCGTGCGCATGTTGCTCAGGTCCCACGGCTTCAAATTCATCTCCACCGGACTGCCCGCACCTTCGACGACCAGGACGGGGTGCTGCGCGGCAAGACGCCGGTAGCTCTCCACCACGGCGGCCCAGAGCCGCTCTTTTCCGTCGTAGAAATAGGCGCGGGCCTCGGTCTCGCCCAACACCCGGCCCTGCAGGACAATCTGCGAGCGGCTGGGACCGGAGGGTTTGAGGAGAACGGGATTCATATCCGCGCAGGGCGCCACGCCCGCGGCCTCGGCCTGAACCGCCTGCGACCACGCGATTTCCCGTCCGTCGGGCGTCACCGTGGCATTGAGCGACATATTCTGCGCCTTGAATGGGGCCGGGTGATAGCCGTCTTGGGCCAGCACCCGGAGCAGACCGGCGGTCAGGACGCTCTTGCCCACGTGCGAGGACGTCCCCATGATCATGATGTTGGACACTGACGATGCTCCTTGACCGAGAGCCGGGAGCTCTTTTAGGCAACTGAATCCGAGACCAGTGTACCATCCCGAAGCGCGGGCAGCCGGCCGCCGTCTCTTATCCGAGCCACGGTTCGGCCGCCGTCCACAGGCGGAGATTGTCCTCGGCTCGAAGGAGAGCGAAGCGGATGAACCGGTGGCCCCATCCGGGGATTTCCGGAAAGCTGCGCACCAAAATCCCCTCCGGGCGAAGCCCGTCCACCAGCCGCCGGCCGGCATCGTCGTCGCGCAGCCGAACCAGGGCGTAGTTGACCTGGGTGGGATAGAGGTGGACGGCCGGATGGCGTCCCCACGTCGCGGCCAGGTCCCGTTGAGCGTCGTGCAGCCACGCATGGGTGCGATCGAGGAAGTGCGCATCGGTGTAGGCCACCCGGGCGGTTTCCTGCGCTGGTTGATTGACGCTCCAGGGGTCCCGGATGTCAGCCACCGTCCGCAGCAGCTCGGGCGGGCCGAGGCCGAATCCAAAGCGCAGACCGGGCAGCGTGAAGATCTTGGTGGCGGAGCGCACGACCGCCACCCGACCCGTGTCCAGGAGGGGCAGCGCGGTGTAGGCCCACGGATCGTCCAAGAAGTCCACAAAAGCCTCGTCGACAAGGACACGGGCCCCTCGCGCCGTCCAGAGTCGGCAATCCTCCTCCCAGACGGTGCGCGGCCAGGCCCGGCCGCTCGGATTGTGCGGATTGTTGAGGATCACCAGGTCATGCGGTCGAATCTGATCGCGGAGAGTCGGCAGCGGCAGACGAAAGTCCGCCGTCAGGTCGACGTGCTGCACCGCGGATCCATGTCGGCGGGCGATTCGCGCGTATTCACTGTAGGCCGGAGCCAAAATCCAAGTGCGGGGTGGCTTCCAGGCCGCGACGACGTGGTCCAGCACCTCGTTGGCACCGTTTCCGCACCAGATGTGCTCGGCGCCGACCCCGGTGGTCGCGGCGAGGACGGCGCGGACAGCGGCCTGGGTACTGTCGGGATAGTGGATAAGCCACGACCGTGACCGATCCCACAAATTCAGCACCGATGCGGGGGGACCGAGCGGATTGAGGCTGGCGCTGAAGTCCCGCACAGTGTCCACCGAGCGTCCGCTGGCCCGCGCAAACTCATGGATGCGCCCGCCGTGCCGACTCGAAAAGGCCCGATCCGCGCACGGTGTCCCGCCGAGCGGGCTTGCCCCATCCGCAGAACCGCCACGGCCAAGCCGCGACTCGCCTTCATCCCAGTGCGACATACCAGCCCAACACCTCCACCAGTTCGTTGAGCGCTCCGTAGGTGTCGCCGGTCATGGCCCCGAAGCGCCGCACCATGGCCCGTACAAACAGCCAAGCGGTCACACCGCCCAACCCCACTACGAGAGGTCCCGCCACACCCGATCCCTGCCACCAGGCGGTCAGGGCCAGGACCACGGTCCAGCCGGCCGGCACCCAGAGCCGGACGGCCCGGGCGTAGACCGCGCCCAGACTCCCCGCGCCCGTGGGCGGCGGGGACCACCCCATGGCCCAGAGCAGCGCCAGACGGGCGACGGCCGGCACCAGCACGAATGAGGCTGGCGGCATGCGCGCCCAAGCGGAAAAGAGGGCGGCTTTGGCCAGCAGGCTCAGCAGGCCCGCCACGGCGCCCAGGGCGCCCACCCGGCTGTCTTTCATGATGGCCAGCGCCTGTTCCCGGGGCGCCCGGCTCCCGAGCGCATCGACCGTGTCCATCAACCCGTCAAGGTGCAGCCCTCCCGTCAGAGCGGTGTACACGATGAGCATCGCCACCGCCCGAGGCAGCGCCGGAAGATCGGTGAGAGCCCATCCCGTGCCCCACAGCGCCAGACCCAGACCCGCGCCGACGAGGGGATACCAGGCGGCACTGGCGCGCAGGTGGGCGCGCGTGGTCCATCGGGACGGAACGGACACCGGGATGATGGTCAAGAACTGCACGGCCAAGACCAATTCCCAAAACCGTCTCACGGAAACCCTCCCGCTGTTGGGCGTCTACCGTCCAGAGCTCGAGCGCGGTCCCGCCCGGGTCGATGTCAGTCTACCACCCCGTTCCGCCTGGCCACCGTCGGCTCCACGGACGGCCGGGGCGGAATGCGGCCGACGGCCGGCTCATCGCCCAGGACTCCGGAGGCACCGGGCCAGACGCCCGCTGCGGTACCATAACAAGACGGGGGAAAAGGGAGCCGCTATGGACTGGCCGAAGTTAAATGTGGTGGGAAGCGTGACCCAGTTGGCCGCCACGGCGTTGACCGCGCTGGGCGCAGAGGGGGGCGAAACGGCCGCCATGACCGATTGGGCGGCCGATCGCCCCCTCGATCGTCTCATCCTCATGGTGGTGGACGGCCTCGGCTGGGACCAGTTGGAACGCGCCTGGGCGGACGGACTGACCCCCAACCTGGCGCGCCTGAAAGAGGAGGCCCGCGCCCGCTGGCAACCGCTGGCGACGGTGTTTCCGTGCATGACGCCGGTGGCGTTGTCCAGCATCCTCACGGGCGCCGCTCCCGCCCGGCATGGGATCGTGGCCCAGGCCATGCGAACGCCTGAGGGAATGGTCGACGTGCTCAAGGGGCCCTGGCCCCCGTGCGGGCCGCTGCGGCTGGCCGCACCGGATCTCGCCGCCCGCTGCCGGTCCGCAGGTTTGGAGTATGCGGTGATGATGGAGCACCGCCTCCGGACCGGTACTCTGACCGAGCTGCTGCACGGGACGTCCCCGCAGCTGCGGACCTTCATGGCCGCCTCCGGCCTGCCGGTGGTGTGGGCGTCCACGCTCGAGTCCATGCGGCGAGGCCTCGTGTATGTCTACTGGTCGGCCGTCGACACCATCAATCACGAGCGCGGCGCCTACGGCCCTGAATGGCGGGCGGAGTTGGCGACGCTGGATGGCTGGCTCGGGCGGTGGACAAGCCGCGTGCGGCCCGCCACCCGGCTATGGGTGACGGCCGACCACGGTCACGTGAGGGCCGGCCGGCGTCTCCCCTACGGGGAATTGCGCCGCCGACTGGCGTGGCTTCCCGCCGATCCCACCCATTGCGGCACCGGGATTGGGGTGGATGTGCCGCCCATCCGGGAGGAACCTCTCCGCGCGGCGGTGGAAGAGCTGTACGGGAGCGACGTCTCGGTAAATCCCGTGGCGGCGCTGGAGCGAGCTGGATTCTGGGGTACGGGGGACGGGGAGGCACCGTGGGGTCGGCGCGTGGGTACTCACCTGCTGTGGCCGGAAACTGAGGGGGCTTACTGGGCGGTGACGCCGGAGGATCGCCCGTATCATTCCCTGCACGGGGGCCTGAGCACGGCGGAGATGGAAGTGCCGTGGATCGACGTGGACGGGGGCTAGTGACGGGCCCAGCATCCGCCCCGGTTGGCAGGGGTCGGTGCCATACGCGGAGCGCCCTATCGCCGGTGTGGGACCTGCCCGTGAGGACGGGCTCGCGACGCCTTGCCCGGGGCGGGCGGCGGGCTCAGCGGACAGCGCCGCCCGCCAGGAGGAGCAGGAGGAGAGCCGCGGCGACGAGGTGCACCACCCGGATCGTTCGGGGGATGGCGGACGGCTGTAGGGGCCGGCCCGGATCGCCCAGATAGGCGCGGAATTCCGGGGTGCCCTGATACCAGTTCCAGCCGCCCAAGCGCACCCCCAGCGCTCCGGCCATCAGAGCTTCCGGGATGCCGCTGTTGGGACTGGGGTGTCGGCCGGCGTCGCGCCACATGACTCTCCAGCCGCGGCGCGCGTCCAAGCCGTCAAGCGCCAGCGCCGCCCACATCAGGAGTGCGGTGAGGCGGGCCGGCACCCAGTTGAGCACATCGTCCAGACGGGCGGACGCCCAGCCGAAGGTGGCGTAACGAGCACTTTTGTGCCCCACCATGGCATCGAGGGTGTTGATGGCGCGATAGGCCAGCGCCAAAGGCGCGCCGCCCACCAGGGCGAACAGGACCGGGGCCACGATGGCGTCGACCACGTTCTCGGCCAGGGTCTCGACCGCCGCTCTCACCACCTCGGCCTCCGACAGCTGAGCGGTATCCCGGCCGACATAGTGGGCGACGGCGACCCGTCCGGCAGCGAGGCCTCCGTCACGCAGAGCGCGAAAGACGGTACGGCCGGCATCTGCCAACCCGCGCCAGGCGATGGTGGTGGCGATGAGCCAGATGCTGAGGGCGGCGGCCAAAACGGCGGAGACATGCCCCAATAAGGCCAACGCCAGCCAAGCCGCGCCGGCAAAGAGCCCGACGGTGGTGATCACGAGCAGCCCTCCGCGCAGCCGGTTGCCGCGAACCGCCGGCCGGTTGCTGCGTCGCTCGAACCAACCGATGTACCGGCCCATCAAGATCACCGGATGGGGCGGCACCAGCGGATCGCCCACCGCCAAATCGACCAACAGCGCCGCGGCTACGATCCACCAGCGGCTCACGGCGCGCCCAATTCCCGCAGATCGATGGGCAGCCCCGCCAGCACCGCGTAGACCCGACTCGCCCGCGCCGCCACCGCTTGGTTCAACAGACCGAGCCAGTCGGCGTAGCGTCGCGCCAGCGCGTTGGCCGGCATGACGCCCAGGCCCACTTCGTTGCTGACCACAATCACGCGTCCGGCGTACCCGGCCAGCGCGTCGACGAGCGCGCGTCGCCGCATGTCAAAGGAGCGGTCGTCCGCCAGACCGGCCATCATCCAGTTGTTCAGCAGAAGGGTGAGGCACTCCAACACGACAACCGCCGCGCCCGGTGACCGTGAAAACCAGTCGGCCACTTCCAGCGGCTCTTCCACCGTCCGCCAGTCGGACGGACGACGCATTCGGTGGCGGTGGATGCGCTCGCGCATCTCGTCGTCCAGCGCTTCGGCGGTGGCCAAGTAGGTCACCGGCCAGCCGGTGTCCTCTTGCGCGCGGCGTGCCAGTTCTTCCGCCCAGCGGCTCTTGCCGCTCCGGACGCCTCCGACCACCAGGATGGGGCCGCCACTGCCCGTCATTTCCGAACCCCCTCCGCCGGTTCTCCGGCGTCGATTCTTGCGCCGCCGGGCGTCGGATCGACACCGAGACCCCGATTCGGTTGTACCATGTTTTGCAGGCGGGCAGCGGATCGCGCCGGTGGAGAATCGGACGCAGAGGGGGACGCGAAGACGGACCGTATAGCGCGTTTGGTGGTGGGGGCACCCTGGAGCGGCAGCGGAAAGACCACGGTGACTCTGGTGCTGACGGCGGGATTGATGGAGCGAGGCCACCGGGTGCAATCCTACAAGGTGGGTCCCGACTATATTGACGGCACCTATCACACCGCGCTGACCGGGCGGCCGACGCGCAATCTGGACCTTTGGATGGGCGGAACCGACGACGTTCTCGCGCAGTTTGAACGGGGCGCCCAGGGCGCCGGCATAGCCGTGGTCGAAGGCGTGATGGGGCTTTTTGACAGTGCCACGCCGGACGGCACCTCGGCCAGCACGGCTGAGATGGCGCGTGTCCTGCGGGCCCCTCTGCTGCTGGTGCTGGATGGTTCCCAAATGGCCGAGAGCGCTGCCGCGATTGTCTATGGCTGCCATCGCCTGGAAGGTTCGCCCGGTCTGGCCGGGGTGATTTTGAACCGAATCGCCAGTCCCCGGCACTTCGACCTGTTGCAGGCCGCCATCGCGGCCCGGACGGGTGTACCGGTTCTCGGCTACCTGCCCGCGCGTCCGGACTTGGCCATTCCCGAGCGACATCTGGGCCTCGTGCCTGCCGCTGAGCTGCCTTTGCTTGCTGAGCGGTTGCGCGGTTGGGCTGAGATCGCGGCGGACACGTTGGATTGGGACCGGTTGGAGCGGTTGGCGGGGGATGTGCCTCCCCTGCCCGTGCGCCCGGGCGCGTCGCGCCACCCGGAACGGACCCGACACATCCCGGTCGCGCTTGCCCGCGACGAGGCTTTTCATTTCTACTACGCCGCGAACCTGGAGCTGTTGGAAGACTTCGGAGCCGAACTGCTGCCGTTCAGTCCGCTGCGCGGGGAGCCCATTCCCTCCGAGGCGCGCATGCTCTATGTGGGCGGCGGGTTTCCCGAAGAGTTTCTGCCCAGGTTCCGGGAGTTGGGTGCCGTCCAAGCGGGCTATCGGCGCCGAATCACGGGCGGTCTTTTGACCCTGGCCGAGTGCGGCGGATATCTGTGGCTCGGACAAGAACTGGCAAGGGCTCGGGACCAGGACGCGGTGCCGATGGTGGGGGTGGTGCCGGCTCGAATGCGGCTCGAGCCACGCCTGCAGGGATTCGGCTATCGGGAGATCACCGCCTTGAACGGCGGACCCTGGCCCGCCGGCACGGTCTTTCGCGGACACGAATTCCATCATGCCCGCGTCGTGGAGGCGCACGGCGGGTCGCCGGCCTGGAAGCTGGCGGTCCGCGGCCGCGAAGTCTCAGATGGCTTTTTGACGCCAAGCCTGGTCGCGGGGTTTCCCCACCTCTACTTTCCCTCGCATCCCGACGCCATCCGGGCGCTGATGGCCCAGGCGGCCGGCCGTGGCCCATAGGCCGCGGCGACGGCGTCGAGAGCGAGCCGAGCAGGCGGGCGGAACGGCCAGGACGCTCGTCAAAAGCCGTCTTGCGGCTCGCGCAGGCGAGGCTCTTCGCAGCCCAGGATGCCGTTGACATAGCGGCCGGCCACAAATAGCAAGTCCGACAGGCGGTTGATCCAGGCCAATACCGCGTCCGGCACCGGCGATTCGCCGTGCAGGACCACAACGGCCGTTTCAGCCCGACGGCACACAGTGGTGGCGACAAACAGATGAGCGGCGGGAACCGTGCCCCCGGGCAGGGTGAAGGGGGCCCAGGGCGGCGTGTTGGCCGCCAGCCGATCGATCAGGCTCTCGAGGCGCGCCACCTGGCTGGCCTGGGTCAGGGGCGGGTCGTGGTCGGGCAGCCCACGGCTCTGCGACAGATCGCGACCTACGTAAAAGAGCCGATGTTGGATTTCGATGAGTCCGTCGACCAAGTCGCCCCACTCCGCCGGGGGTGTCTCTGGGCTCTCTGCCCGGATGGCGGCCAGTGCGAGCCCCACCTGGGCGTTCAACTCATACAGGGATCCGTAAGCGCGGACGCGGGGGTCGCCCTTGCCAAGACGCTCGCGCGTGCGCGTCGTCGTGCGCCCCCCGTCCCCCCGCCGGGTGTAAATGCGATGCATGTGCGTGCGCTGGCTTGCCATGGCGGTTTCTCCCTTCGACGTGTTGGCACATCGATCATAAGGCGGCACCGCTGGTGCCGGTCCGCTTTCTCCTGTCGTAAGGGTACCAGAGCAGCCCGCGTTTGGCTGCAAGCGCCGGCCGCACGGAGGTGGCCGGCTCGGCCACGGCAGGGGACGGGGTGGCGCTCGCCCATGGCTTCGGTGGGCGCCGGGTCGTGGGGGTTAGCGGGCCGGTGCCCGGCGATGGCGCAGGAACAGCCACCAGGTCAGGGAAACGCTCAGCATAACCCCGGCAAAGACGTCGAATCCCAGCTGAAACGAGCGGATGGTGACGCTGTAGACGCCCAACGCAACGATGGCGGCCGCCATGGCCCACGTGGCGTAGGGGGCTCCGAAAGCCAGCCCCGAGACAGGCTGCTGCGCTTGCCGGTCGCGCCGGTACCAGAGTGAGAACGCCAGCAGTATGAGAAACCAATTGACGAAGCTGAAATAGCTGGAGGCGGCGGTCAGATCCGTGTACACCGTGCGCGGGAGGATGAAGGCGAGAACCAACGTTGCCAGCACCGCGACCGTGGTGGCCATGAGGGCGGGCCAAGGTCGCCCCCGGCCTTGATGACGGAATGATCCCGGCGCGTCGTGCTGCAGGGCCATGCTGATGAGCATCCACTCGGCGGCGTAGAACGTGCCGGCCATGACCGAAAACGAGGCGATCAGGATAACGCCGTTGAACGCATCCGCGAGCCAGATGAAGTGATAGGCGCCCAACGCCGTCACAAAGGGCGAGGCGTGCGGACCGAGGCGGCGCCAGTTCACCAGAGACACCAGTACCAGCACCGACACGGCGTAGAGAAAGACGACGCCAAGCGTCGTGAACAGAGCGGCGCGGGGCACGGCCTGCTCGGGGTCCCGTGCGCGGGACGTCGCCATGGCCACCGTGGTCACTCCCGCATAACTGAAAATGACGATGAGCATGCCGCGGAAAATCGCCAGCGGCCCACGCGGGAAGAGACCGCCGTGACCGGTGAGGACGGGCCAGCCGGCTGGGTGGGCGGCGGGTACCAGATGCAGCGCCAAAAGGACGCCCACGATGATGAAGCCAACCAGAATGGCCGACTTGGCCAGCGACATCACCGTCTCGGCCCGGCCCAGATTGGCCATGCCCAGGGTATTCAACGCGACGATGATGAGCACATAGGCCACGGCGTATACGCCGAGCGGGACGGTCGGCACCCATGTCCGGGAATACACGGCCATGGCCACCGCTTCCGAGCCGATGGCCAGGATCCCGGAGATGAAAACGGCCCAACCCAGCAGAAAGCCGGCGTAAGCGCCCATGTAACGGGCGATGTACTCTTGATACGACGACCGCACCGGGACGTTGACCGCCAGCGACGTGATGGCGCCCATCACCTGGGCCAAGAGGACTCCCGCCAGTAGATAGGTGAGCACAATGGCGGGCCCCACCTGGTGAATGACGATGCCGCTGCCCAGAAAAAATCCGGCCCCGATGATCCCGCCGATGCCGAGTCCCGTCAGCGCCAGCGCATCCAGCGTCCGTCGCGGCCGTCGGCCGCCGCTCCCCGCTCGGGACGCGGACGGGATGGTTTTTCGCTGAGTGGCCAAAAGGCGAATCCCTCCCATCCCGATCAGACTCGCCGGCGTGGGACATGCGCACGCCTTCAGTATGCCCACGACGCTCCGCTGATACGTCGAGGGCCGGCGCCAGCGAAGGCGCGCACCGGGTCGGTGCGCGCCGGGCCGGCGAGGCTTGGTGAGGCTAGGCGGGCGACACACCCGTGCGGGCGATGACGGCATCAATCATGGCGGGCAGTTGGGGCTCGAGGGGCGGAAACCTGAATCCCCAAGCGTGGGCCCGTTCGACGTTGAGGCACAGCGTCGCCGGCACGGCATAGGGCGAGCGGTCCGGATCACCCTCGTAGGTGGCGTGAAAGCGCGGGGTGCGGTGAAGATGGCGACCGATGAACAGGGCCAGCGCCCGTGCCGACAGGTACCCGGGATTGGCTACGTTGACGGGTCCCGTCTCTGTCGTGGCGGTACCGGCGAAAGCCAGGAACCGTCCGGCATCCCACGCGGTGACAAAGCAGGTCTCAAAATCGTCCGGCCACACGCCGAGGGACAGGTTGTCGGCCACATGGCGCACCTGGAAGTCAAAGCGGCCGGTATAGTCGTCGGTGCCCGAGATGACAAAGGTGACTCGGGCGGCCACCACCGGCATCTCGGCCCGCTGGAAAGCATACGCCTCCGCTTGGCGCTTGCCTTCCGCGTACGTATAGGTGGCCGCCTCCAAATCCACCGCGTATGCCCAGGGGTCGAAGTCATCCTCGGTGAGAAGGCCCTCCTGGCCCTCATACACCGAACCCGAGGAGGTGAGACAGTAACGCCCGGCATGACCGGCCAGGATCTCCAACAGATCCCGGGCTTCCCGCGGCGTGAAGCACAACTGGTCATACACGACGTCAAAATCTCGGCCCTGGAGCGCCGCCCGCAGCGCGCGCGCGTCCTGACGGTCCACGTGCAGCCGCCGAACGCGGTCTTCAAAGTCGTCGGACGTCTGACCGCGGGTGGCCACCGTTACCGTATGCCCCGCCTCCAGAAGAGTCAGGACCAGATGCCGGCCGAAGAACTTGGTTCCGCCCAATACCAGGATGTCCAAAAGTTGGTCCCTCCCCTGTGCAGCACATGGTACCAGATTGGACAAACCGGGACGAGGGCGCCGCCCGGACCGTGCGCAACCATACCTCACGGAGGTGCGTTGTAGGCGGATCCGCGCGGGGCTCGGGGCCACGGCCGCTTCGTGCCGCAAGCTGTCCGCATCCGGTGCCAATGGCGGCGGGTGGCCGGAGACCCGAGGCTGCTGAACTCAATGCTCGGAACGAGAGTGGCGCGGCGCGTCCTTATGGTCTGCACACCGGCGCCCACCGTTCCCACGCTATGATCGGTGTCCCTTATGCGGAGACGCACCGTCCGTTGGGCGCTGGGTCGATGACCCAGGGGTTTGCAGCACGCCGCTGTTCCAGGCGCCGGCATCGGACGAGGCGGTCGCGTGCGAACGGGACGGCGCGGACACCCGGTGGCACCTGGAGCGCGGCGCGATGCGGATCATCGACGTCCGGGACGAGGGCGAATTCCGGGCCGGACAGCTTTTTGCCGCCATCCGCCGGCCCATGAAGAGCCTGGATGAGCGCGCGGCGGACATCGAGCCGCCGCTCTTGATTGTCGGCGCGGTCTGAAACCGGAGCGCCCAGGTGGCCGGGTCGCGCGCTCGCGTGGGTGGGACGCCTTCCGGTTTGAAGGGCGGCACGGTGGCGTGGCGGAATGAGGACGGCGGCTGGATGTCCGTCTGATTCAACGAGCCTCCGTCTTTCGGACGTGGGCGATGCCCCCGTCCTGCTCCAGCAAGACGAACCCCGCGTCCCGGTACATGGAGAGCGGCCCGTGATGCGCGAACTGGTCGGGCCCCAATTCGGGCTCTGTCCGGGCGGCGGCGGCCGGGTCGGCAATCACATAGGCATCGACGCGGCGGGCTCCTTGCTCAAAGAGGGTGGACACCGCCGCGTCCAGCAGCTGCCGTGCAATGCCGCGCCGCCTCCAAGCCGGGTGGACCACAAAACACGCAACCAAACCCGTGTCCGGTTCCGACGGGGTTTCCCATTCGTCGTAGCGGCGGAGGGCCGGACGCCAATCGGCGTTGACCCAGCCGACAATTTGCCCCTCCCGATAGGCGACGATCCACTGACCGGTGCCCGTGCGGACCCGCGCCGTCAGCTCGGCGCGGTTGTCGGCACCGGTGCGTTCGCTCCACGCGCCGTCGGTCTCATCGCTCAGATAGTGAAAGACGCAGTGACAACTGCGCCAGTGCGGATTGTCCGCGAAGGCATCCCGGTCCATGAAGGCCAGCAGGCTGTCGAGGCTCTCTTCGGTCAATGGGCGGCACTGGACCGCAACCTTGTCCAACACACTCCCCCTTCCCGGGTGGGATGCCGGCTCGTCTGGCGAACAAATTGGGCCGGGTCCAGAACGCCTACCGTGTCGGTGTTATTATGACCGGGACGACGTAGGGCGGCAACGGAGGCCGCGGCCAGTGCCCGGTTTTTACGGCGGCGGCCGCAGGGGTCCTTCCCGAGCGGAGCGGCCGGAGCAGGGAATCGTCGGCCGTGGCGGCCTTGGTGTGGGTTCCGACCGGTGCGGTGGGTGAATGCCTGTCGCCGTGCCGCGCGGCGTGATCTCGGGGAAAGTGCGTCCATCACGGCCGATCCGCGGGCCGCCGTGGCGCCATGGCCGAAGAGTCCCGCGCTCGGACGGTGAATCGCCGAGCGACGTGGGGACAGGCGGAAAAGGTGAGTCTCCGGAGCGTGTTGCCCGGGTCTGTGGGTCCCGGTGCCGGCGGGGCCAGCGGCCGGCGGCGGACACCGAATGAGAGGAGCCCAGCGTATGGATGAAAGGGACCAACGACGTCTGGTGGACGAGGCGCGCGAAGCGGGAGTCCAGCGCCTCACGGTGGGCCTGGTCATTCGCGAGGGATCGGCGCTTCTGGTGCTGCTCCGGCGTCCGGACGACTTTTTGCCCAGTGTCTGGGAGGTTCCGGGCGGCCACCTGGAGCCGGGAGAAACGATTGCAGAGGCCGCGGCGCGCGAGCTGGAGGAAGAAACCGGGTGGCAGCTCCGGGGCTTGGGGACTCTCATCAATTGGTTTGACTACCCGGGGGAGGAAGGGGACCTGACGCGGGAATGGAACTTTGAAGTCACGGTCGACCGTCATCGACCCCTGGTGCATGCGGAGCACCGGGACGCGCGCTGGGTGACCCGCAGCACCTACCGCGAGCTTCCGATGACGGACGACATGCGTCGTCTCGTCGCCGCGGCGCTCGAGACGGCGCCCGGCGGCGACGCGGAGCCGCATCAGTCGCGGTGGGGAGGTTCGACAACATGACGATTACCGTGGTGGTGGCCGGCGCCACCGGCTGGGCCGGCAGCGCGGTGGCGCGCGGCCTGCACCAAACCCCGGGGTTCGCCCTGCGGGGCGCGGTGGCTCGGAGGGCGGCCGGTTCAGACTTGGGCGAGACCTTGGAGGGCATGTGTTGGGGGGTTCCGGTGACCGCGACGGTGGAAGAGGCGATGCAGGCCGGTCCGGTGGATGTGTTGGTGGACTACACGCATCCGCTGGCGGTGAAAAAGAACGTGGAGGCCGCCCTGGCCGCGGGCGTCCGTGCGGTGATCGGCACCTCTGGACTTTCCGGGGCCGACTTGGAGGCGCTGGGGGAGAGGGCGGTCGCGCAAGGCATCGGCGTCATCGCCGCCGGCAACTTTTCCCTCACCGCGGCGCTGGCCAAACACTTCACGCTCATCGCCGCCCGTTATCTCCGCAACTGGGAAGTGCTGGATTACGCCAATGCGGCCAAGGTGGACGCACCCAGCGGCACGGTGCGGGAACTGGCGGAGGCGCTGGCTGCGGCCGGCCTTCATCCCGCGGCGGACACGATTCCGGCCGCGGACGTCGTCGGCATTCCCGCCACGCGGGGGGCTCAGGTGGAGCGCACCCGTGTGCATGCCCTGCGACTGCCGGGCCTGGTGTTGGGCTTTGAAACACGGTTTGGCACACCCGACGAGAGCCTTCGCATTGTTTATCAGGCCGGGTCGTCGCCGGCGCCTTACGTCTCCGGGACGCTGCTGGCCGTGGAGCGGGTCATGGGGGTCACGGGGCTGGTGCGGGGCCTGGACCATCTGCTGTTTGACCCCGGCGGCTCCGAGCCCGGATCCTGAGCCCGAGAGGGCACCCGCCGCCCTCTTGGGCTCCCCTGGAATCAGGCGGGCGGCCCGAGGGGATCGCGGCGGATAAATCCGGTCATGCAGTGGACGGCCCCGCCGCCGCGCAGGACCTCGTCGAAGGCAATGGGCAGCACCTCGACGCCATGGTGCTCCAACAGGGCGCGGCTCTCCGGAAACCCTTCCGGCATCACGACGCGCCGGGGACCCAAGGCGACGAAATTGATGCCGAGGCGGCCCACTTCATCCAGGTTGGACGCTTCGATGAGGGTGAAGTCCAGATCCAAAAGCTGCCGGCGCAGGTCCCAGGTGATGAGCCAGGGGGCAATCAGCAGGACGTGGTAATCCACCACGCTGACAAAGCCGTCGACGTGGATCTGGCCATAGGGGCACGCCACGCGAAACACATGCTCCACGCCCAACGTTCGAAGTTCCTCCTCCACCTGTCGGGCGCCCTCGGGATTGGTGCGGCTGCTGGTGCCCAGAAGACACGTGCGCCGGTCCAGCCACATCACGTTCGACCCCTCGTAGAGGCCGTGGCCGTGGACCGTTTGCAGGATGGGCACGCCCAGGCGGATCAGGTTTTCGGCCACCGCCCGTTCCTCGCCGCGCCGCTGGGCTGTCGCCGGCCGGGCCAAGATGGCCCCCTCCGGCGTCATCGTGTACAAATCCCGCATGTAGACCGCGTTGGGACGATCAGGACGTTGCCCGTGGATCAAGTGAACGGTTACGCCCTGTTCCTGATAGAGCGCGACCAGCGCATCAAACTGGTCTCGAAACCGCCCCGGATCGATGGGCGCGTCAAAGAGCCAGTCATGGTACGTGCTGGGGGTCACCAGATCCAATTCCGGGCCGGGCCGGTGCATCAGCACCGAACGGAGCCGCCCCACTTCCGAATCGCAGTAAAAGTCGCCCCACACGTCCCGGCGGTCGTCCGCGAAGGGTCGCTCGTCCGGGAGCCATCGATCCCCCACCACATGCATCATTGAGTCCTCCCTGAGGTTGGTGAACCAGTTCTTGAGCGCATGGCCGACGGGCGGGCGGTCGTCAGCGCCCGGCGGCGATGGCGTCGGCGATGGCGACGGCGAGATCGTTGCCCAAACGCGCGGAGCGACCGTCGGGATCGCCCAACGGATTGACGGCGGCGAGCGAGAATGCCGCCAGCGGGACCGTTCGGGCCGTTTCGCCGACCGCTTCAATCAACCGGTCGCGAGCCGGCCAGTAGGGAGCGGGGGTGTTGACGCCCGGCACCTCGGGGCCGGCCACGTCCATGTCGATGTGCAGGTACCAGGCGGGGGCCGCCGCGCGGCGAGGTGCAAGCACGGCGCGGACTGCCGGGCCGTTCAGATCGCGGGCATCCAGGTGCGCCAACCCTTCTCGGGCGATGGCGGCCACCTCGGCCGGATCCAGGTCGCTGGTCCCGAACAGCGCCGCCGCCCGGGGGGCGATGGGCTCGCTGAGACCCGCCGCCTGGCGCCAGTCGTCCAGGTCCCACCCCAGCGCGACGGCGTAGGGCATTCCGCCCCAGAGACCGGTCTCGGTGGTGGCCATCGTGTTAATGTCGCCGTGGGCGTCGTACCAGACCATGCCGACACCGCCGCGGGCGCGGTATATCCCGCCCGCCACGCCCGGAGCGTGGGTGCAGTCGCCCTGCAGCGCCAGCACCACGGTGTCGGGGTCAGCGAGTGCCCGAGCCACCAGGTCGGACTCGGACTGGTTCAAGCGGCCCAAATTGGTGACCACGTCGCGACCGCGCTCCGCCAGCGGGAGTTCCGCGTACACCGGATCCAAAACCGTGTGGCCGTGGGCTTTCAGGACGTCGACCAACCCGTGCCGAAGGAAAAAGGCCGGACCCTGGGCGTAGCCCCACTTGGCGATGTCGTTGGCGTAGGGCACAGCTACGATCGCGATCTTCATAGGGACCTCCTCGTGAGCGGACAAAAGCTCGTCACACTGGCCTCATCATAGCATGCAGGTTCGTTCCCGCCGCTCCGGCAACGTTCCCACGAGCCGCGTCTGCGGCCCCATCCCGGAGGCAGCGGACACCGCTCGTCCGCTCCCCCGTGTCAAGACGGACGTGCGCCGCGGATTGTCCAGGGAAAGGGCCGGGAGAGACTCCGACCAGCCGGCCGAGCCGCCCAAGACCTCGGTCCGCGATTCCCGCGCAGGCGGTTCACGGACCGGGTGACGCCGGCGTTGCGCACCGCGCCCCGACGACCCGAGGTGTCCCGGCCGCTGCCGAACCCGGCTGCTACCAGCGGCGGCCGGGATGATCTCGGTACGCACCGCAGCCGCCGCGAGGTCACCGCCGGAAGACCCCGGCCGTCATAGACCGGGCTGGATGGGCACCGCATCCGAGCCGATCACGGGTCGGGGGAATTGGCGCCGCTGAGGGGGCTCGCGACTCGCATCGGCATGGCCGACCGTGATGGGGACAGCGGCCGTGGGACCGCCCCTCGTCCTGGGGGCATGCATCGAACCGATGATCCGGCACCACGCGGCGGCCGCCCTCAAAACACGCGGGCGCTGGGTTGGAGACCACTGGCGCCGGCCCACCAGACCACCCCGACCCGCCGGCATCCGGCAGGGGCTTGGCGGACCGACCGGCTCACGGGCCAGTTGACGCCTGGGCCCGGTCAGTCAAGACGGGCCGACCGGGCTCGTGCGGTACCGCGGGGCCCGCGTGTTCAGGGCGAGAGGGCCCTCCACGGCCCATGGCTGCCAGCGGTTCGGGCCACTCGTGGGTACGGGCTTTAGTGGCGCCAATCGGGAAAGTTCTTCGTCGTCCGCGGGGCCGGTCCGTGGCGGGCAGTTCGGGGCGGGATGTTTTACCCCGAGCGCAGGTCTGGCCGCCTCCGACCGGCGCAGGCGCGGTGACGCTATGCCGGCAGGGCTTGCCGGGCGACCGGGGGCAGGCACGCGAGTCGATTCCGGGCGAGGCGCACGGCGGCCCGGCCACCATCGGCGGCCCCCCACGAAGACGTACAGGGTCGTGGTCAATCGTCCGCATACGGCGGTCGTCGTCCCATCCTTCTGGATGCATGGGCATCGGCAGGACTTGGTCGTGCGGGTCGTGAGCGCGGCCGGCCAACGTGGGCTGGCTCAACGCGAACGGCGGACGCCGGTGGACGACCGGCGACCGCGGGGCGGGTCCGGGGGTGGAGGGGATTTGGCTCAACGGGCTCGTCTGGTGGTCGCCGCAGGGGACCACCGGATGACAGGACGCAAGCATCCCGCGGGCAAGCCTCGCGGGATTCGAACCCACCAGGATGGACGGCGGGGCGGACGGTCCCATAGGTGTTGGCTTCGGCGCCGGAATGGCAGCGCCTCGGGCTGTGCGGGAGGCGAGGGCAGGATTTCGCGGTGGGAGGACAGCGCTTGCGCGCCGTGATGTTCGGCGCCATCCGGCCCGGCGACGATGCTGAGCGCGGTGGGCAGGCTCCGGTCCGGCCGTGGGGCGGGCGGGGCGGTGGCAGGAGCGCACGCTCGCGGCCGCGAAAGAGACGGAAGGGGCGTCGGGCTTGACGGGGCTGGCGCGGATCGCGAAGAGGGGTGATGGCGGTGGCGACCGGAGGGCACCGGTGGGCAGACCTGGAGAAGGGTGCCGCGCGACGTGCCGAGACGTGGCGGTGGGTTTCGCGATCGCGCGTGCGGGGCCTCACCGTCGAGGCGTCGGGCCCGGCCGTGAGCGTACGCTGGGATCCGCCGCGCGAGGGCACCGTCGTGCGCGATGTCCGCGAAGGCCGGCAGGTGGAGTGGGCGGTTCCGGGATGGCATGATGAGTGGCTGGCGCCCAATACGGCCACCGAAATATTTCGGTGGCTGGGCGCCGTTCCGGTGGACGGTATCACCTTGGCGGACAAGATTGGGCGGGTGCGCGACGTGCAGGCCCGGCTCATGGGCCGTGATCCCCGCATTGTCCAGGCCACCGTGGTATACCAGGAGCGGATTGAAGAGACCCACATCACCACCGAACAGTTTGACCGGCATGCTGAGGTGTGCCGCGTGCTGCTGGCCGGCGTGGCCATCGTCCACGATCAGGGACGTTCCGACCAGGATCGGGCACTCTGCGGCCGGGTAGGCGGCTTCGAAGTGGCCCAGCTGAGCGAAGAGGCGTTGGAGCAGGCCGTGGCCGGTTCCCTTCGTCTGCTGTCGGCCGGGACAATCCCTCCCGGCGTCTACCGTGTGGTGACTCATCCCGAAGTGACCGGCGTGCTGGCCCATGAAGCGTTTGGCCACGGCGTCGAGATGGACCTGTTCTTGTCTGGGCGGGCACGGGCGCGAGAGATGCGCGGCCGGCGCGTGGGAAGCTCTTTGGCCACCATCATCGACGACCCCGGAATTCCGGGCGGGTTTGCCAATTACCCGTTTGACGACGACGGCACGCTGGCCCGGGCGCACACCATCTTAGACGCCGGCATTCTGGTCGGGGGCCTCTCCGATGACGACGTGCGGCGGGCGCTTGCCGCCGACGGCGGTAACGGACGCCGCCAGGATTACAGCCGCAAAGTCTATCCGCGCATGTCCAACACGTTTTTCCGGCCCGGGACCAGCACGGTCGGCGACCTCATCGCCGGCGTGGAGCATGGCGTATACCTCCGTCAAGTGGAGTCCGGCATGGAGGATCCGAAGAACTGGGGTCTGCAGATCACGTGCCACACGGGTGAAGAGATTCGGGACGGGCGCCTGACCGGCCGGCTTTACCGGACGCTGGCGATGACGGGTGACGTGCCGCAAGTGTTGCTGAGCATCGACGGCGCCGCGAATGACTTTGCCATGTCGCCGGGCTTGTGTGGAAAGGGGTGGAAGGAATGGGTCTCGAATGGGACCGGGGGCCCGCATCTGCGCATGACCGCGCGGCTCGGATGATGGCGGACCTGCACAAGCCCCTGGAGGCCGTCAGCGATTGGGTGCTGCTGTCCACGTCGTCTTTGGAGCACCAATTGTATTGGCGGGCCGGCCAACTCCACGCCGACCGGGTCGTGGGACTGGACACCCACCAGTTGACGGTGTACCGCGACGAGGACGGCCAAAGGGGTTCCGCCGTCACCTATGTGGGGCGCGATGCCGCCGAGGTGGAAGGGGCGATTTTGGCGGCTGGTTTGGCTCTGAATCCCGCCTATCGACTGCCTGCAGGACCGGTGCAATATCCTGAGGTCGAGCTGGGCGACGAGGCGCCGGATCGGGAACGGCTCCGGGCTTATGGCGAGGCGCTGCAGGTGGAGCTTGCGGCCCGCGGCGTGCAGGTGTCGCATCTGGAGCTTTTCTGGGCCGCTGAAGACCAAGCGCTTTTGGCGTCCAATGATCGGACCCACGCGTGGCGGGGGACCCGCGTCCTGATGGATCTGGTGGTGGCGCATGGGGAGGGGGAACGGGCTAGCGAGTTTCGGGTGTTGCGGCGTGCGCGCAGGGTGTCGGATCTGCTGCCCGAACGGGTATTGGAGGCAGCCTGTGCGGCCGTCGTGGATCGGGAACGGGCTCAGCTGCCCCCCACGGGGCGGATGGCCGTGGTGCTGCCCGGGGCTGAACTGGCCGGCCTGTTGAACGCAGTCCGGGTGCGAACCAGTGCCCGCAATCTCTACACCGGCCTTCTGCAACAGCGGGTCGGAGAGCGCCTGCTGGATACGCGTGGCGACACGATTACCCTTCGTGCCAATCCGGTGCGGGCCTACGCCGAGGCGTCCACGCCCACCGACGCCTCCACGGTGCCGGCCGCCCCCTTTGCCCTCATCACCGACGGGATGATTGCGGGGATGTCAGCGGATCCCCAGTATGCAACCTATGTCGGGTTGCCGCCCACGGGGCCGGTGGGAACGCTCGAATGGGAGCCGGGACGCTGGGCGATTCAGGATTTAGTCGCGGACGGACCAGTGCTGGAGGTGCTGGCGTTTTCGGCCAGTCTTCCCAACCCGTTGACGGGCGACTTCGCCGGTGAGATCAAAATGGGCTATCTGCACGAGGGGGGACGTCGTATTCCGGTGGCGCAGGGCAGTGTCAGCGGCAATATTCTGGAGGCCTTGCGGCAATGCCGCTTGTCTCGGAACGCGGAAGACCACCCCGGCTACTGGGGTCCTGGGGCGGTGCGGTTTGAGACGCTCCAGGTGTCCGGAGCGTGATTAGCCGGATCGCGGTCGGGGCCGCCCGGCGGAGTCGTGAGGCACGCGTCGCGGTCTTTCGTATATCATGGCGTAACGTGAACCCAAAGCGGGTGACCTGATGCGTGGGCAAAGACGGGTCCCGTCCGCCCCTCGTCCCTTTTGCCTGGTCCGCCACCGCGACGTCAGCGGGGTGAGCGGCATCGGCGTCGTCGCCGTGGGCGCGGTGTTCCCGTCCGGCCGGGCGGTTCTGGAGTGGTGCTCCGACTGGCCGACCATCACCGTCTTTGACTCGGTGGAGCAGATTGCGCGCATCCACGGGCATGGCGGAGACACCACCATTCGTTTCGGAGCGCCCCCGCGGGGCCCGTGGTCGCATGGGCGGACCCTCTCGTCCCAACCGCGTCGACGGAGGGTCCGGTGGTTCTGGTGGCGGCGCAGCGGCGTCGCCGAGACGCCAGCGGTCCGGCCGAATGCCGTCGTCGCCCGGGCGGGTTCGGCGGCGGAACCGACGGCCGGACCCCACACCTGACTCAGACCGTGCGCGCACCGGCTCTTGATCCCCCATCGGCTCGGGACGGCGTCCCGAGCTTTGGCGCGCCGGGAATCACCGGGCACCCCCGTGCGGTATGCTATGATACTAGCTAGGCTAGCGAAGTAGGGGGGTTGCCATGGACGGCGAGCGTCTGCAGCAACTGGACCAGCATTGGCATGATGCGCACCGTCAGGTGCGAAACCGCGTGCGCCGTATGCTGCGGGAGAGTTTGGCCAGCCCCGTCGGCGGGGCGGGCTATCAGATTCTGGCGCTGGTGATCGGGCAGGGGCCCCTGTCGCCGTCGGATCTGGCCAACCACATGGAGATCCGGACGAGCACCGTCGCGGCGCACCTTGACCGACTGGAGGAGGCCGGGTGGCTGGAGCGGCGGCCGGCGGCCCTGGGCAGCGCGCGCGTATCGGTGGTGGCGAATGAGGCGGGACGGAGAGCCTACGAGCAGTTCCTGGAGCGCCGCCGCGCGGTGCTGGCGGAGTTTCTGGCTCCCCTGAGCGACGGGCAGTCGCGCGAGCTGGCCGAGATCTTGGACGTGCTGGTGCATGCGTCTCGCGCCGGCAACGTCCCGGGCGGTCACGCGGCGGTTGCGCGCGACGCCAAGGCGGTGCGCTGACATGGGCATGCAGGGCATGCACGCCGTGTGGGAGCAGCGGCGCTCGCTGAGCTACATGGAAGGTGGCACCCGGCCGACCAAAGAGACGGCCAAACGCCTGCTCCACATCCTGCGGCCCCACCGTCTCAAGATTGCGGGGGTGATGGCCTTCACCGTGCTGGCGGTGGTGCTGGGGCTGGTCCCGCCGCTGCTCATGCGCCAGATCATCGACACCGCCATCGTCCAGCACAACATGCATCTGTTGATCTGGCTGTCGCTGGGCCTGGTGGCCTTCCCCGCGGCGGCGGCGGTGGACACCGTCGCCCAGAACTATCTGAACGCCGTGGTCGCCCAGTCGCTGATCCACGATCTGCGGACGGCCATGTACGAACACGGCCAGAAGTTGGGCATCAGCTTTTTTACCAAGACGCCGGGCGGAGAAATTCACTCGCGGCTGGTCAACGACCTGAACGCGGTCCAGAACGTCCTGCGCAACACCCTCACCGGCCTGTTCGTGAACGCCATGACGCTGGTTCTCACTCTGGGCACGATGTTCGTCATCAACTGGAAGTTGGCCATCGCGGCCGCTCTGGTTCTGCCCGCCTTTGCGCTGCCGGTGCTGAGCTTCGGCCGGCGGACCTATGACGCCATCAACAAGACGCAGGAATCGATGTCGCACCTGACGGCGCACTTGGAGGAGACGCTGACGCTGTCGGGCATCATGGTGGTGAAGAGCTTCGGCACCCGTCCCCGCGAGGCGGCGCGATTTCGCAGCCTGAGCAACGCGGTCAAGGTCACGTCGGTGCATCAAAGCATGGTGGGGCAATGGCTCAACATGCTGGTGCGTGTTCTATCGGCCCTGGGACCGGCCCTGCTGTATGGATACGGCGGCTACCTCATCATTCATCAGCGGGCGGAACTGGGGACCGTGGTGGCCTTCTCGACGTATTTGGTCCAACTGTACAGTCCGGCGTCGTCTCTGGCGGGCAGCAACACGTCTCTCATCGGCGGGCTCGCGCTCTTCGACCGCATTTTTCGGTTTCTGGATCTCCCCGTCGACGTACCGGAGCCGGCCCACCCCGCCCCCCTCGCCGTGCAGAGCGGCGTGACGCCGTTGGGCGTTCAGTTCGAAGCGGTGCACTTTGCCTACAAACCCGGCGAAGAGGTGCTGCACGGCATTTCCTTCGAGGCACAGCCCGGCGAGCTCACGGCCGTCGTTGGCCCCAGCGGCGCCGGCAAGAGCACCATTCTGTCGCTGGCCGCCCGCTTCTACGATCCCCAAAGCGGCGTGGTCAAACTGGCCGGGCTCCCGCTGGACACCCTGTCCGAGGACACCTTTCGGCGGGCGGTTTCAGTCGTCACGCAGGAGTTGTTCCTCTTCCACACGACGCTGGAGGACAACATCCGCTACGGCCGTCCCGAAGCCACCGCAGCCGAGGTGACGGAGGCGGTGGCAGCCGCCCAGCTGGAGGAGTTGGTCGCCTCGATGCCGCAAGGTCTGCAGACGGTGGTGGGGGAGCGCGGGTACCGATTGTCCGGAGGGGAGAAGCAACGGGTGGCCATTGCCCGAGCCATCCTGCGCAACCCGAGCGTCTTGCTGCTGGATGAAGCCACCAGCTCTCTGGACAGCCATGCCGAGCGTCTGATTCAAGAGGCTCTGCAGCGCTTGTTTGAAGGCCGCACGGTGATGGCCATCGCGCACCGGCTGTCCACCATCCTGGCGGCCAACCAGATCCTGGTCGTCGAGGCCGGGCGCATTGTGGAGCGCGGACGGCACGTCGATCTGCTGGCCCAAAACGGTGTGTATGCCCGGCTGTATCACGAGCAATTTGATCCGGGCCTCACCGTGGACGTCGACGAGCGGGCCGGCGTCGCCGCGTCCGCCGGGTGACGAGGCCGCTCGGGTGGTCGGGTCCCTGTAGGGCGGTCAGAGCCGCCGGGACAGGAAGTCGGCCACCAGCTGGTAGTCGCGCAGTTTGCCGTCCACGTTGCCGCCGGCCCCGTGCCCGTCTTCGAACTCGTGATACTCAAAGTCACCCTCGGGGGTCCGCCCCTCGCGTTTGCCGGCGGCCAACAGACGGTCGCGAAACCGGCGCGCCTGACCGGCGGGGCAGCGGGGATCATTGAGACCGTGGAGGATGAGGAGCTTCGCCTTGACCCGGTCGGCAAATGTGATCGCGCTGCGGTCGCGCCACAGGTCCGCCCGCTCTTGCGGACCACCCATCTGCTGGCGGAGATAGTATTGGAAGTGCGTCATGCTTTCCGCGTAGAGGGCGGCCAGATCGGTGATGCCGTACATGGGCACGCCGACCCGGAACAGGTCCGGGCGTTTGGCCACGGCCATGTAGGACAGGTAGCCGCCGTAGCGTCCTCCCAAGACCCCGATGCGGGTGGGGTCGACGAAATCCAGCTCGGCCAAGTGCCGCGCGGCGGCCTCCAGGTCGTCCAGGTCCCGCCCGCCCCAGTCTTGCAGGCAGGCGTCGCGCCAGACGACCCCATAGCCGGTGGAGCCACGCACGTTGGGCATGAGGACGACATAGCCCCGGTCCTGCAGAAACTGGGCCAGCAGGTTGAACGACCGCAGGAACTGCGCGGTCGGTCCGCCGTGGACCATGACGAGGGCGGGATGGCGCGCCGACGCCGAGACCGCGGGCCGGAGCAGAATGGCACGCACCTCGGTGCCATCGGTGGAGGGGCAGCGCACGTAGCTGCCGGGTGCAAACGCCCCCGGAGCGACGGTGCCGTACTGGGCCGGGATGAGGGGCACCGGGTCGCCTCCCATCACGTCCACCGTCGAAACCTCGGCCCGAGTGGCGATGGTCTGGTGCGACACCACCAGACGCCGGCCGCCGTCCACAAAGCCGGCGGCGTCGGTGACGCCGGGGGGCAGCGGCACCGCCCAGGTCTGCCCGCTCGCGACGTCGTAGAGAACGGGCATCAGCGTCGCGTCCTCGTTTCGGAACGCCAGCAGGTGCCGCCCGTCGGGGGAGAAGCGCGCCGCCCTTTCTTCGACACCGTGCGGGGTGAGCCAGCGCACGTCGCCCGTCTCCCAGTCCAGTAGGCCGACACGATTGTGCCCGTCCGCGTCGGACGTGACGGCCAGACGGCGCCCGTCGGGATGCCAGTCCTGCGCCGCCTCCTGGCTTCCTACGCGTCGACGATACAGACGGCGCGGTTCCGACCCGTCGGCCCGCATCACGTGCACGTCGGCGTTGTGCAATTCGGTCGTCTCATTGGTGGTGTACGCAATATACCGGCCGTCCGGGCTCCAAAGGGGCTGGTGGACCGGAGCGCGGCAATGGGTGAGACGGCGAAAGCCTCCCGCGAGCAGGTCGAAGGCATACAGGTTGACCTGGTCGTCCCGGTTGGACAGCACCAGGAGGATTCCGCCGTCCGGACTCACCGGGCCGGCATATTCCTGACTGGCGGGATCGTCGTTCAGCTGGCGGACACGGTCCGTGTCCAGGTCACCCTGGTACAGATTGCTCTGTTCATTGCCGCGGATGTCTTTCGCAAAGATGATGGAACGGCTGTCCGGCGTCCACACAAACCCTGCCCGAATGGCATCGGGCGCTTCCCCGTGCGTATGCTGATGCTTGACCCGGCGGTTCACATCCACCTTATACAGCTCGAACCGGCCGCTTTCCTCGGAGAAAAACGCCACCCGCCGCCCATCGGGCGACGGTGTCAAAAGCCATTGGGTGGGAAGCCGGGCCAGTTCGGCCAGATCCATGCCAAACCACTCTTCACCCATAGGGGCGCCTCCTGTCGTCATCCATCCGAACGGGTCTGGGGCGACCAGGGGCCGCCGGGACGCGCGCAGAGCACTTCGCGTTCCGCGCGGGATTGCCTGCCTCTGCCATATACTGGGACGCCTGCCGGCAAGTGCCGGGTGTAGACGGCGATTCTGGCGAGAGGCTATCGACGGTGTCACAACAAGGAGGTGCCGCATGCCCGAATTGACTCCGTCGGAGCTTTTGCAGATTCACGAGATGGCGCAGGCCTCTGCCAACGAAGTGGAGAAGATGAGCGCGTACCTGAGTTTTGTTCAGGACCCGGAGCTGGAGGCGCTCCTTTACCATCATCGCCAGAAGGTCGAGGCTCACTACCAGGAACTGGTCGATCTGGGACGGGGAGCGCCGACCGACCGGCGGTTCGAGCGGTTGGACGGCGGTCTGACCGGCCGCGGCGGTGACGGCGTACCCCGGCGGACGGCTCCGGCGCGCACGGAGCGCGAGCGGGGCCTTTCGGATCGCACCATCGTGGGCGATCTGCTGCAATGCAGCAAAATGATGACGGTGCGGGCTGTGTGGGCGGCCACGGAGATCTCGCACGTCGGGTTGCGCCGGGCCCTCTCCGAAATCTCCCGGTACTATCTGGATGCGGCCTATGAGGTGTATCGCTACATGGAGCGGCAGGGATGGTACACGGCGCTGGCCGCCGGCGAAAAGCCGGAGGCCTGGTTTCGAGACACCCATCAACCGCTTCGGCCGGAAACCGCCGAGACACTGTACTCCTGAGCCGGAGCCCGGGGTCGGTCGCGGCCGACCCCGGGCTCCCGGGTGGGTGGTGCCGACCACAATTTCTTGCTCTGCGGCAGGATTCCTGCTCGTCCGTCCGGAAGCCAATGATATTCCTGGCTTGCGACGAGGGGGATCGAAGTGACTGAAGCATTGTCGTCCATGCGTTGGCGCAATATCGGCCCGCATCGCGGGGGGCGGTCTGTCGCGGTGACGGGCCATCCAACCGAAACGATGCAGTTTTACATGGGATCTACCGGCGGCGGGGTGTGGAAGACCACCAATGGGGGCGTCACCTGGGAAAATATTTCCGACGCCTTTTTCCAAACGGCGTCCGTCGGAGCCATCGCCATCAGCGAAAGCGATCCCGCAGTCCTGTATGTGGGCATGGGGGAAAGTTGCATCCGGGGCAATGTGTCATATGGCGACGGCGTTTACAAGTCGACCGACGGCGGGCGGACCTGGCGCTCCATGGGCTTGGCGCCGACCCAGCACATCGCCCGCATCCGCATTCACCCCCACAACCCTGACTGGGTGATGGTGGCGGCGTTCGGACACGCGTTTGGGCCCAACGCGGAGCGGGGCGTCTACCGGTCGCGCGACGGCGGCGAGACATGGGATCTGGTCCTGCACAAAAGCGAAAACACGGGTGCGGCAGATTTGGCGATGGATCCCAACAATCCCCGCATTCTGTTTGCCGCGCTCTGGCAGGCGCGGCGGGGCCCTTGGTCCATGTCCAGCGGCGGTCCGGAGTCGGGACTGCATCGGTCAATGGACGGGGGCGAGACGTGGACCGATATCAGCCGCAATCCGGGTCTGCCCACCGGAATCTTGGGGCGCATCGGTGTCACGGTGTCCCGCGCTCGTCCGGGACGGGTGTGGGCGATCGTGGAGGCGAAAGACGGTGCCGTGTTCCGGTCCGACGACTACGGCGACACCTGGACACGGCTCTCGGAACATCAGGGACTGCGAACGCGGCCCTGGTATTACTCCCATATTTTCGCGGACCCGGTCGACGGCGACCGGCTCTACGTCTTGAACAGCACCTTCTTCAAGTCGCTGGACGGCGGTGAGCATTTCGTGCCGGTGTCCACGCCGCATGGAGATCACCACGACCTGTGGATCGACCCGCAGGATCCTCGGCGGATGATTCATGGCGCCGACGGCGGGGCCTCCGTATCGTTCGACGGCGGCGAGAGTTGGTCCAGCGTGTACAACCAGCCGACCGGCGAGTTTTATCACGTCACCACGGACAGTCGCTGGCCTTACCGGGTTTACGGGGCGCAGCAGGACAACACCACCCTCTCGCTGCCCAGTCGCAACCATCGGGTCGCGGTGGGCCCGCGGGACTGGTATGACGTGGGAGGGGCCGAGAGCGGGTACATCGCCGTGCGGCCCGACGACCCCGACATCGTATTTGCCGGCAGTTCCGGGGGTGGCGAGGGCGGACGTATTACGCGGTACAACCACCGCACCGGCCAGCAGAAGGATGTCTCCCCATGGCCGGAACGAACGGCCGGAATGGCGGCGCAAGAATACACTTACCGGTTTCAGTGGACCTCCCCCATTGTGCTGTCTCCGCATGATCCCCACGTATTGTACGTGGCCGGCAACCATGTCTTCCGAAGCCGCGACCAGGGTCAGAGCTATGAGATTATCAGCCCGGATCTGTCGCGCCACGATCCCGAGACGCTCAAACCGTCGGGCGGACCCATCACGCTGGACCATACCGGCGTCGAGGTCTACGGCACCGTCTTCGCGTTGGCCGAATCGCCCCTCAAGCCGGGGTGGCTTTGGGCGGGGACGGACGACGGTCTCATTCATCGCTCGCGAGACGGGGGTCAAACGTGGGACAATGTCACGCCGCCGACGGATCTGCTGGCGGAATGGACTTTGATCAGCATCATCGAACCGTCGCGCCATGACGCCGAGACGGTCTACGTGGCGGCGACGCGTTATAAGCACGACGACTTCCGCCCGCTCCTCCTGAAAACAACCGACGGCGGCGATACGTGGCAGCTTATCGTCGAGGGTCTGCCCTCGGATGAATACACGCGCGTGGTGCGCGAGGACCCGGACATGCCGGGACTGCTGTATGCGGGCGGCGAACGAGGAGCCTACGTATCCTTCAACGGCGGAGCCCACTGGCAGACGCTTCGGCTCAACATGCCCGTCGTGCCCATTCACGACTTGACCGTTGCGGATGGTGACCTGGTGGCGGCCAGTCATGGCCGCGGATTCTGGATCCTGGACGACGTGTCGCCACTCCGGCAGTTGGCCCGAGATGGGCAGCCGGAGCGGGTCCGACTGTTCCGGCCGCGTGACGTCGTGCGGCTGATGGGGGCCGCGGGCCTGTTCGTGCCCAAGGGCACGCCGTTTGACCGACCGCGGGTGGCGATGGAGTTTCCCACCGGCACCAGCTACTACGTCAAGCGGATGGGCGAGCACGGGGAGCCCCCGGTCTTGCTCGATGCCGGACCCAATCCGCCCCGGGGCGTGGTGATCCACTACTGGCTGCCCGCGGATGTCGAGGGGCCGGTGGTCCTTCGTATCAAGGACGGCGCCGGTCAGGTGCTGCGCCTGTACCGATCGGACACCAAGAGCGACGAGGAAGCCAAGCCGTCGGTGGCGGCGGGCGCCAACCGGTTCGTCTGGGATCTCCGGGTCGCCCCGGCAGTCAAAGTCGAGGGCCAGGAGGCCAACCCTTGGGATGTTTCCGCGCCGACCGTGCCCCCCGGCACCTATGTGGTGGAACTCGCCGTGGGCGAGGCGACCGAACTGGCGTCGTTTCAGGTGGTGGCGGATCCCCGCACCGATGCCACGGCGGATGACCGCCAGGCGGCATACGCACTGGCCCTGCAGATCCGGGACAAGGTGTCGGAGGTGCAACAGGCCGTCAACCGCATTCGACGCATGCGGGCGGATCTGACCGAGTGGGTGGCCCGCAGCGAGGGTCACGAGGTGCACAACGAGCTGGTCGCGGCCCGAGAGGTCGCCGACGCGGCGTTGTCGACCGTTGAGGGCGAGCTGATTCAGGTCAAGGGAACCGGACCCGACGACGACCTTCAGTATGCCCCACGGATCAACGCGCAGCTGGCCTATCTCATCGGCGTGATTGACTCCGGCGAGGGACCGCCGACGGCCGGCACGCGATCCGCGTTTGCTCAATTGCAGGCGCGGGCCGACGAGCAACTGGACACGCTCCGCCGCGTGGAGGAGAACGAGGTGGCCGCATTCAGCCGTTTGGTGGAGCGGGCCGGCCTGCCGGTCATTCGCTCGGAGCCGACTGGCGGCTAGCGCATCGTTTCCGATCCTGCCTCAGCACAGGGCCGGCGGCCGACGAGCCGCCGGCCCTGCTGCTGTCCGAAGCTGCGGCCACCGGGTTCGGACCCGGACCGAACCCGGTCCGCGTCCGGGACGGCGAACGGGTATCCCTCCCACGCGGCCCG
>DAHVOH010000090.1 GCA_027318915.1 Clostridiales bacterium
GCCGCATCTGGCGGGCCTTTGGGCTGCAACCGCACCGGACGGAGTCCTTCAAGCTGTCCACGGACCCGTTGTTCGTGGACAAAGTCCGTGACGTGGTCGGGCTCTATCTGGATCCCCCCGAGCGCGCGGTGGTCCTCGGCGTGGATGAGAAGACGCAGATCCCGGCCCTGAACCGGGTGCCGCCGATCTTCCCACTACTCCCCGGCCCCCCGGAACGGCGGAGCTACGACTATGCCCGACACGGGACGACGAGCCTGTTTGCCGCCCTCCACGACGACACGGGGGAAGTGGTGGGGAGCCTCCGTCGGCACCACCGCACCCAGGAGTTCAAGCAGTTTCTGGAGCAGCTGGACGCCACCGTGCCCCCGGACCGGGCCGTCCACTTGGTGCTGGACCACGACGCCACGCACAAGAGCCCCCCGATCCAGCGGTGGCTCGTGCGGCACCCGCGGTTCCCCCTGCACTTCATCCCCACCGGCTCGTCCTGGCTGAACCTGGTGGAGCGGTGGTTCGCCGAACTGACCACGAAGAAGCTCCAACGCTCGGCCCACCGGTCGGTCCCGGACCTCGAGGCGGACATTCGAGCCTGGTTGGCCACGTGGAACGCGAATCCCCGGCCCTATGTGTGGGTCAAGACGGCCGACCACATCCTCGCGTCCCTCAAATCATACTGTCAGCGAATTACTGACTCAGGACACTAGGGTCAAAACCCGGAGGTGATGGCGCCCCCATGTCCCACATCACCAGCCGGTTCAGAGACTGGGAGATTTCCACGAACCCGGACCGCCGTGACCTGTCCGTGATCGGGGCGTTTCTCCGTGATCAACCCGCATGGGCCGGCGGCCTCCCCTTCGAGGTCGTGCGGCGAACCATTGAGCATTCCTTAAACTTGGTGTCTAACCGAAGCGGGAGGGCAAGTGGGGGTCGCCCGCGTGGTCACGGACTACGGCCCAGTCGCCTATCTCTGCGTCGTATTAGGTCGTCCGAATTACCGTGGTCAAAGCCTCGTGGCTGCATTGCTGGACGCTGTCACGCGTCATCCCGCCTTGCAGCACCGGGCACGCTACGTCTTAGACATCCCCGACACGCACAGGTTCTACACCGGCTTTGGGTTTCGGCCGTCGCCCAATCCCCAGATCCACATGGATATCAACGAGCCCACGACCCGCCGGTGGCCCATGAACGTGCGTACGTATCGGCGGTCATGGTATCTCCGGCCACCCGACCCCCGGACTGCCAATGCCTGAGTGGCCCCGCACGAAGTCCATCGTGATGGCAGCGGACGACGCGGCCATCCTAAAGACTTTCGCGGCCGCCGCGCGTCAACGGGGGCTCGTGACTGGGTTGCCTGCGCCGGCCGTGTGCTTTGCTCTGGTCCGCGACATGCCGTATCGCCGTCCGAGTCGACCCGACTTGCCCACCATGGTTGCGGAGTGGTGTGGTACATGCTCCAGCAAGCACCGCCTCCTGCAGGCGCTGTTGGCGGCTCATGGCCTATCCAGCCGCCTCATGGTCGCCACCTATCACTACCGCTGGACCCTAAACGTACCCGCCCCACCCCCGATTGCCGCGATTCTGCAAACCGGCCCGGTGCCCGATGTCCACAACTTCCTCCAGGTGGCCTCGACGACCGGCTGGCAGACCCTGGACGCCACCTGGCCCCGGGCCGGCGCCAAACTGGGGTTTCCCGTGAATGAGCGGTGGATGCGGGGCACGCCCCAGCATGTGGCGTGCCTTCCCCCTTTTACGGCGTGGCCGGTGCCCCCTGACGTCGACGTCGCCGCGTATAAGAACGGGGTCGTGGACCAATGGTGCGGCGTCGATCGCCCCCGGCGAGAACGCCTCATCCTCGCGCTCAGTGCGTTTATCAGCGATGCCGGATTAAGCCCCTGAGCGTCGGCGGATTTCAGAGGGTGCGCACGGATTCGGTGCGGAATGCTCGGTTCACCCCGAACACCGCATCGGAGCATCCGCCAGCACCGGCGTTATCAAGGGCCCGGCGTCGACCACGCCAGCGTCGTCGGTAGGCGGACGGGGCACGGGGCAACCGCGGGTGGGGGTCCGTGGGAACGAGGGCTGTCCGAGGCTCACTCTGTCCCGCACGAGGACGGTCCACCGCCCCGGACTCCACAAGGCCCCGGCTGTCTGACGCACTCGGTACGGTGTATCGTCCGAAGACGAGCGACCCGGTGGAGCCGCCCGTCCTCGCTCTAGTCGCGGACGGTGATGCGCCGGGCCGAGGCATCGACGCGCACGTCTCCACCGTGCGGGATGACCTCTTGCGGATCGGTGTGACCGATGTCGAGATTAAAGACGATTACTGCGGCCGGATTGTACTCCGCGACCGCGCGCACGATCGCGTCCCGCTGGGCGTGGGCGTATTCGCGCTTCGTTTGCGCATCGCGGCGACTCTCCGTGCTGGAGGCCTTCGGCCGTCCCACCAGCACCGCGGCGAAGCGTTCCAGGAGCCCCCGTTCGCCCATGCCCATCAGCACGTCGTACACGTAGGCGGCGCTGGGCATCTCCTCGGAGGTTTCGAGGAACAGCACGGCCCCGTCGTACCGGCCAAGCGGCGACAGGTACCGACTCGCCCGCAGCTGATAGTCGATAATCTCGAGGCATCCGCCCCAGGCCGGCCCTTCCACGACGGTGTTGGGGCCGTGCCACTCCCAAGGCTCGGCCGGCGAGAGGGTGGGCTCTTCGACCAGCGTCAAAGGGTCGCTCCAGTCACACTGCGCTTCGTCCGTATAGTGCGTGCACTCGACCAGATCCCGCCACCCCGAGCCGAAGAGAGCGTGGCGGAGTGACGCGGCCGTCACCGGGTGCATCGCGCCCGGGCGCCCCCACTGCACCATGACGGCCCCGCCATGAAAGCCCACCAGCCCCGCCTGCCACAGAAGATGGAGCAGATTGGTGTTGTCGCTGTACCCGAAGAACGGCTTCGGGTGCTTGGCCAGGACCGCCGGATCCAGGTGACGCAGCACCTTCAACTCGTCGGATCCCCCAATGGCGGCCACCACCGCCCGGATATCGGGATCCAAAAACGCGGCCATGATGTCATGAGCCCGCGCTTTCGGTGAGGCGTCCCGCATGCGTGTAGTCGGGAACTCGACCGGTTCGAGGCCGAACTCCTCCCGAAGGCGCCGGAGCCCGAGCTCGTAGGGGGCCGGGAAGTACGCGGGACCGCCAAAGGAGGGTGCCAGGACAGCCACTTTGTCCCCCGGTGTAGGTTTGGGCGGGTATCGTAAGTGGTCCATCAAGTCCTCCAAACCGTCGGGCCGCCTCTCGACCCCCGGGCGCGCCCTGAGCATGATGTGCCGGCGGTGGTGAAGTAACCGAATCCGACGCCCCCAGATTACGCTAAAGTCGCTCCCTCTGCCACCGGCGACTGGACGTACGCGAGAACGACGTCTGGGGAGCCGAGTCAAACATTCACTGGGACACGCCGTTTTGGGAGGACAATGTCGGGACCGCCCTCGAGGTCTTGGCGGCCCCCCACACCCAGATGATCACGAGCCGTTACGGCGTCCCGCTCTTGGGGGCCCATCGGCACGGGCTCATCGTGGAAACCACCGACGGCCAACCGCATCAAGTGCGTGGTCCTCTCTCGTACAGCTTGGCGAAAATCGGAGCCATCCACATGGCCGAGGTCACGGCGGGACAGATGGAATGGCAGAAAGTGCCCGACATCATGGCCGTGGCGGTCACGCCAGGATTTCTCCGTGCAGAAGAAATGCTCGAGAAGGTCGGGCTGGCCGAAGCCAACGGGAAGGGGGTGCCAAAGTCGACGCCAACTTCATCGCACGGAATCCCCGTTCTAGGTGGGTCGACCGGTGGCGCGCCTCGCGGCCGACCCCGCCGTGCACCGGGTTCATGGCCCGGCGTTGTCCTCATGGGACCTCATGCCCGTCTATGGCTTCGCGGACGTTGACGGAACCGAACCGGACTGGGGTGAGCACTACCGAAAGACTCCCGGTCCTGGTGCCACGCCGTGAGAGCCGCAACGGTCCCGCCCTCCGACGTAGCCTGTCCCTCGCTGGGTCCAGCCAGCCCGTCAAGGTTCTGCCCCCAACACCTGACGAGCTCGCTCTGCGATGAGTGCCAGTGACCCTCGTGGATCGATCACCCGCACTCCGGCGCCTAAACCCGGCTAAGTGGCGACAGGAGCCTCCCAGGGCTGCTAAATGCCAGGCAAACGACGACGTCGCCATCTGCTCCGTCACGAGTGTTTGGGGCACCGTCAGTCAGGGCGTGATGTCGGCAAAGGGGGCAGAGGTGGCTGGGCGGACCGCCACGCAAACGTCAACGCGGGGCAGTCTGCTTTCGAACGCCGTGATCCATTCGGGCCAGAGGGTCCACCGGGCAAACGCTTGAAAACGGACACAGCGCTGGGCCCGGACTCGGATCCGTGGGGAGGTCCGATAGAGGGGCCAGAGATCGTCCCGGGTGCCGACCAGGTATCAGCCGCGGCCTTGATCCCGGGAGCATACGGGGCCATGCCCCGACACATCAATTCTCCTCGCCGGTTTTGATCGGTGGTATCCACCCACCGGTCTTCCCACACCGACCTCTGGGGCTCAGGGTTAAGGGGAAGAGGGACGGTGTGATCGATCGAGGGGCCGTTCGTCCACGTAGAAGCGGCGCACGGCTGCCTGCGAGCGTTCGCGTTGTTCAGGCCGCGAAGTAGCGCGGATCGTGTCTCAGACCGGATCGGCCACGCTGTTCCGGCTCCGATCCTGAAGCGCCGCGGTGTGTCCCATCACTGTGAGGGGCTGGACTTCAGACTCGTGCGGGCCGGACGGGTCCGTCTTGAATTCGTCCGCCAGGCGGACGTCGCCCACGGCCCGCGTTTGGTGTAGGCCGGCACCCGCTTCACCGAGATCGCCTCCACATTCGCGTGCGACCGCCCGCGACCGTGGTGGGCATCTTGCCGAACCGTGCGGCGAGCCTGCGCCCCTCGGGCGCGGTGCTGATGGAACAAAGCGATGAGCGGGCGGCGGCGCCGCGGCGCTACTTTAGGGTGGCCTCGATGGGGGGCACTACCTGGGTGCCCCCTTGCTTGACCGCCGTTCCGTTCCCGGATACGCTGGATCGGGTTCTAATGGTCCTTGAGGCGCCCAACTTTTACACCATAATCCTGGACGTGACCGACGTGTCGCGTTGGCCTCCGACAGGGCGGGCACCCCTCCCGCCATCGGCTACACTGAGGCAACAGGGGAGGCATGGCATGACGGGGGACCCGCGCCGGGCATCGATCGAGGGACGCGCACGGGGTGTGCTCAAGTGGGCGGGCGGCAAGTCGCAGCTCCTCGACGTCTTTCAACACTGCTATCCGCCCGGCCTCAAGACGGGCGCCATCCGGCGTTACATCGAACCCTTCGTGGGCAGCGGGGCGGTGCTCTTCGATATCGCGGCCCGGTTCCCCGAGGTGGAACTGGTGGCCCTGGACCGCAATGCCCGGCTGATTGCGGCCTATGAAGTCATCCGCGACGACGCGGCGGCGCTGATCGACCAGCTGGCGGTGTGGCAGGCCCGCTACTGGGCGGCCGATGAGGTGACCCGGCGTGAACTCTACTACCAGGTGCGGGACGTGTTCAACAGCGGGAGCGGGCCGGCGGTGGAGCAGGCGGCGGCCCTCGTGTTTTTGAATCGCACGGGGTACAACGGCTTGTACCGGGTCAATCGCCAAGGCCGATTCAACGTCCCCATGGGGCGCTACCGCCGACCGCTCATCTGCGACGTGGAGAACCTGCGGCGCGTCCAGCAGATCTTCCAGCGCGTCCAGCTTCGGGTGGGGGACTATCGTGACGTACTGGAGCAGGTCAATGCGCACACGTTCGTGTACTGCGACCCCCCCTACCGACCCCTGTCGGCCACGGCGTCGTTCACAGCCTACGCGGTCGACGCCTTCGGCGACGCCCAGCAGCGAGAGCTCGCGGCGTTTCTCCGGACGTGCCGGGACCGGGGCGCGTCGGTGATGCTGAGCAACTCCGACCCCCACAACAGCGACCCGACCGACGATTTCTTTGACGCGCTCTACCACGACTGGGTCATCACGCGGGTGCCGGCCCGCCGGGCCATCAATTCCCACAAGGACCGGCGCGGCCCCGTCCAAGAACTCGTCATCACCAATTACCCGGTCGTCGTTCCCGGCGGTGCCCCGGCGGCGAGCCGTGCCTAACCGCGGGCATGAATTCCGGGACCTCCTCATCCAGGACATCGCATCCTGGAACACACCAGGCTTGGCCGTCTATAAAGAAGCCTGGGTGGGCACGCGGTTTCTCGGCGTCCGTCGCTACGTCGACATCGTGGTGACGCACGGCACCCGGGCGATCGGCATCGAAGCCAAGGTGCAATTCGGATCCGGCACCGCGGACGAAAAGCTCTTCTACACCTTGGAGGATTGCCGGCACGCGCCCATTCCCATGGTGATTGCGTTCACGGGTACCCACATTGGGCCCGACATCCAGTCGCAACTCATCCTCAGCGGGTACGGCATTGCGGTGGAAACCGCGGTGGACGCGGCGGATCACCTGGTCATCCAGGACGCCGCCGTGCTGCGCCAGCGCATCCGGATCGTGCTCGGTCTCGACTGGCTGGCGGACCAGGCACCGCGGCGCATCTGGCCTTGACGCGCAAGCGAGCCCCGCAGGCCATGGAGCCGGCTGTCCGCACATAAAATTTGATAGCTGACTCGTTTTCGCACATGGATTGGCACTGCCGTTTGATCGCTTCCTAAGGGTTTACCCTCGGGCTTTTGATGCAGTGGTGTGGGCGCTGGACGATGCGGCCGATGTGGCGGTGGTCTATGACCACTTCAGGGGCGACGGCTAGCTTTATCAAGAGCGGCCTTAAACTGCTGTAAATAGGGTTCATCAAGAAGGGCTATTCCGCAGTCCCTCGTTACGATCGGGTGGCTCAAGACACCGACGTAAGGGGGACGAGGCAATGGCTGACTATGAGGTTGCTATCGACGGCGCCGATCGACAGGAGTTCTTTCAGGGCGATGACGGGGTGAAGATCGTGGTGGCGAAGGTGCTGAACCCAGGCCCAGGCGAGTGAGCAGCTCCAGACCCGTCTCTATGAGCGCTGCGGACCGCCAGGGCTACCGAAACGGGACCCGGGTCCGGAAGCTGACCACGCGGGTCGGGACGCTCACGCTGCGCATTCCGCAGGTCCGCGCGGGCCAATTCTCCACTGACGTCGTTGCCCGCTGCCAGCGCCGGGAGCACGCGCGGGTCTTGGCGCTGCTGGAGATGGTCATCAACGGGGTCTCCACCCGGACGATCAGGGCCATCCCCGAAGAGTTGTGCGGCACCGGGTTCGGCAAGAGCACCGTCTCGGCGCTCTGCAAGCGGCTCGACCCCATCGTCATGGCGTGGAACACCCGGTCCCTCCAGGGGCACTCCTACCCCTCCCAGCTGGTGAACGCCCTCGTGCTGCGCATCCGGGAAGACGCCCAGGTGAAGAGCGGGAGCGGGCTCAGCGCGACCGGCGTTAAGGCGGCGGGCTACCGGGAGATGCTCGGGCTGGGGCTGGGGGACAGTGAGTCCGAAGCGACCGGGACGACGTGCTTGCAAGGGCTCAAAGACCGGGGGTTGCAACGGGGTGGACTGGGTCATCTCCGACGACCACCGGGGCTTGGTGAACGCCGTCCAGCGGCCGTGCCAGGGTGCCACGTGGCAGCGCTGCCAGACGTATACCCTGCGCAACATCCTGGACGCGACGCCGAAAGCGCACCGGGTGCGCCGGCATCCGGACGTCCGGGCGATCTTCGAGGCCCCGGACCCCACCAAAGCCCGCACCCCGTTGGACGCCGTGCTGACGGAGGGGGCGGACCGCGCGCCGCAGGCCGTCCGGGTCCTCGAGGGCGCCTTGGAGTGGGCCATGGGGATTCGGGTGCTGCCGGAGCGCTACCGCCAGCGCCTCCGGACGACGAACGCCCAGGAGAGCCTGAACGAAGAGATCCGCCGACGGGAACGGGTCATCCGCATTTTCCCGAACCGGGACTCCATAATCCGATTGCTGGGGGCGTTGCTACTGGAGATCCACGAGAAGTGGACGACGGAGCCGCGGTATCTCGACAGGGAGGAGTACACCACGTGGTGCGCGGAGCGCGCCGCCCACGTCCCGGCCGGAACCGTGGTCGCGATCCGGTAAGCCCGAGCGAGGGCGGGGAATTTACAGCAGATCTAGGACTTGATCTGGTCTGAACCAAAGAGATAGAACGCATGATCGACAGATAGTGAGGGATGTGATAGGATGAGTCCTATTCGGCCAGGGAACCGTTTGTTTGACGCGAATGGTGGGGCGGAAGGAGGCTGGCTACCTGTGCTCACCTATGTGGAAGGCGATTTGTTCACAAGCCCCGCTCAGACGCTGGTGAACACGGTGAACACGGTGGGTGTCATGGGCAAGGGGGTCGCCCTTCGCTTCAAGCAAATTTACCCGAACATATTCCGGGCGTATCAGGAGGCGTGTCGGACCGGAGCTATCGGGATTGGGCGTCCGTGGTTATACCGGACCCCGCACAAGTGGATCCTCAACGTCCCGACCAAACGTCACTGGCGTTCCAAGTCCGACTTGTCGTTTATCGAACAGTCTCTGGCCACGTTTGCGCGTACGTACTCAGACGAAGGGATTAGTTCGATCGCATTCCCGGCGTTGGGGTGCGGAAATGGTGAGTTGCCATGGGAGTCGGTCCGACCCGTCATGGAGAAATATCTTCGTTTGTTGCCCATCGACGTGTTCATTTACCCCCCACACAAGCGGGCCGAGATGCCCGAGCACCGGGTTCCTGACGCAATTCGGCAGTGGTTGATGTCGGAGCCCAGTGCGTTTCCATCGCAGGAGGTATGGGACGACATCGTGGCCATAGCGCGACAACAATATGGCAAGGTGGAGCGCCTGGAAGCGTTTCTGGACGATGACGAGCAGCCGGCGGAGGTTGTCAGCTGGATGCGCCCCGATGGTACGCCTATGATCATCGGTGCCGACGAGGTGGACGCGCTTTGGGCCGTGTTCCGGCAGGATGGCTTCTTGGCACGTCCGGCTGTTGACATGTGGTTTGGAGACCGGGCCAGTGATGTGTGGATGGTTCTTGAGCGTTTGGGCTACGTGGAGACGGTGGTCACATCCAACCCGCAGGGCACACCCGCCCGGACGTTGCAGCTCCGCCTCCCCATAGCAGGGAAGGCGTCCGACCCCGTCACCGTCATGGTGAGTGACTGATCGGTGGAGGCTGCCGAATCCCAGGAAGTCGAAGACTTCATACGGGCGCGGATATCGGGCCCGTGGAAGCCGGTGGGGGACTTCTTCGCATACCACTTCACGGCTCTGGTCAATGTTCCAGGTATATTGAGTCACAACACTCTGTATTCCCGCAGCGAGGCAACGCGTCGTCAGCTCATCGGGCAAGAAGTCGGTGAGCGCGACATCCTCAACCAAACGGATCCAGAGATGTTGGACCAAGTGCGAGGTGTCCCGATCCAAAGGCCTGTGGTCGCGTTCCTGAGCCTCCCGACACATCCGGAGGGCCACAGGCTGTCCGGCGGCGGGGGCGCCGTTGGGAGGGGGCGCCGGGTCGGACGGAGCAGGGCAGGCGCCGGGGTTTATGCGCTGCGGCGGTCGGTCCTCCCTTAGCCGGTGGGTCGTTGGTGTGCAGGCTGCGGTGGACGACCGGCCGCCGGTGGCAGCGGTCGATTCTCCCGGCGTTGACCTCGCCGCGTTGCGAATGGGAGCCAGCCGACTTGGACCGCATAGCCGACGAGTGCCAGCAACACGACAATACCGCTGTTGGGGTCTGTTCCCATCCCGCCGAGAACGCCGAAATCCTGGCCCATCATCCAGGTGGCGAATGTGGCCAGCATCGTGAGCCCCCACCCCATCAGGGAGGGCCGCGCAAATGCCCAGTATAGGGCCAGGGCGAGAAAACCGGCTGCCAGCCCCGCGTTCCAGAGGATCGGATGGTGCTGCAATAGGCCAGACCACGCCCACAGAGGCGCCGAGAACACGCGGGGCTGGGCCATGGCCGCCATGGCGCGCACGTATGTCGACAGTCCCCGCGCGGTCCACCAGGCATTGTGGGGCCACACCTGCAAGACGAATGCCACGGTCCACAGGCCGGCCAGAAACATTCGCCAGACGCCGGCCGTGTGAGGCGAGGTCCACCATGTCGACGGTCCCAGCAGCACGATGGCCAGCACCACATACAGCAACGCCGAGCCGGGCGACCCCGACAACCAGCTGCCGGACGAAAACAGGCTGCCGAATGCTTCGCCGGCTGCCCATACGATGAGGCCCCAGCCGACGGACGCCATCAGGCCGATACGGCGCCACCGGCTCGCCCCGCCCGCCAGAATGAGCACGCCGATGCCGATCTGGAGCCAGGCGGCGGCGAAATTGGCCAGGAGAGGGTCGCGAGACCAGAGGCGCATGCCGAGATCGACGATTCTCGCCACAAACTGTGGCTGTCCGGGCAGCATCGGAGACAGGAACCCTCCGACAAAGCTCGTGACCATGAAGGGCTGCGCCTGCAGCAGTCCATCCAGCAACCACAGTCCGCCCAATCCCCAAGTCAGGAGCCGGCGGGCCGAAACGCTGGGGGGAGGCGCGTCATGCACCGTGCGGCGCCGGCGCCGCGCCAGTGTCCAAGCTCCGCCCAGGGTCACAATCAGCAAAATCAACACGATGTTCAAGGCATAGAAGGAGGCCAGCGGATTGACGGCGTAAGAAGGCGTGGGCGCAACCGGCATCGGCATCATGGCAACCCCGCCTCCTTTCCGCCAATCCATGTCCCGCACGGCACCGACCATTTGGGCGCCATCGTCCTATGGCCTTATTATCAATCGAACCGCATCCGAATGCCATCGGGCCATCGTGCCGTGAACAGCCTTCTGGTGGTTCGTGCATCGGCGGACGCGGGTTTGCGCAATGGTTCGCCGAGCTTGGACAGGCGGCCCATGCGGGGCGACGAGGTCAGCCGGATCGGAGTGCGTACCGGCGCGCTTGGCTGTCGCTCCTCGTCGGCGCGGGGATTTGGCCGGACATCCGGTACGGAGCCGGTCACCGGCATCGGAAGGTCGGTCGCCGAACGGCCGGAGACTGCCGACACCCCGATGATACCCGGTATCATGTAAACGGTGTTGACTGTCCGAAGACTCATCGCAGGGCCGGAAAGAGGTTGGCGTTGCCGACCGGTCGCTTGATTGTCGACGAGCGAGAACGGCGCCGTCCCGGCGGTTTTCGGGCAAGAAAACCGGTCGCCGTGCCTGGGTTCGGCACTGCACGGTTCCCGTGAGAGGTGGTCCGATGTGGACGAACGCGCTGCCCGGGCCCGGCAGGTCGCCCAGCTCTACGGGCTTCCCGCCGAGGATTTGGTCATGGTCCCCAACGCGTTCACCAACGACGTGTGGGCGGTGGGCGACCGGGTGATTCGCATCAGTCGCGCCCCGGGCTTCGCACTGGCCCGCGAACGGCGTGTGATTG
>DAHVOH010000091.1 GCA_027318915.1 Clostridiales bacterium
ATGGAAGCCACGTCTGTAGTACAATTTGCCGGCCGGGGCGGAACCTGGCCGTCGAAGAGGGGGAGAAGGACCCGGATGGGCGTGAACAGATCCCGGCAGCGGTACCACGTGGCGGCCAATGCCTTGCGCTTGCGCCTCTCCCGGTCCTGGAGTCTCTCGCAAGCGGCGGTCCACGCCGGCATCACGGCGACCCAGATGAAAGACGTGGAGCGCGGCCTCGACTCCGCGCCGCCGGCCGTGGTCCAGGCGCTGGCCCAGTGCTACGCGGTGACCGTCAAAGAATTGGAGACGTCTCCGGCGGTCCTGGCCCGTGCGGTCGCCCGGCGGCTTTCCGGCGACCTCTCTCCCGCGTCCGGCCGGGAGCCGAGCCTGGTCGGCCGGTTGGCGGACGCGCGCGCTCAGGCGGCCCGTCTGGGCTTTCCGGCGCTGGCGATTCGAGCCGCCAACCTGGAAACCCAGGCCCTGTACACGCAGGGCGAGACCGGAGCCGCCATCCATCTGGCTCTTTCCACCCTGTTGGAAACCGAACGACCCAGCGGTCCGGATCGGCTGGACCTGTTATGGACGCTGGGCCGGGCGTGGCTGGCCTCCGACCGGGCGGTGATGGCCATCCCGGTGTTTTCCGCCCTCGTCCGGACGCTGCCCCGAGACCACTCCGACCGCCTGCGCGCGCTCATCAATCTGGGCACCTGCTACCGGGTGGCAGGGTGGTACGACGAGGCCCGCGACACCTATCGGGCCGCGCTGGAACCGGCCCCAGCGTCCGGCGCCGATCGCAGGCTCCACGCCTGGGCGGCGCTGGGATTGGCCGGCTGCCACATCCTCTTGGCCGAAGCGGCGGAGGCGGAACGCCTCAACGCCACGCTGCTGGCCGAGGCGCGCGTGAACGGATGGGCCGATATCGAAACGGCGGCCCTGGTCAACCAGGCGGCGCTCGAACTCCACGGGCAGGAGCCCGATCGGTATCGGCCCGCCCTCGGGGCCTATTGGGCCGCCCTGCCAGATCCTTTGGGCCGGGCGCAGTTGTCCGAAACCTGGGCGATCCTCGAGGCCCGGCACGCCTCCTGGGCACAGGTGGTGGAGGCCAGCGAGCGGGGGCTTGGGGCCCTCGAGCACTGCGGCTCCCGTCCCCACCGGCTCGTCCAGGCGCGACTCCTGTGGTGGCGGGCGGTGGGCCGCACCCGCCTGGGATTAGACGGCGCCGCCGACGACCATCGTTGGAGTCGAGACTTGTTGGCCGCCGAAGGTGCGCCCACCGACTTCGCCGCCCGCTACCTCGAGCCGCTCCTGCCGGACGCTTCCGCCTCCTCCGCCAACTGACGCCGCGCCGGCCCCACCAAATCGAACGACCCGGCCACCAAAACGTCGCCGCCTTGGTCGGCGGCGCGCCTGCGCGCAAGCGCCAGCGCCTCGGGGATATGGGCGGCCACGCGGGGATCCCAGGCGGACGGCACCGCCGTGGCCCAGGCGTGCGGGTCCCCGGCCCGTTGACTCTCGGGTCGCACCAGCGTGACCGAGGCCACCTCCGGCAGCAGCCGGCGCAGCATTCTGGCCGCCGGCTTGTCCGCCAGAGCGCCGAAAACCAGATGCCAGCGCCCCGCGAACGCCGGTTCGGCGAGCGTGCGCGCCAAGGCCTCCACCCCGTGGAGATTGTGGGCCCCGTCCAGGAGATGCGCCGGCTGGCCGTCCCACCATTCAAGGCGGCCGGGCCACCGCACCGCCGCCAGGCCCGGCCGCGCGCATTCTCGGTCCCGGCCCAATTTCCGGGCCACCACCTCGAGCGCCGTCCAGGCGACCGCCAAATTGCGGGCCTGATGGCGCCCGGCCAGTGAGGTCTCGACGTGCACGCCGCCCACGGCCGCCACGGTCCTCTCCCGTTCCACCGCCACCGCCCGTCCCGCCGCCCACATGACGGGGGCGCCCACGAGCTGTGCCTGCTCTATGATCCGCCGACGGACGGGAGGGGCCTGCACGGCGCTGACGACGGGGACGCCGGGCTTGAAGATGCCGCACTTGTCGGCCGCAATGGCATCCAGGGTGGACCCCAGCACGGCTTGATGGTCCAGGGCAATCGGCGTCAGCACGGTCACCCACGGGGACGCCACCACATTGGTGGCGTCGTAGCGCCCGCCCAGGCCCACCTCCACGACCGCCACGTCCACATCCGCCAAAGCCAGGAACGCCAAGGCGGTGAGCGCCTCAAACCGGGTGGGCGGCTCCGCCATGGAGGCGGCGGCCTCCTCCACGGTCGCGGCCAGCCGATCCCACGCCGCCTCGCCGAGGCTTTGGCCGTTCACGGTGACGCGCTCTTGCACGTCGCCCAGATCGGGGGAGGTGTAGCGTCCCACCCGGAGCCCCATGGCCGCCAGGCCGGCCGCCATCATGGCCACGGTCGACCCCTTGCCGTTGGTGCCGCCGACATGCACCACGGCCAGCCGCGACTCCGGATGGCCCAGGCGGTCCAGGAGCGCGCGCGTGCGCTCCAGGCCCGGTTTGATGCCGAAGCGGCGAAGTTCCCGCCACCACGGACTTTCCGCCGTCAATTGAGATCCTGCAGGCGTTCCTGCAGGCGGCCGAGCCGGGCCTCCAGATCGGCCCGGCGGCCCTCGGTCTCCAAGACCACCTGCGCGGGCGCGCGCTCCCGAAACCGCCGGTCCGCCAAGCGCCCCGCGAGCCGTTCCAGCTCCGCTCGCGCCTCCTGCACATGCCGCCGCAGACGCTCTTGTTCGCGCGCGACATCCACCAATCCCTCCAACGGGATGTAGGCGCTGCCGCCCTGGGTAATGCCGGCGATGGCCGGATGCGGCTTGATGTCCGGCCCGCCGATGGCGACCTCGGACAGCCGCGCCAGGACCCCGATCTCGGCGCGATTGGCTTCCCAGGCGGCCCGCACCTCTGGGTCCTCGCTCACCAGCATGGCAGCCACCCGCTCCTGGGGCGCCAGATTCAGTTCGCTGCGCAGGTTGCGCACCACTTTCACCGCCTCTTGCGTCAGACGGTGCTGGGCGGCGGCCCGCCCGCCCCCCGAACCGTCGGACGTGGGCCACGACGCGACCATGACGCTCACGCCCTCGTGAGGGAGCGCCTGCCACAGTTCTTCCGTCACAAACGGCATGAAGGGATGCAGCAGACGCAGGCCGGTCTCGGCCCCCCGCCAGAGCCAATACCGCGCGGCCCGGCCATCGGCGTCGCCGCGGCCGACGCGGTCTTTAACCGCTTCGATGTACCAGTCGCAGTACTGCCCCCAGAAAAAGTCCACGACGATCCGGGCCGCTTCGCCGAATTCGAACCGGTCCAGCGACTGAGACACGTCCGCCACCGTGCGCGCAAGCTCTTCCTGAATCCACGCGTCCGCCGGTCGCACGGCCGGTTCCGGCGGCGGCACGGTGTCTGCCAGGTGCATGCGAACGAAGCGGATGGCGTTGCAGACTTTGTTGGCCAGATGCCGAGCGCCTTCCACCCGCTCCGGGCTGAACCGGGAGTCGTTGCCCGGAGTGTTGCCCTGAATCAGGGCCATCCGCAGGGCGTCGGCCCCGTATTGCTCAATGACTTCCAGCGGATCGATGCCGTTGTCGGCCGACTTCGACATCTTCCGGCCCTGAGCGTCCCGAATGAGTCCATGCAGCAGCACGGTGGCGAAGGGCCTCTGTCCGGTAAAGTGCAAGCCCTGCATGATCATCCGCGCGACCCAGAAGAAAATGATGTCGTAGCCCGTCGACACCACGTCGGTCGGGTAAAAGCGGCGGTAATCCTCCGTTTCGTGTGGCCAGCCCAAGGTGGAAAACGGCCAGAGGGCCGAGGAAAACCAGGTGTCCAGCACGTCGTCGTCCTGCCGCCAGCGCTGCCCCCCGCACGCACAGGAATCGGGGGCGGTCCGCTGCACCACCATGGTCCCGCACGCCTCGCAGTAGTACGCGGGAATGCGGTGCCCCCACCATTGCTGGCGGGACACGCACCAGTCATGGATGTTGAGCAGCCAATTGCGATACACGCGGGCGAATCGCTCCGGCACAAACCGCACATCGCCCCGGTCCACCGCTTCCAGGGCGGGCGTCGCCAACGGCTCCATGCGCACAAACCACTGCAGCGACACGAGGGGCTCAATCACCGTGTCACAGCGATCGCAGTGGCCCACCGCGTGCACAATCTCCTCGTCCCCGGTGATCCGCCCCTGTTGGGTCAGGTCCTCCAGCACCCGCCGCCGGGCGGCGGCCACCGTGAGCCCGGCATAGGGGCCCGCGGCCGCCGTCATCCGGCCGTCGAATCCAATCACCTGCACGAGGGGCAGTTGGTGACGACGACCGAGGGCAAAGTCGTTGGGATCGTGGAACGGCGTCACTTTCACCACGCCGGTGCCAAAATCCCGGTCCACAAAGGCATCGGCCACAACGGGGACCGTCCGGTTCACCAGCGGCACCATGGCCTGGCGCCCCACCAGGTCCCGATAGCGGGGATCGTCGGGATGGACGGCCAGCGCCGTGTCCCCCAGCAAGGTCTCGGGACGTGTGGTGGCCACCTCCACGTGGCCCCCGCCCACCAGATCGTAGCGGATCCGCCACAGGTGCCCGGACTCCTCCTGATGGTCCACCTCGATGTCGGAGATGGCGGTGCCGCATCCGGTGCACCAATTGGTGATGTATTCGCCCCGATACACCAGACCCTCGTCGTAGAGGCGGACGAACACCTCCGTCACGGCCTCGGCCAGACCCGGGTCCAGCGTGAAGCGAAGCCGGCTCCAGTCCACCGAACAGCCCAGCCGGCGCAACTGGTCCAGAATGATGTCGCCGTAGCGCTCCCGCCACGCCCACACTTCATCCAAAAAGGCCTCGCGTCCCAATTGCTCCCGGGACTCTCCCCGACTCGCCAGCATCTCCTCCACCTTGGCCTGCGTGGCGATGCCCGCGTGGTCGGTGCCGGGCAGCCACAGCGTCACGTCGCCCCGCATGCGATGGTAGCGCGCCAAGATGTCCTGCCACGTATTGTTGAGGGCGTGCCCGATGTGAAGGACCCCGGTGACGTTCGGCGGCGGGATGGCCATGCTGAACCGCGGACCGGCCCGATTGAGGTCGGGCGTAAACAGCCCTTGTTCCTCCCAATAACGGTACCACTTCCGCTCCACGTCATGCGGGCGGTATCGGGGCGCCATGTCCTGTCCGTCGGGCCCCTGCGCGTCGCTCTCTTCCACTCCGCCGCCCCCGTCTCCATATAAAAAGCCCTTCGCCACCAAAGGGCGAAAGGCAACTTTCGCGGTACCACCTTTGTTCCATCCGCGAGCCGGATGCTCTGCCGCGGTAACGGGCGAACCCGCCCGAGCTACCCCGCCTGGTCGGCGGCTCGCCCGAGGACCTCCCGGCTGACACGCGGGGACCGCTGGACCGGGCTTGCACCCACCCCCGGCTCGCTGGCCGCGATCACTCCGCACAGGCCGTTCCTCAGTCGTCTTGTGGTGACGGAACCTCTGCCGGATTTCGACTGCTGGATCAAAACCCGGGCTCAGCCCACCGGGTCGGCGTCAGTCTTCGACGACCGCCAGCACGTCTTCCATCGCCAACAGCAGGTGCTCCTCAGTCCCAATCTTCACTTCGGTCCCGGCAAACTTGGCGAAGAGCACTTTCTGGCCGACAGTCACTTTAACCTCTTCGCCGTCCCCCACCGCCATCACTTCGCCCGTCTGAGGCTTGTCTTTGGCCGTGTCGGGTATGTATATACCTCCCTGAGACCGCTCGTGCTGTTCCACCAGCTTCACCAGAATGCGGTCGCCCAGCGGCTTCACCGTCATCCTCTGTTATCCCCCTCATGCCACACCGTAACTCTGGCAGTCAATCGTCTCGCGGCGGCGTCTAACGCCGGAGCCGCCAGTGGCCCCGATTATAGCAAACCCTGGGGTGCCCCGCCACCCGATCCGGCAGGCGGCGCCGCGGACCGGGACGGATATTGATCCGGCCGGGGGCATACACAGCACACGGGGGACTTTGGTGCAAAAACACGCCGTGGCCGGCCTCCTGGCCGTCGCGGTGGCGGTCCTGGGCGGATGCGGGTCGCCGCCGTCCCGGACGCTCCCTCCCCCCGCCCTGCGTCCCATCGCGGTCGTCCTGCCCCCGGCCAGCATCAGCCTGCTCCCGGTGTGGCTCGCCATCCGCGACGGGGGTCTCGCCCGGCTTGGATACCGCCTGGCCCCCACCGCGCACGCGTCGCTGACCATCGGTCCACCCGGCCGATGGCCCATCGACGGCATCATTGCCTGGCGGCCCGAGTGGTGCCTGGTCACGCCCGGGCCGCTCCCATTCTTTCGGTGGCGGGATTTGGCCCGGGCACCCCTCTTGCCCGTGAGCGGCCTGTCTCCGTACGGCGAGGCGCTGGTCCGCTCCGTCCTGGCTGAGCACGGCGTCCGGCACGTCGTCTTCGATGTGCTGGGCGCCCCCGACGCCACCCGCCTGTTTGTGACGGGACATTTGCCTTGGCTCCTGCTGCCGCTCGTCCCCGCTCTCCAGCTGGCCCAGCGGCAGCGGGGGCATATCGCCGCCTTCCTGGGGGCGTCCACCGGCCCCGTGCCGACCCTGGTGGTGAGCGGACGCGGCGCCGGCCTGCGACCGCTGCTGGCGGCACTGAACCTGGCGCTGGGTCAGTTGGCCGCCACCCCGCCGGCGTCCTTGACCCCGTCCTTGGCCGCCGTCTTTCCCGCCGTGCCGCGTGGGCTTTTGACCGAAGCGGTGTCCACGGCCGTCGGTCTCTCCCTCTGGCCGCCGACCGACTTTCCCGACAGCGCCACCTATGATGCCGGACGCGCCCTCCTGGGCTCGGTGGGCCAAACCTGGCCCCCCTACTCGGCCGGGGTGGACAGCGAGGCGGCGCGTGAGGCCCTGACGGCCAAGGACGGCTCATCAAGCGCGCGGGCCAGATCCATGAGAATGAGTTCGGGCTGGCCAAGCAGCCTTCCGGTGGCTTTCAGCCGTCCGCGCTTTTGGAATCCGAGGCGCTGATAGCAGCGAATGGCGCGGAGGTTGTCGGGAGCCACCCGCAGGTACAGGCGTGTCAGTCCGAGGTCTCCGAACGCGTAGGCCATCAGCTGGCGCAGGGCCTCCCCGCCGTAGCCCCGGCCCCAACAACGTCGATCGCCGATGCAGATGCGCACTTCCGCCTCGCCGGTGCGGCGGCGGATGTGCTCCAGTTCCACGTCGCCAATCAGACGCCCATACAGACGGATGGCAAATCCTTGGCGCCCCGCCCCCCGATGCAGCGTCGTCCACCACCGGTCGACCTCGGCGGCATCGGCGAACCGCCGGCCCATCAGCCGGGCCACCTCGTCATCCCGCTCCCAGCGCGCCAGCCACACCAGATCGCCCGCCCGCAAAGGCTCGAGACTCACAGCCGGTCGGGACCATTCCACTGCCACGGCCAGACCACCTCATCACGAGATTCCCTGGCTAGTTCGATGGCGGCCGCGGGACATCCTGTCGCTCGCCGCCGCCAGGTTCTGGACGCGCTGGAAACGGAACGCCGCCGCCCCTAGTCGGGGCCGACCGCGCCGCCCATACCGCTCACTCCCACCTTAATCGCGGCGACCCGGGAAGGTGCGGCGAGGCGGCCAACCCAAACGCCCGGGCCCTTTCCCGCCGCGACCGGCATAATCGACCCGGAGGGCTCAGAGACCCTCGAGGCCCAAGCCGCGGATGGCGGTTTTCAAGTCCTCCACGCCCAAGCGCGTGCGGGCCGAAATGGGCAGCACCCGCGATCCGTACGCGGCGGTCAGTTCGGCCACGCGCGCCTCGCCCTGCGTGCGATTGAGCTTGTCCACCTTGTTGGCGACGACCAAAAGCAGCAGATTTCGGTCGCGCGCCCAATCGCGCACGGAGATTTCCTCCGGACCCGGATCGCGCCGAATGTCCTGGATCAGGATGGCCGCCGTGAGCTCCCGTCGGCGGTTGAGGTAAAAATCGACCGCCTGATTGAACCGGGCTCTTTGCGCGGCGGTGACCTGAGCGTACCCGAACCCGGGCAGGTCCACCAAATACCAGCCTTTGACCCAATAGAAGTGAATCCGCTGCGTGTGCCCGGGCGTTCCCGAGACGCGCGCGCTCCGCCGGTTCAGCAGCGCGTTCAGCAGCGAGGATTTGCCCGAGTTGGATCGCCCCAGCATGGCAATCTCCTGCACGCCGTCGGTCGGATATTCCGCCGGTTCCAGCGCGGACCGCGCCAAGTCACCGCGTTGCATGGAGCGCCACCGCCAAGACGTCTTCCAGTTGGCGCGCCAGCACGAGGCGGAGACCCCGGCGCACGTTGGCCGGCACCTCCTCTAAGTCCGGCGCGTTCTCGGCCGGCAGCACCACCGTCTTCAATCCGACCCGATGCGCCGCCAGGATCTTGTCTTTGATGCCGCCGACCGGAAGCACGCGACCCCGGAGCGTAATCTCTCCGGTCATGGCCACGTCGGCGCGCACCGGCTGGCGCGTGAGGGCCGACACCATGGCCGTGGCCATCGTGACGCCGGCCGACGGGCCGTCCTTCGGGATGGCTCCGGCCGGTACGTGCAGATGAATGTCCACATGGTCCGGGAACTCGGCGGGAATGCTCAGACGCTCACTGACGGACCTCAGATACGAGTATCCCGCCCGCGCCGACTCCTGCATCACGTCGCCCAACTGACCCGTCAACAGCAACTGTCCTTTCCCCGGCATCACCGTGGCCTCCACCGGCATGACGTCGCCGCCCGTTTCGGTGACGGCGAGTCCCGTGGCCACTCCCACCTGGTCCGCCGTTTCGGCGGCCGTATGATGCACCCGCACCGGCCCCAGATATTGGGGCATCTGCCGCTGGGTGACCCGAATCGGGCGCGGCTTGTTCTCCACCACTTGCCGCGCCACCTTGCGCAGCACCTGCCCGAGGTTGCGCTCCAGCTCCCGGACACCCGCTTCACGCGTGTAGTCGCGAATCAAGTGCTGCAGCGCCGACGTGCTCAACTCCACGTCGGCCGCCGTCAATCCGTGGTTTTTCAGCGCCTTCGGCCACAGGTGGCGACGGGCTATCTCCACCTTCTCCTCTTCCGTGTATCCTGGCAGCTGAATGACTTCCATACGGTCCAGCAGCGGTCGCGGGATTTGGTGGAGCACGTTGGCCGTCGTGATGAACATGACGCGGGACAGATCAAAGGGAATCTCCACATAGTGGTCGGAGAAGTTCTGATTCTGCTCCGGGTCCAGCACTTCCAGCAAAGCGGCCGACGGGTCGCCGCGAAAATCGGTGGCCATTTTGTCAATCTCGTCCAGCAAAAACACCGGGTTCACAGCGGCGGCCTGCCGCATGCCCTGCAGAATGCGCCCGGGCATGGCGCCCACATAGGTCCGCCGGTGGCCGCGCACCTCCGCCTCGTCGCGCACACCGCCCAGGGAGACCCGCACAAAGCGCCGATTGGTGGCGCGCGCCACCGACTGGGCCAGTGACGTCTTGCCCACGCCGGGCGGACCGAGCAGGCAGAGGATGGGACCCCTGAGTCCCGGAGCCAGCGTGCGCACGGCCAAATACTCCAAAATGCGCTCCTTCACCTTGGCGAGGCCGTAATGGTCCGCCTCCAGGATCGCCTCCGCTTCCCGGACATCCAGGCGGTCCTCCGTCGCCTCCATCCACGGCAGCTCCAGGAGCCAGTCCACGTAGGTGCGCACGACCACCGCCTCGGCGGCCATGGGCGGCATCTTATCCAATCGATCAATTTCGCGGTCGGCGCGCTCCCGCACCAAGTCGGGCAGCGCCTTGGCTTCCAAGCGGCGGCGCAGCTCGGCCCCCTCGCTCTGGGTGTCGTCCGTTTCGCCGAGCTCCCGCTGAATGGCCTTCAACTGCTCGCGCAGATAATATTCGCGCTGGCTCTTCTGCATCTGCCGCCGCACGCGGACGTTGACCCGGCGGTCCACCTCCAGCGCATCCATCTGATGGTCCAGCAGCTCCTGCACCCGCTTGAGCCGTGCCACCGGGTCCAGCGTCTCCAACACGTCCTGCTTGCGGGAGGGCTCGACGTCCAGCGCGGCGGCAATCGTATCGGCCAACCGTCCCGGATCCTCGGCCGACAGCACCACGGTGGTGTCGCTGGCGAGGTGGCGGGAGTTCTTGACATAGGCTTCAAACAGCTGGCTCACGCTCTCCAACAACGCCTGATCGCCTTCGACCGCGCCCTCGTCCTCATCCTCCGCCAATTCCAAAACTTCGGCCCGAATGTAGGGCTCTTCTTGGACGACCGCCACCACGCGCGCCCGCGTGCGTCCTTCCACGACGACCTTGGCGCTGCCCTGGGCGGAGCGAACCATTTGCTTGACGCGACCCACCACGCCGACCTGGTACAGGTCCTCCGGACGCGGGTCGTTCGCCCGGGGATCGCGCTGCGAGACGAAAATCAAGTCGCGGCTCTCCACCATCGCCGCTTCCAACGCCGCCAACGAGCGCTCCCGGCCAACCTCCAGGGGCACCACCATCTCGGGGAACAGGATCACACCCCGCAATGCCAAGAGCGGCAACACTCGTGCGCGCTGTTCCATGTCGGCCCCCCTTCTTGTATTCTATCAATTTTCCACCCGGTTCATGGGCGGCTCGGGATGCGCCCGCGATCGCGGACCCGGCCGCGCAGAGCCGAAGCCCCGGCGCACCGCAGCCGGGCACCGCCAAGGGGACCGGGACGCCCCATGATGCGGGATCGATGAGAAGCCGGCCGCACAGACCCCAGGACATCATACGCCGACCACAGGCCGGTCGGCCGACCGTGGACCCGACATCGACGGCGAGAGTCCGGCCGGGCGCGGCGACGGGGCCGCCGAAGACGGCGGCGGTGGCGAAGCACCGTGCGGGGAGATCCGTCCCGCACATCCATCACCGGTCGCTGGCGGAGACGGCATGGTGTTGTCCCGAGAAGGACTCATGGGTCCCGCGACCCGACCCCGGTTCGGTCTCCACTCTGCGCCGACGGCGGGCCGCTTGCGCGGCCGGCGCGACCGGTGAGCGACTCCGTCACATCCGCGTCCCGCCCCGCCTCGCCTCCCTGCCTGACTCGACTGCGGGAGGAGCGCGGCATGTTCCATGACTGGCGGCAGCAGGTGTGGACGCTGGTTTCGGATTGTGCCAGCGTCACGACGCCTCTCACCGGCCGGGCCACCCCCTTCTTCCGCTCGTTCCCCGCGGCCTATGCGCTCGCCCAGGCGTCGGGACCGTACAGCGCGCTCATCGGCTCGTCGCCGCCGTTGGTGTGGTCGTGCCAGGTCCATGCCGGCGTGAGCACGAGGTCGCCGGGATCCATGTCACAGGCGTCACCGTTGACAGTGGTCCAGGTCCCGCTGCCCTCG
>DAHVOH010000092.1 GCA_027318915.1 Clostridiales bacterium
CGCGCGCCAGATAGGTGAGTCCTCGTTTATGCCGACTGGCGCAGGGCGGCCTGATGTCGCGCACCACCGCTCGGGTCATGCACACGATCACGGTTACATCACAGGACAAAACCTGGTGGTCCGGAATCTATCACCTTCAGACGTCGCCGCCCTCGAACCCGATGAGCCAGTGGATGCCGTATCGGTCGATGACTTGGCCGTCGGAGGCCCCCCACGCCCGTGTCTGCAGTGCGTCCACCACGCGGCCGCCCTCCGCCAGCTTGCAAAACCATTCCCGTAGCGTCGAGGGCGGAGCGGTACCCAATAGGGACAGCATCATCCCCTCCATCCGGACCGACGGCTCATGGGCGGGCGCGTCGGCGCCAAAGATCTGGACCGGTCCCGCCCCGAGGTAGCCGTGTGCGATCGCCTCGGCTGGCCCATCGGTTCGGCCGAACTCTTGGTACGTGTGTAGATGAACCAGGGAGCCAAACACCTCACCGTAGAACGTCAAGGCGTCCCGAGCGGTGCCGCGAAAGAGAAGATACGGCGTCAGCCCTGCCATAGTGCACGCTCCTCTCGATTATCTAATCGAACTTCCCACCCCGTAGACGAACGCCCTCGGCGATTCTCATCGGAAACCCGGCCCATATCACCGCCGGAGATTGCGCGCAGGGCACATCGCGGGACCCCGCACCTCTTGAATGGCGCGTTTCGACTACTTGTTAACCTAACCGGGCCGACCTGATGACCGAGTCGGGCCTGATCTTTGCCGTGGGCGCTTGCGAAGGCACGTGGACGAGGCGCGCGAGCCATGGGGTCCGTCAGTGACCCCGGAAGGCTTCGGCCAGCCACCACGATGGCTCGCCGCGGGTTACCTTCGCGTCGACGACCAGGGGGCGGTCATGGGGCCCGGCTAGCCAGTCGGCGACCGCTTCCAGGTCAGCCGGGGCGCGGACGCTGACGCCGGAGCAGCCAAAGCCGCGGGCTATTTCGGCGATGTCCGTGGGCGGGAACCTCACGTGCTCGAGGAGATGCCCGTCCGGACCGAAGTGATGGACTTCCGCCCCATAGGCCTCGTCGTTGTACACCACGACCAACATATCGAGGCCGAGGCGGACCGCCGTTTCCAGATCGGCGATGCCCATCAACGCGCCACCGTCGCCGAGCGCAGCCACGGTCAGCCGGTCCGGGCGGGCGACCGCCGCCCCGATGGCCGTCGCCAGCCCCAGGCCGACCGACTGAAAGGCCTGGGTAAAGACGAAACCGTCGGCATCGGGCACGTCGAGGAACATGGCCGGGTAGCCCATGAAATTGCCGGAGTCCACCGCGACGGTCCGGCCGGCGGGCAAAAGCCGATCGAGGGCGATGGACAGGGTGCGGGGGTCGATCCGGCCGTCTTCCCGCACCTCCTCATAGGGCACGTCGCGCCAGCGGCCTGCCCTAGCGAGACGTTCGGCGATTGCCTCGGAACGATAACCCTGAGCCGGTGCGGCGGCACGCCGGTCCAGCTCCGCCAACACCGCCCTGGCCGTCGCCGCCGTATCGCCGACTATGCCGAGGTCGATCGGATGGTGCACACCGAGCACGTCCGGGTCGAGGTCGACCTGGACGACGGTCGTGCCACTGCCCACGAGAGTGCCATGCCGCAGCGTCCACATGTTCAGCGAACAACCCCATCCCACCAGCAGATCCGCGTTCCGGATCAGGTCGGCCGCGACCGGGGTGGCGAAGCCGCCGCTCACGTCGAGGTTGAACGCCGCACCGCGGAACAACCCGCGAGCGGCGGCGGAGGTGGCGAGAAGCGCCCCGACCCGTTCGGACAACTGCTCTATTTCTGCTTTGGCGGCTCGGGCACCGCGGCCCGCGAGGAACACCGGTCTGCGGGCGGCCAGGAGGGCGTCGGCCAGCTCGGAGACCGCCTCGGACGCGGGCTCGCCGACCGGCGCGGGCGGAACGGCCGGCAGCGTAAACGGCGGGATGGGCTCGGTCTGCACGTCCAGCGGCAGGATCAGCAACACGGTCCTACGCGCACCCACGGCCGTACGGTAGGCGCGGGCGAGGTCCGCGGCCGCCGTCGCGGCGGAGCCCACCCGCACCGACGTCGCCCCCACGGCCGCCGCCAGCGCGGCGTCATCGAGATAAAAGTTGGACCGGGGGCTAGTCGCCGCGGGAGCCAAGACCAGCAGCGGAGTGCGACTCTTGGCCGCCTCAGTGATTCCTGTCAGGGCATTCGTCAGGCCTGGACCCTGGTGCACCGATAGCACGCCAAGTTCGCCACTGACCCGTGCGTAGGCATCGGCCATCACAGCCGCGCCGCCCTCGTGCCGCGCGGGGACGAACCGGGCGCCGGCCGCGGTCAGCGCGTTGGTGACACGGAAGTTCCCGCTGCCCACGAGGCCGAAGACGGTGCTGACACCCGCTCGCGCCAGCGCGGCCCCAACCGCGTCGGCCACGGTGGTCACTTTTCTACCAGGGCCAGCACCCGCGCGGGTGAGCCGGAACCAGTGACAATCGGCAGCGGCGCCGCGATGACAACCGCGCCCGTCACCGGAAGTCTGTCGAGGTGGCGGAGCTGGGTGAGACCGCACTTGCCCGCGCCGAGCACCGCCTCGTGGCACGGGAACGCGGGCTCGAAGCCGAAAGCCTGGCCGGCGTCGGTGCCGACCGTCTCCACGCCCACACCCAGCAGGTCAGTCGCGGCGAGGTACTTCGCGGCGGCGGGCGTCATGCCCGGCGTATGCGAGCCCTGGTCGTCGGCGTTGGCGTAGCGCTCCGGATCGTCGCCGCGAACGGACCAGCCGGTGCGGAAGAGCAGCCACCCCGCCCTCGGCAGCGGCCCGTGCCGCTGCTGCCAGTCCTCGAGGTCCTTGACATCGAGCAGGTAGTCGGGATTCCGGGTAGCCTCGGCGACGCGGTCGATGACGACCGCGGGACCGATCAGCCGAGACGGCGGAATCTGGGACACATCCGGCAGGTCTTTGCCAGTCACCCAGTGATTCGGCGCGTCTAGATGCGTGCCTGTGTGCTCACCGGTGCGGAAGTTGTTCCAGTACCAGGCGGGGCCGCGGTCGTCGTACCGGCTGATCTCCTCAAGCTCGAACGTCCGCGTCTGACCCCATTGGGGTGGCAACTGCAGGATGGGGGTCCCCGAGTGCAACGGGGATGTGAGGTCGATGACCTCGATGGAACCGTCGATAATCTGTGCCGCGAGCGCGGCGAGCTTACTCATTATGCTGACTGTAACGGAGCCGGCCGGCACCGTCAATTGGTTGACCGAAGCGATTTCACCGTTCACTCATCGGAAGTGACTGTAGGCGTCCAGGCTGACCGGCCGCCTGACGGCGCTCTTCGATACCGCCCTGGGACGGGCCCTCCCACCTACACATCCACCGGCGCCCCCAATAATCATTGAGAGTCTGCGCCACCCGGAGGCATCTCGGGCCGCTCCGGCCATGGGGCACCGAAGTCCCCTTCTCCCCACTTCCTGCTATGGATGCGCCCGTGGCCGCGCCAGCGGAGGGTCTGCGCGATCAGCCTGAGTGTCGGAGGGCCTATCACCACGTCTTTGCAGGCGAGGACGGACCCGATGCGGGGCTTCATGGAATGCTGTTGGAGGGGGAGGCGCCGACCCGGACCATTTGGCTTTACGACAGGTGCCCCATGGAGAAGCCGTCCGTCGATGGTCCTGCACGAGACGGCCGCTGCGAAGACGCCAACGTGCAGACGGCCCTTCCGTCATTGGATCTGTCACAAGACGTTCCCCAATATATGGACACAGCTGCTTTGGAGCGAACGCCAGCAATGTTGGCCGATCTCTTGAACTCCTGTCCCGGTCTTTCCGGAACGGTCTCGGGATACTGAGGGTCCAGCCCGTTGGGCGTAGAGGCGTGGGCCGTTCTGACTGCCGGAGGCCGTCTCATCCTCTATTGCCTGTATAGATTCCTGGCGCCCCTCATGATTAGCGTCCCTGCCGCCGCCATGAACGTATCCCTCGGCCCGAAGACGGTGAACACAACAAGGAATAGTCCGTGGGCTGCGCGTCCCAGCAGTACCACCGCCGAGGCGGGCCAGTTGTGCGGCGTGTCCGGGTGCACGGACGTGCCCAGGGGGTGCTGCGGTTCGCTTACCGTTTCTTAAGCACGCCCCAATAGACGACGGCGAATCCCAAGACCATGCCGACGTTCACGATGAGCCGTTCGATGGTGTGATGCCGAAGGAACAGGAAATCGACGCTGACGAACAGCGATCGATGACGTCTGAGGGCGGATGTCAAAGAGAAGCGGGCTGAGGGACGACGGATTCACCACACACGCCATTGAGGAGACCCAGACCCCTGTCTGCCCAAGCGACCCCCCTCCCAGCAGATGCAGCAGCAAAGTGAGCAGCTGGGGCGCCAGGGTAGCGCCGGCCCCGCCTCGGCCCTGTCCACCGGGCTCCGGCTCGGTGTCCAACGCGTGGTGCAGGAGCGCTTGGAGCACGACGTCACGGAATTCCTCGGGCGCGACCAGGACCGCCGGGGCCCCGCCGCCTCCCGGGCTATCGTAATGGCTATAAGCCGAAGACGCTCCCGACCAGGGCTGGCCGGATTTTGGTCCCGGGGCCCCAGGTCCGCGCGCCCGCCGAGCCGTTGCAGTCCCGCCGCTGACGGTTCCTCGCGGACCCCACCCCGCCAGACGTGCTCCAGCGCCTGGGGACGGAGAGGTCGGCGCGCGGGCTGTCCACCCGGGACCTCGAGGACGCCTTCACCGCCGCGCGCAAACGCGGAGTTTCCCGCCTTCCATGCAGGAGATTGGGCTGGAATCCCCGAATTGTTCAAGACAGAGTGAATCCTCGGATACGCGGGGGACCGATGGCCATGGTGCTCGACCTTGAAACCCATCGACAGATGAGCGGCAGAGCGGATCCGTCTGTCGCGGGTTCCGGCCGGCATGTGCATGTCCAGCTCTTAGGTCAGGTGGCCGTCGACGTTGACGGGGTCCGCTACGTCCTCACCGGCCGCCGCGTCGGTGACTTTCTGGCCTATTTGTCCCTCGCCAATCCCGATGGGTGTGCGGTCCACGCCATGGCCGCGGACCTTTGGCCCGGCGTGTCGCCTTCCCAGCAGCGAACCAATCTCCGCCACATGCTCTTTACGCTCCGGGACCGGTACCCGGAGGTCGCTTTGTGCGTCCGGCGGGACTCGGGGCGAATAGCCTGGGCCCCGACCGCCACGGTCACGGTGGACGCTCGCGATTGGTTGGAGACGGCTCTTAGCGCGCGCGATGAAGAGGCGTTGCAAGCCGCCCTGGCCACGGGAGATTCGCACTTGGCCATAGAGTGTGCGTGGGCGGCGCCCTGGCGTGCCCGTCTCGAGGCGGCGGATGCCGAGGTACAGGGACGCCTGATTGACCTTCAGGTCCGTCGGCGCGCCTTCGACGAGGCGTATGGCGTCGCGGTGGCCCCATGGCAGCGCGACGGGAAGACTCCGGTGGACGCGCTCCGCTTGTTGCGACTCGCCCTGTTGTCCGGTGGCGTGCAGCGCGTGCAGGAGGTCGCCGCAGCCCTGGCCGCCAGCGAGCCGCGCTGTGCGGAGGCCGAGGCGGCAGTCTGGCGACAAGAAGCGGAGCGGCTTCAAGCGCTCGCGTCGCCGCGCGCCCCCGTCCCCCGGTTGCTCGGTCGCGCGCGGGAGTGGAGCCGTCTCTTGGACGCCTGGGACACGGCCCAATCGCGGCGACCGACCCTCGTGTTTGTCCAGGGTCCCGCCGGTATTGGAAAGTCCACCCTCCTTCGCGCCTGGCAATATTGGCTTGAAGTGCAACACATCACCGTCATCAGCGACGGCGCGCTGGACGCGCCCGCGATCGGATCCTGGGCTGCTCTTCAGGGGGACGGGACCGGGTTCGGCGCGCCGCCTTCCCAGGGGGCGGCACTAGGTTCAGGCGACGTCCCGACGCCGACTCGAGCCCCTGCCGGAAGCGGCCATACCGTGTTTCCCGACCGCTGGGGCCGGTACCAGCAACTGGCGGAGCGATGCTGGAAATCAACGCCGGGCGTTCTCCTTCTCGACAACTTGGAAGCGGCGGCCACCGATGCCTGGGACTGGCTGCAGTTCTTGCTGCGGGCGCCGCGCCGCGAGGTGCTGCTTGTCGTGGTGGCCGCCCGCGATGACCCGGCCACCGTCCGCCGGCGCCAAGCTCTGTTCCAAGCGGTTCACGCTACGGCGGCGTGCCGATTGGTGGCGGTGCAGCCGTTGGACGACGGGGCTTCTCGGCAATTGGTGGAATTGTTCGGCCCATTGCCCGACACCGATGTGCAGTCCATCCTGCAGTGGAGCGCCGGCCACCCTCTCGCCTTGGTGCACGGTGCTCAGGCGGCCGCGCAACGCGTGCGACCGGTTGGACTGTCCACCCGCGTTGTCATCCAAGAACGTGTCGCCGCGCTGCCGGCCGGAGAGCGGCGTTTGCTGGCGGCCATGACGGTTGTCCACCACTCCATGCCATTCGCCTTCTGGAGACGCCTCGTGCCCACCCTGGCCCTCCATGCCTTTGACCGCCTGAAACGAGCGGGTCTTGTGGCCGAAGACGGGGAGGGCCGTCTGTCCCTCGCCCACGCGGAGATCCAGGCGGCGCTCCGAGAAACGGTGGATGGCCATACCTGGCGGCTCTGGGCCAGGCGTGCCGCCCGCATCGCCAGCACCGAGTTCTCAGAGACACCCGCCGACCTGGTGGCGACCTTGTTCGCCGCGGCGGATGATCGCGGGGGAGCGGCCACCTGGTGGATGCGCGTCGTCGACGACGCCCGCGCCGCCCTCCGGTTTTCGGACGCGGCCGCCGCCTGCGGTCAGCTGGAACAGTTGGCCGCGCCGCCGGGACGGTTGCATTGGGCGTTGGAACGGGCGCGCTTGTTGGAGGAATCGGGCGACCGCGTACAGGCCACGCTGGTCTATCGGAATGCTAGCGAAACAGCGTTGGCCGCAGGCGACTACACGGGCTTGGCCGGTGCGCGGGCGGGTCTCGCGCGCTGCCTGGCGGCTCAAGGTGAGTGGGACACGGCCCAGAACCTGTTGGACGAAAATCTGGCCTACTTTCGGACCACCGCCGATGCCGCCGGGGTTGCCCGGACCTTGGTGGAACAGGCTCAGGCGGCCGCCGTCCACGGAGCCCTTCGCCAAGCGCGGGAGTGGGCCGAGGAGGCACGCGCGCTGGCGGAGATGGACCAGAACCCCCTGACGACCGCACTGGCGGAGGGACAGTTGGGATACATCGCATGGGAAAGCGGCGACCCCACGGAAGCCATCCACTACTGGCGGAACGCCGAGAGCCATGGGGCCGTCGCCGGCGATCAACTGACCGTGATGCGGGCGCTCGGCGACATCGGTGTGGCCTTGCTGGAGACCGGCCACCTCACGACGGCCGTCGAGTACCAGTGGCAGAAGGCGACGCTGGCCCACCGGCACCATCTGCTGGAAGACTTGGCCTTGGCGCTCGGCAACTTAGGTGTCGCATACCAAGACGCCGCCATGTGGGCCACCAGCACCCGTTGTTTCACGGCGGCCTCTCGTCTCGCGCTGGGTCAAGGTGACCGACGCATTTTAGCCATTCTGACCAACGATCTCGCCTACACGTGGGCCCAAGAAGGCCGGGTGGCGGCGGCGGAAACCCTGTGGGCGAGCGCTCTCACGTTGGCCGAGCAGTTGCCTCTGCCGCGATCGATCGGCCAGTTTGCGCTGCATTGGGCAGAAGCGTTGTGGACCGTCGGGGAACTGTCGCGGATGCCTCCCCTGCTGCGGAAAGCGTGGCGCGTGCGCAACGCGAGTCCAGAATGGGACCGGGCCCGTTGGCGTGCACTCATGGCGCGCCTGCAAGTCGCCACCGGACGTCTGACTCCCGAGAACGCCCGCCAGCGCGTCGTGGCGGACTTCGACCGCTGGCTCGTGCCCGAGTCGCGCGCCCTCTTGCGCGTCATCGCCTGGGAGCTGACCCAGAACGCACAGGACTGGGAGGCGGCTATGCACGCGGTGGAGCCGGTGTGGGCCAGGCATCCGCATCACGTTTGGCAACGTTATTACGCCGCCTTGACCGGTGTCCCTCCCGCGCTGCCGGATCTGCCACCACCACCCGACTGGCTCAGCGGTCTGGAGGTGCCTCCCGAGGACCTGGCCCGGGCGCTGGTGGCCTACGCCGCCGAAGCGGCCAACGCGCCGACGGTTCGCATCGACGCGCCGCTGCCCCTCAGCGTGGGAGGAGAATCTCCCCCTCGACCGTAAGGGGCGTAGCCCCAGTGTCCGTCGGCGCGCGACCGTGTAGCCTCCTGGCGGCACGGGCCCGAACGGCGCTCAGCCACTCTGGCAATCCCGCGCGGCCCCCGGCTGGCGCCAAAGCCCGGACCGGCGCTCCTAGCGTGCCATGCGCATGCTGAGCGACACGACCCCTCTGTCCAGACCATGTCCGCCACCCGTTGCAGGACAGTGTCGGCTGGGCCGTAGTACCCGTCGGGGTGGTGCATCCGTTGAAACGCCGCCGTCAGTGCTGCGGTGGCACGCTACACACCAAGATGCTCACGTGACCACCCGACACCGTTTCGGTCCTGACGGTGCCGGGCGCCGGACGTCCCACGAAGACCCCTCCATCTCATGGCTCATCGCATTGACCAGGACAACCGTGCCGGTAATGGACGATTCGGCGGCCCCAATGGGGATGCCAGCCGGTTCAGGAATCCCCGCGGGGCTTATGCTGATACCGCCGCCTGGGCCGTCGCCGCTCACCGTGTTGAGCGATGACGTTTCCCTCCACGATGGATCCGGGAACGTGCGTAGGGAGATCGATGCCGCCAAGTCCATTGCCCAGGGCACTGTTGTCGGCCGCCACATGGTCCACCGCCATGCCACCCCGCATCGGCGTCGCCACGGGACGATGCGGTGTATCGCCCGCCATACGCCATCTCGAAATAACAGGATCGCCTCGCCGGCCAACGCCAAAACCAGTGCCGTGCTCCGACCAATAGCGCGACCAGGAGAAGAACGTCGCCAAGTCCCCCCACCAGCGTCGGCAGAATGGCCGCCACCAACGGGGGCCACGTGCAACTCAATGCCGCGAGGCCATGCACAATCCCGCCGACGAGCAGAGTCGAGGGCTGGAGCGGTGCTCCCCGAACTCGGTCCACGCCCGTCCCCCCATCGATGGACAGGTGAAAGAGTCCGAAGGCCACAACGCCTCCACCCACCATCAGGGCGACGCCGAAGGCAATCATGGTCGCGTGGAGCACGGACGTCAGCAGGACGTCCACCAGACGCGCCAATGTCCCCAGAACAGCCACCACTAACGTGAATCGGCTCGCCATCAGGAGGCTCGCCTGGAGGCCGTGCGCCGCCGGGGCCGGTCCCTTCCCGTCATCGTGCCCCCGACCCACGCCAACGAGGCGGGCAACATCGCGATGCAAAACGGGCTCACGATCGGCGCGGCTCCCCTCGCCAAGGCGTACGCGCCGGGAGGGGCCATGCGCCGCCTCCACGACGGCCGGGATATCGCAATATCACGATGCAGGCCCAATAACGGGGAAGGCACTGCCGCGAGGCAGAAAGTCTTCAGGAAAATCCACCCCGTGTTCCAGGACGCTTCGTACGCCCGCGGACAAGCCCGCTGGGCGCAGGCGGGCGGATCCGGATGAACCGGGCCAGACCGACGGTCGCCCCTACGGGATGGGTCGCACTCCCCCCGCCGCGCTCGATTCAGGCGGACGCGCCCCCACCCGCGAGGAGGTCGGCCCGCGACCCTTCGAGTCCGGCCACATCCCCTCACCGAGACGGACACCGAGGTTCTCCTGCGGATGGCGCTCCGTCGATGGACGTGGCTCATTTCCTCCGCGCCTCGCCTCGACCGTTCCCACGAACAACCAACCTGAGGTCCGGGCACAGCGCGTCTGGACCAGGAGGCGCGCCGTCAGGTCGGTACGGCGCAAGGGGCCGACCGCGACCACGTGCCGCCTGCGTTCCAGTTGGCCGACGACGTGGAACGCTGCCGGAACGCCCGCAACAGGAACCGCGACCGGTCCGGACGAAGGAGCCGCCCAAACGGAGACCAGCGATCATGGGAGACGGGGGGACCTCAACATGCGGGACAGGGGACGGCGGGGTCCAGAGGGACAGGAGGGTGGACCAGGGCGTCCATGGCGGGAGACCATAGCGAGATGGGGAAGCACCTTGCACCAGCGCGCCATCGGGAAGTGCTCCACTCGGCGGGCTATGCACCCCCTGGGTGCGGTCCTCCTCGCCGGGCTCCTCCTGGTCGGACCGTGGGCCCTCGGCTGGGGGTCCGCCGGGGCGGTGGCCCCCTATCCCGCCGCCACTGTCAGCGGCACGGTGACGAACGCCGTGACCGGCGCGACCGTCGCTGACGCCGTCGTGACCGTGGAGGTGGAGGCCAACGGGCAGACCGTGGAGACGGCCAGCAACGCCCAAGGCGTGTATAGCCTCCCCGTCTGGCTGCCGCCGAGCGGGTCGCCGGTCCGCGTGGTGGTGACGGCCACCGGCTATCGCACCGTGGCACGGCCCCTGCCCAGCACGGGGCCGTTGCAGCCGGGGCAGGCCGTCACGACCAACGCGGCCTTGACGCCGAGCACCGTCACCGTCTCCGGGGTGATCACCGACGCCGCCACGCACGCCCCCGTCGCCGACGCCACCGTCCAGGTGTGGCTCGCCAGCACGGGCGCCTCCGCCACGGCCCACACGAACGCCTTTGGCGCCTATGCGCTGACGGTGCCGCTGGGCCCCGGAAGCAATGACGGGTACCAGGTGGCGATCACGGCGCCGGGCTATCAGGGCTACTACGCCAACACGGGGACCGGGTTGACACCCGGCCAGACGGCGACGGTCAGCGTGGGGTTAACCCCAAGTGCCGCGACGCTGACGGGGGTCGTGACCGGGTCCGGCGGGGTCCCCGTCCCGGGCGCGACGGTGAAGGTCTGGGCCAGCTGGACCGGGGCGTCGGCGACGGCGACGGCCGACAGCCAGGGCCGCTATACGGTGTCGCTGCCGGTCCCGGTGGGGGGCACCGGCTGGCGCATGACGGTCCGCGCGCCGGGGTATCGCGTCTGGTTTCGGGACACCGGCGGGAACAATCTCTATGGCGGCCAGACCGTCACGGTGAACCCCACGTTGACGGCGCCGACCGCCCTCGTGACCGGCACGGTGACCAACGCCCAGGGGGCGCCCGTGGCTGGGGCCGCCGTGACGGTGTGGGCGAGTTGGGACGGCGCCACGGCGTCGACCACGACCAACGCCGCCGGGCAGTACCAGGTGCCCATCGCCGTGCCGGTCGGCGGATCGGGTCTGC
>DAHVOH010000093.1 GCA_027318915.1 Clostridiales bacterium
CGCCACCGCCCAGACGGTCGTCGCCGCCAGCACGCCCAGCATCGCCGCTCCCGCCATGGTGCACCCCGCCGCCTTCCTCCCCCGACCGAAGTCGTCCGCACCGAAACCGCGCCGACGCGCCTGTCCGTCAGACCCGGCCGTGTGCGGTCAAAGGCGCTCTCCTTGCCGTGCCCGCTGAAACTGAAAGAGTCGGAACAGCCACATCACCAGGCCCTCCAAAGCGGCCCGCCCGGCCAGCACCACCAGACCCGACCCCACCCCCACCAGCGCCCCCACCAGCACGTCGGTCGGCCAATGCAAGCCGGCCACAATCCGGGCCAACCCGACCGCGGCGGCCAGCAGCAGTGCCCACCACCCGTCGCGCGGCCGCGCAAAGAACAGGCCCACGGCAAACGCGAAGCTGCCCGCGGCGTGGTCGCTGGGGAACGACGTATCTGCGGCATGGTGCAGAATCAGCAGATGCATGTGGGCCACCCCCAGCAGCACAAAGGGACGCGGCCGGTACGGAAAGATATGGCCCAGCGCGAAGTTCACGATAAGGGCCAGCACACCGGCCACCACCGCGTAGACGACGGCTTTGCGCGCCCGGTTGGCGCGCAGCGGGGGCCAGAACCAGAGCAGAAGAAAAATCACCGCCCAAATTTCCGGAGCATATTTCGCCAGCACCACGGCCACATGGTCCACCAACGGACCGGCCGTGGCCCAGCCGTTAATCACGGCAAACCAATGCCGGTCAAACGGGCCCACCTGGTACTCGGGCAACACGGGACCTCCTCAGAACGTCAGGATTGGCCCACGCGGAACATGAACGGCTGATGCCTGGCCCACACGTTGAGCAGCAGACCCACCGCGCCGGCGTCGGCCATGAACGCGGAACCCCCATAACTCATGAACGGCAACGGCACCCCCGCCACCGGCATAATGCCCGTCGCCATGCCGGCGTTCTCAATCACATGAAAGCCGATCATGGCCACCACCCCGGTGGCCATCAGCTGCCCCAGCCGGTCGCGCGCATTGGCCGCGATGAAGAGACCGCGCGCCATCATCAGAAAATAGAGGAACAACACCGCCACCGACCCCACAAACCCCAGCTGATTGGCCAAGACCGCGAAGATGAAGTCGGTGTACGACTCCGGCAGAAAGCTCAGCTGGCCCGCCGGGGCAATGTGATGGAGGCCGTACAGCCCGCCCGTTCCCACCGCCACCCGGGACTGAATGACATTGTATCCGGTGCCCAACGGGTCGCGGTTGGGATTCACGAAGCTGAGCAGGCGGTCCAGCTGGTACGTGTGGAGCGGCAAGGGAATGTGATGATGCCCAATCATGAGGTTGAGGTGCGCATAGATCCAGAAAATCATCAGGCCGAGACCGCCGCCGAAAATCAGGAATAATTTCCAGCCCGGCGCCCCGGCCATGTACAGCATGGCCACCAGAATGGTGGCAAACACGAGCGCCGTGCCCAGGTCGGGCTGCTTGATGATGAGGAGCATGGGGATGGCCACATGGACGATGGGCGAGACCAGATCGCGCCAGCGCTTCATGGAGGTCTTGCGGTTCAGGTGGTCGGCCAGGGTCACGATGATCATGACCTTGGCCAGCTCCGAGGGCTGAATCTGAATCGACCCGGTCCCGATCCACCGGGACGCGCCCAACGCCACATGCCCTTTGACCAAAACGAAGGCGAGCAGCGCGAACATGAACCAATAGATGTACTTCGACCATTTCGCCAACGTGGTGTAGGGAATGGCCACGATCACGGCCAGGGCCACCATCCCGGTCCCGATCCAGACCACTTGCCGCTCGACGAAGTACAGCGGATTGTTCAATCCCAGCGTGAGACTGGCCGCATGAATCACATACAGACCCAGCACCGACAGCAGAGCCATCAGCGCCAGGGTCAGATAATCCAGCCGCCGAAACACGCTTCCTTCCGCCACCCTCACACCTCCCCGCATCACGCCCCATTATAACGGCGCGAGGGCCGGTGAGGTTGCCCCCGCCTCGTCAGGCGTGGCGTTTGACGGCCCGAATGGGAATATTGGCCACCAGCGCCATGGCATCCTCGTGGCGCTCGAAATCCACTTTGAACCCTTCCGGATCGATGTCCATGTATTCGGAGATGACGCGCAGCATGTCGTTCTTCAGCGACTCCAGCATCTCCGGGGCCATGTCCGCCCGATCATGGATCAGCACCAGGCGGAGCCGGTCCTTGGCCACCGCCCGGCTGCCCTCGTCGCGCTGGAACACCCGAGTCAACAGGTCGCCCAGCGACCACCCGCCGCGGCTCATCGGCCCAACCCCATCATGCGGCGCAAGCGGTTCAACAGTCCCGCCTCCTCCAGGTTCATGAGCGGCACCTGCTCGCCTCTCAGCCGACGGGCAATATTGCGGTACGCCTCGCCCGCCTTGGAATGGGCATTGGTGGCGGCCGGCTCCCCGCGGTTGGTCGACACCACGATGGCCTCATCTTCCGGAACCACTCCCAACAGCTCAATAGCCAATATTTCAATCATGTCGTCAATATCCATCATATCGCCTTTGCGCACCATGGCCGGGCGAATCCGATTGATGACCAGAAACGGCTGCTTCAGCTCCTGTGCCTCCAACAGGCCGACGATACGATCGGCGTCCCGCACCGACGACACCTCCGGCGTCGCCACCACGATGGCTTTGTCGGCACCGGCGACGGCGTTCCGGAAGCCCTGCTCGATGCCCGCCGGACAGTCGATGAGCACGAAATCGAAGTCCTGCTTGAGATCGGCCACCAGCTTCTTCATCTGGTCCGGCGACACCGCGTTCTTGTCCTTGGTCTGCGCCGCGGGCAGGAGGTACAGCGTCTCGAACCGCTTGTCCTTGATGAGGGCGTTTTTGAGTTTGGCAAACCCCTCGACCACGTCCACCAGGTCGTACACGATGCGGTTTTCCAGGCCCATTACCACGTCCAGGTTGCGCAGGCCAATGTCGGCGTCCACCAACGCGACACGCTGCCCCATGCTGGCCAATGCCGCCCCCAGGTTGGCCGTGGTCGTGGTTTTGCCCACCCCACCCTTGCCTGAGGTGATGACGATGGCCTCGCCCATACAATCCTCTCCCTCTCTTGACCGCCGCGAACCTCTGCGGATCGCCTCAGCGTATTCCCCTCACCCCGGGCGCTCCTCGTCTCGCGCCGCCGGCTCGGAGCCTTTGGCCCCGCCGCCATGCCTTTTAACGCAACGCGGCAAAATACTTCACGTAGCTGTCAATCAGCACCTGTCCGTCTCTCACCACGGCCACCTCCGGAACCGCGGGCGGCTCGTCCCCCTCCGGCGCCCGGGCGATGTGCTGGGCAATGCGCAGTTGGGTGGCGGCGAGCCGAAAGGCCGCAATGACCCGCGTCGCGTCGCCCTCCGCGCCGGCGTGCGCCAGTCCCCGCAGCGTGCCCATGACCACGATGTCCCCGGCCGCCTCGATCTCGGCGCCCGGATTGACATCGCCCAGCACCACGACGTTTCCGGGATAGCGCACCTTGTGTCCGGACCGGAGATGCCGCCGAATCAACAGGGTTCGGTCCCCCTGATCCTCGGACGGGCGGTTTGCAGCCGCGGGCGGCTCATTCGCGCCGGCCGGCGCCGCTTGGCGTTTCTGCCGAGGCATGGGGCCCCTCCTCCGAACGAGACGTCACAGTCCTGGTTCTGGATCGGCTCGTCAAGTCCTGCTCCGCATCCGCCTCACCGGCCGTTTCCCTCGTCCCAGGAAAAATTAGGCAGGCACAGGCATCGTAGCATGGCGGCCGTGTCTTGTGGCAGCCGCCGGCCGCCGCTAGGAAATTTTCCCGGACCGGATCCGATCCACCACGGTCAGCGCGCGGGCGACATCGGTCTCGTCGTTGAAAAAGGCGGTGGAAAGCCGCACCCCGGACATCCCGTGACGGGAAATCGGCCGTCCCACCACGCCCGCCTCGCGCAGCACCCGACTCAACTCGCGCCCGTTCCAGCCCTGGAGTTCAAAGGCGGTGATGCCGGTCACGGGCTCCCGCGGCGACCGCAGCGTGACGCCGTCCATCGCTTCCAGACCCTGCCCCAACTGTCGGGCCAAGGTTCGCTGGCGGGCCATGGCCGCCTCCACCGGCAGCGACTCCCAGTACTCCATGACGTCATGCCACGCCACCCACGCGGTCCACGGCCGGGTGGCAAACTCGAAACGCCGGCCGTCGCGGGCCCACGTGGCGGCAAACGCGGCCGGGTAGCTGGATGACCAGCCGGAACCGTCGCCGGTGAACGTGAGCTGCACCCGGTCGGCCATGCGCGGGGCCACATAGAGAGCCCCGGTGCCGACGGGCCCCAGCATCCACTTGTGCCCGTTCAGCGCGTAGAGATCCACATCCAGGGCGTCCAGATCCAACGCGATCTGGCCGCCCGCCTGGGCGCCATCCAGCATGACCAGAGCGCCCCGGCTGTGCGCCAAGTCCGCCAGCCGGCGGGCATCCACCGTGGCCCCGGTCTCACACGACACATGACTCAGCACCACCAGCTGGCAGGGCCGCCGCAGCGCCTCCTCCAGGCGTTCCAAAAGCCCGTCGCCGCCTTGGCCGAAAGCCACCAGATCCACCGAGACCCCACCCTCGGCCAGGAGGCTGAGCGGCGCCACCAACGCCCCGTGTTCCTCGTCCGTGGTCACGATGCGGGAGCCCGCCGGAAGCCGCAGTCCAAAGAGTCCAATGTTGATGGCGTCGGTCACGTTGCCGGCGAAGGACAGCGTTTCCGGCGCCACGCCCAGCCAACGCGCCAGGTGCTCCCGCGTGGTTTCCGTACGGTCGCGCCATCCGCCGTAGATTTCGGGGTCGCCGGGGCCGATGTCGTTCCATTCCCGTTGGTAGCCCAAGTACCGCTCCATCACCGGTCCCGGCACCGGCCCCAGCGTCCCCGTGTTGAGGAACGCGCGCCCCCGCGTGCACGGAAAATCGTCTCGGATCTTCTGCCAGTCTGCTGCCGCCATGATAGCCACCCTTCATCTCTTTGCTGCCACCGACGGGATGCCGTTGCCAGGAACATAGAAAACTATCCCCAGCATCCGCCCGTTGCCAGGCGAAGGTGCCAGTCTTACGCGCTTGCGCACCGCTGGCTTCCCGCTTCCTCCGGGATGGCCCGCCCAGGGCGGGTCTTACATCCCATCCACGGGCGTTTAAAGTCTCCGGGCCACTCCCGGCGACGACAAGCGCCCCGATGACGTGTGCGTGTGGCCTTGAGCGGCTAGTTCCGCCAGATTGCGGGCGGCGTTCTCGTCCCGGTCCATCACCAGGCCGCACCTCTCGCAGCGGAACGTCCGCTCCCACAAGGGTAGATGGGTCTTCACCGTCTTGCACTGGGAGCAGCGCTTGCTGCTGGGATAGCCGGGATCCGCTTCGACCAGGCGAGACCCGTACCACCCCGTCTTGTACTCCAGCTGGCGCCGTAGCTCGCCCAACGCGGCGTCGGCCAGTGCCCGGCTCAGGCGTCGGTTGCGCAGTAGGCCCGCCATCCGCAGGTGTTCCACCACCACGGTCCCGTACGTGCGGGCCAGCTGCGTGGTCAGCTGGTGCATGGCGTCCCGGCGGATGTGCGCCACATGGGCGTGCAACCGAGCAAGACGTCGTTGGGTCGCCTGCCCATGGCGGCTTCCCCGTTGCCGTCGCGCCAACTCCCGGTTGAGCCGGGCCAGCTTCCGCAAAGCCTGCGGCAGCGGGCGGGGATTCGGGACGTTCTCCCCTGTGGAAAGCACGGCCAAATGCCGTATGCCCGCATCCGCTCCCACCACCGCCTCCGGATGCGTGGGCCGCCCGGGGTTGCGCTCCACCTCGCAGGTGAAGCTCACATAATAGCGGCCTCCCTCCCGGCTCACCGTGGCCCGCAGGAGGCGCGCCGTACCCGCCCTGAGCCGCGCCAGCAGCTTGGTGGTCGGCTCGTGCGTCCGCACCCGCCCGATCCGGGGCAGGACGACGTGGCTCTGGTCGTCCACCCGAATCGCGCCGGTGGTGAAGCTCACGGTCTCCTGGCCCCGGCCTTTCTTGCGCCAGCGGGGGAAGCCCATCCGGCGGCCCTTGCGCCGGCCCTCCCGGCTGTCGGACCACGCGTGTAGCGCGTGCGCCAGCCCCTCCAGTCCCGCGGCGTACGCCTCCTTGGAGTTCTCCCGCCACCAGGGGGCGACGGTGGCCTTGGCCCGGTTCCACTCCCGGCGCAGGGCGGGGAGCGTCCAGGGCACCGCGACGGCCTCGCCCCGGGCACGGGCGTCGAGACGCGCCTTCACGAGGGCCAGCCCCCAGTTGAAGGCGAATCGCCGCGCCCCGACGTGGGAGGCCAGTGCCCGTTCCACGCGGGGGGAGGGATCCAGGGCGAATCGGAAGGCTTGGAGCGTCTTCACGCGGGGTCCTCCGCCGCCGCACAGGCCAGTGCCCGCTCCGCCCGCCGCCGGGCCGACCGGCGTCCATAGAGCCGGGCGCAGAAGCTCGTGAGGACGTCGATCATGTCTGGCACGAGATCGTCCTGCACCTCGTCCGGCTCCATCACGATCAGCCGCCTCCCCGTTGCGGCCAATGCGGCCTCGATGTACTCCGAGCCGAACCGCGCCAGCCGGTCCCGGTGCTCCACGACGAGAACCCCATACTCCGGGGAACGGAGCGCAGCCAAGAGGCCATGTCGGTGACCGTTAAGCCCACTCCCCACCTCCGCCACCACCTTCGCGACCCGGAGCCCCCGCTCCGCCGCGAACGCCGCCAGCCGCGCCACCTGCCGGTCGAGGTCGGCCCGCTGATCCGCCGAGGACACCCGGGCGTACAGCACCGCCCCCGCATCCGGCCGCTCGGGCACGTCCACCAGGATGGTGCCCGAGGGCAGTTGCCGGGCCGGAACGGGCAGCCGCCCCGTCCGCCACCACAGCCAGGCGGTCTTGTAAGAGACGCCGTTGGCACGCGCCCAATCCGAGAGCTTCATGAGCAGAGATTACCATATTTGCCACCGTCTATCCATAAAACCATCAACAGTTGCGAACCCCTTGCGAGCCTCTCAAAATTTAAGGCTGGCGTCCACCTCGTGACGGGGGCGAAACCCGAGCAAACCCATCAAACCCGGCGTCATGAACAGTCCGAACAGGACCAGAACCGGCAGCGGCGCAAAGAACAGGTGCGCGCTCTGCGGAAACCCGAACAGAGCGACCAGCACCCACAGCACCAGCCGGGTCACCACCTCCATCGCCGCTCCCATCAAGCCGGGGACAAAGATCTGATCGCGAACCAGCTTGCCCTGGAGCGTGCCCACCAGGAACCCGACGCCTGCGTACACCGTCATGTTGAGACCAATCAGGCGGCCGGCCGTCAGATCCAGGATCAGTCCGCCGATGGCGCCGAGCAGCGCGCCGCGGGCCGGTGTCTCATAAAACGCGAACGCCACCACCAGGGGCAGAACCAAGTCGGGCACGTAACCGGCGGGAAAAATGGCCGGGAGCAGCGCCACATCGAACAGTGCGGCCAGGAAGAAGGCCACCACCCAAGTGGGCCAGCGATATTGCCACATTAGGGGATGCCCCCGCTGAGCGGCGGAGCCGACTCGCCCGCCGGGTGCGCCAGCACCACCGCCACCGTCTCCAGCTGGTTGAAGTTCACCGAGGGGACGACCGTGGCCACTTCGGTCAAGCCGTTCGGACTGGCGCGCACCTGGGTCACTTCGCCCAACAGCAATCCTTTGGGGAAGAAGTGACTGAACCCCGAGGTGATGACGGCGTCGCCCGGCCGCACATCGGGATTGTGGGAAAACAGCTGAAACTGCAGCGTCCCCGTCACGGGATCGCGGCCCAGGAGAACGCCGGCGGCCCGCGACCGCACATCCATCGCCCCGACCCCGCTCGCCGGGTCCAACAGCAGCAGCACCGTGGAGGTGTTGGGCGACACGGCCACGATGCGGCCCACCACACCGAGCGGCACGATGACCGGCATATTCACGCGAATCCCGCTGCTGCTGCCGCGATTGATGGTCACGGTGTCAAACCAGCTCTCCGGGTTGCGTCCGATGACATTGGCAAACCGGAACGTCCAGTGGCCCAGATTCTGCTTCAGATACAGGAGTCCGCGGAGCCGGTTGTTGTCCGCCTCCACCTCCTCCAGTTCCAGTCGCATGCTGTGCAGCAGCTGGAGTTCGCTCTTCAGGCGCTCGTTCTCCTGGCGGAGGACGAACAGCTGAGACACGGTTCCCACCGCCAACCCCACCCGATCGCCCGCCACGGTCAGACCGTCCGCGACCGGACTGGTGACCGCGGCCATGATCGCCGAGAGGGTGAGCACCTCGTGTCGGAGCCGCGCCGTATACGACAGCAGCGCACTCAAAATCGCCGCAACCAACACGGCCACGATGGGACGGCGCCACCGGTAGAGAAAATCCATGGCGCCCCCCTCGCATCGGATGTCCGGACTGGTGGAACGGGTGTCTTGGGACGTTAGCGGCGGTTTCGGCGCCGCAATGCTTCCAGATGTTTCGGGTCATCCAGCACCAGGCCGGTGCCCCGCACCACGGTCAGGAGCGGTTCCTCCGCCATGTGCACGGGCATGCCGGTCTCGGAGCTCACCAGCTTGTCAAAATCGCGCAGCAGACTGCCCCCGCCGGTAATCACGATGCCGCGGTCCATGATGTCGGCCGCCAATTCGGGCGGGGTCTTCTCCAGTGTGCTTTTGATGGCCTCGATAATCTGGTTCACCGGGTCCGACACGGCCCGCTGAATCTCCGACGCCGTGATGCGGAGCGTCTTGGGCAGCCCCGTGACCAAGTCCCGGCCCCGCACCTCCATGGAGGAATCCTGCTCCGGCGGATAGGCCGATCCGATGGTCATCTTCACTTCCTCAGCCGTGCGCTCCCCAATCATCATGTTGTAGGTGCGCTTGATGTGGCTCACGATGGCATCGTCCATCTCGTCGCTGGCCACGCGGATCGAAGCGGACGTCACGATGCCGTCCAGGGAAATGATGGCCACCTCGGTGGTGCCGCCCCCGATGTCGACAATCATATTGCCGGTGGGCTCGTCCACCGGCAACCCGGCGCCAATCGCCGCCGCCATCGGCTCCTCCACCACCAGAGCCTCGCGCGCTCCCGCCTGAATGGCCGCATCCTTGACCGCCCGCTCTTCCACGCCGGTCACCCCGGAGGGCACTCCGATGACGACCATGGGATGAAAGACCCGAAAGTTGGGCACGGCCTTCTGAATGAAATGCTTCAACATCGCCTGGGTGTGGTCGAAGTCGGCAATCACCCCGTCCTTCAACGGCCGCACCGCCCGAATGTTGCCCGGGGTCCGCCCCACCATCTGCTTGGCCTCTTGACCTACGGCTATGATTTCCCCGGTGTGCTGGTCGATGGCCACCACCGACGGCTCCTGCAGCACGATTCCCTTGCCTTTGACGAACACCACCGTGTTGGCGGTTCCCAAATCGATGCCCATGTCCCGCGAAAATGCGCCGTAGATGTACCGCAGCATGCACGGAGCCCCTTTCCTACACTGATCCCGCCATGAAACCCGCTTCTCGCAAGCTGACGTGCCGCCCTTGGCCGATCACCACATGGTCCAGCAGAGGGATGCCCAGAACATGGCCCGCCTCCTCCAGTCTGGCCGTCAGACGCCGGTCTTCCCGGCTCGGCGTCGGATCCCCGCTGGGATGGTTGTGCACCACCACCAGCGCCGCCGCTCCCACCTCGACGGCACGTCGAAACACCTCGCGCGGATGCACTTCCACCGAGGCCAGTCCCCCGATGAACGCCGTCTCCATTCGCACCAGCTGGTGCTTGCTGTTGAGCAGCAGGACCCGAAACTCCTCCTGGTTCAAGAGGGCCATGTCCTCCGCCAATCGGACCACGTCGTCGCTGGAGCGCACCCCCGGTGTGCGGGTCGAACCGACCCGCAGCCGGCGCCCCGCCTCCAACGCCGCCAGCACCTGCGCCGCCCGGGCCGGCCCGATGCCCGGGCGGCGGCACAACTCCTCCGGACGCATGGCGGCCAATCCCTGCCATCCGATTTGGGCAAGCGCCCGCCCGATGTCGACCGCGCTCAGGCCTTTGGGGCCCGATCCCAACAGAATGGCCAAAATTTCTGCATCGCTCAGCGCCGCCGCACCCAGTCGCCACAAGCGCTCGCGAGGCCGTTCGTCCTCGGGCCAAGCTTTGACCGGCGGCGTCACCCGGGTCTTTGCCGGCGACTCGCCCGCCGCCGACACCACGCGCCCACCGCCCGGACCACCCGCCATCGTCCCACCATACCCCGTTTCCATGACGAAAGTACATGCCGTTCGCCAAGCCGCGGTCCCGCTCACGCCGGCTCGCGACGGAACCACCCCGACTCCAGTAAAACGCCCGGAATGCCGCCCAGGTTGGGAGGGAGCCAAAATCCCGGCGGGATTCCCACGACCCAAAGGTCAAGCGTCCCCGGCGAAGAGACCTCCGACCCCACAGCCTCCCGGCCATGGCCCACAGGGCTCCGGGACGGCGCCCGCCAGTGATCCGCCACGCCGCCGACCACGGCTCCGGCCCAAACGGAGAGCCGGGCCATGCCCCACGACCGGGGTCCCGCACGGCGCAATCCTCTCACCCCTTCCACACACGGCAAACAACCCGGCCCTCTATCGCCCGGCAGCGGGACAAACGCGGTGCGCGTGGAAATCGATTGGAAAATCACCGTGGGCAAGCTCCCGTCCAGAATAGCATCTCCCCCTCGGTGACTCAACGACCAAACCACGTCCCCGGCGAACGCTGACGAGCCGGCTCGCCTGTGCTCTATTCGTGACGGCGGCCGCAAAGCCTGTCGGCGCGCCCGCAAAAACCGTCGACAAAATCTGGCAGTCTTGCCGCGACGCCCGTCCGGCGGGCGGCCGAGCCGGCCCCGCGCGATCCGCCATGAGCGTCGGCGCCGGTCGGGACGATGCCGGGCGCCGCGGGGCGCCCGGCCTATCCCGGATTCAAAGCACGGGCGGATAACTGGTGTCCAGCGAATGGCCCGCCAGCAGGGCGGCCGCCGCCACCAGCGCCAGGGCGATTCGCGCCCAGGGTGTCGTGGCGCGCCCCAACCGGAAAAGCATCCTCCGGCCCCTCTCCATCGAGCGACGCATGTCCCATCCCCTCCTTTCGCCGCGGACGGCCGCCCCGGCGACCGCCTCCGCATGCGGTCGCATTTCCCGCACCCGACAGTCCTTCCTCTTTCCGCCCGGACTTTTCCGTCCATCCGGCCGGTGGGGG
>DAHVOH010000094.1 GCA_027318915.1 Clostridiales bacterium
GGCATGACCGCGAGCATGAGTCGGAAGGGCAACTGTTGGGACAACGCGTGTATCGAGTCCTGGCACAGTCTGCTGAAGAAGGAGCTGGTCTACCTGAGCCATTTCCGGACCCGGGCGGAGGCGCGGACGGCCCTCTTCGAATACATCGAGGTCTTCTACAACCGGCAGCGCCTGCACAGCGCCTTGGGCTACCGGACGCCCCAGGAGGCGGCAGTCGCCGCGCTCACCGCCTAAGCGATGCATTCCCCATTTTCGGCTGTCCAAGATCTTGACATAAGTCCAAAGACCCTTGACAGTCCCGGTGTCCAGCGTAGAGGGCTTTTTGGGACTGCGGCCGGCGAACCTGGCCCCTTCCGGCGGTCGATGCGGCAGGCCGTAGCTGGAAGGGGAGAAGGAGGATGTGCGGGTGTACTCGGGAGGATCACGGCGTCGGCGCCGCCCCTCCGGCACCGATGTGGGAGACCCCCTGGGTGTGCAGGCACCCCCGCTCCCATTTCGGCCCGCCAACGAGGCGGCGGGGGAGGATATCTTGGCCATTTTCGGGACGCACGGCGGCGATGGGTCCGCGTTCAGGTGCCAGTGCCAGCGGTACAAGGCGATACCACGGCGGCTTGACTATGCCGACGCGCTCCGGCCTCTCGGAGAGCGGGCAGCCCGCCTCAGGGAGCAGACCCAGTGCGGAAACCCCGCGGCCGCCAGCACCAGTGGGATTGTCGCGTACTGGGACGGTGAGCCGGTGGGGTGGTGCGCGGTCGAGCGGCGCTCCCACCACACGAATCTTGGCCGCGTGCCTTGGTCGGGCCGGTCCGAAAACAAGTGCGACGAGGGGATCTGGGCGCCCACCTGCTTCGTCGTCCGATCGGGGTTCCGGCGCCGCGGCGTCAGCTACGCGCTGGCCCGCGCGGCCGTCGACTTCGCATGGAAGCGCGGGGCCCGCGTGCTTGAGGGATACCCGTAGGACCCGGTGCCCTACAAAGAGGTGACGTGGGGCGACCTGCACGCCGGCAGCTACAGCATATTCGTCGCGGCCGGCTTCACCGAGGTGAGCCGGCCGACGCTCCGCCGTGTCGTTATGCGCATCGAGTTTTAGCCGCGACTGTTAGCGAGTCACGGGCACGGCGCGTGCGAAATCCCGGCCGCGCCTGGCTTTCTGGACGGCGCCCACTCTGCGCCGCGTGCCCGACGGACTTGGCGTCAAATTCTCACATGCTGTTGACGACGCCAGGGGGTGGACGTATGCTTTGGCCGTGACCACATGGTCACGGCAGTTGAGGCTTTGAGCGTTGCGTTGGAGGGAGGGGCCGAATGCCGTCGTCGCAGTTTGAGAAGCTCCCCGCCGCGACGCAGGAGCGGATCGTGGATGCGAGCCTTGCGGAGTTTGCCGCGAACGGCTACGACGCGGCCTCCACAAACCGCATCGTGGCCGAGGCCGGCATCTCGAAGGGGGTCTTGTTCAAGTACTTTGAGGACAAAGCGGGGCTTTTTCTCTACGTGGCCGACGCGGCACTGCACTCGTATTTCGAGGGACTGCCCGACGGCCCCCAACTGAACCTCACCGAGTGGATGCGGGCCACGACGGCCTACAAGCTTCGCTTCCTGCGCGAAAAGCCGCGCGCCTATCAGCTGTTCATCCGGATGATGAAAGACCCCGCCCATCCGGTTTACGCGCGAGCCATTGCCACCCAAACGGCAGAGCTTAAGGAGGTGGGCCGCACCATGACCGGGTGGGTCGCGGACGCCAATCTCCGGCCCGGTGTGACGCTGGAGCGGCTCGTGAGCCTACTCGGGTGGATCAGTGCGGGGCTGCAGGACAAGATTCTGGCGATCCTGCCGGATGTGGTGGACGAGAACCTGGAGCAGGCCTTTGACCGAGTGCTGGAGGAGTTTGACGTGTACTTCGACATGGTCCGGTTCGGCATCTATCAGGAGGGAGAGCGGTCATGATTTCGCTCGACGGGCTGACCAAGGCGTACCCCGGGGGCCGCGGTGTCTTCGACCTGACGCTCGACATCGCGCCGGGCGAGGTTTTCGGGCTGTTGGGCCCCAACGGGGCGGGCAAGTCCACCACCATCCGCCATCTGATGGGGTTTCTGCGCCCAGATGCGGGCGCGGCGCGCATCCGGGACTTGGACTGCTGGGCGGACGCCCCCAAGGTGCAGGCGTATGTCGGCTACGTGCCCGGTGAGATTGGGTTCCCGGACGAGATGACCGGCGCCGAGTTTCTGGACCTCATGGCGGGGCTCAGGGGAAGCGGGAGCGGGGTTCGGCGCAAGGATTTGTGTGAGCGCTTCGAACTCGATCCCCTGCCCCCGCTGCGCAGGATGTCCAAGGGGACCAAGCAGAAGGTGGCTTTGGTGGCGGGCTTCATGCATGAGCCGGCGGTGCTGATTCTCGACGAGCCGACGTCCGGGCTGGATCCCCTGATGCAGCGCCGGTTTTTGGAGCTGGTGGCGGAGGAGCAGCGGCGCGGCGCCACCATGCTCATGTCGTCGCACGCCTTTCCGGAGGTGGAGCGGGTTGCCGACCGTGTCGGCATCCTTCGGGCGGGGCGGCTGGTGGCGGTTCGGGACGTGGCCAGCCTCAGGCAGATGGCGAAGAAGGTTTTCACGGTAACGACCGCATCGGCGAGCGATCACGCCCTGATTCAGGCGGCGGGCTTCACGGTGGTGGAGCGGCGGGGCCTCACGCTCGGTGTCGAGGTCACAGGGGACTACGACGCGTTCATCAGGGCGCTGGCCCGCTGTAAGGTGCGCGCGCTGGACATCCACCCCCTCGATTTGGAGCAGATTTTCATGCACTTCTACAGCGCGGAGGAGGCGGGGCTGAAGTGAGCGGGGCACTTTTCGCCAGTGGGCTCAAAAGCAGCGCGCGTGGCCTTTCGGGGTACGCGTTCGGCATGGTGTTCTACCTGTGGCTGTTCATCTGGATCTACCCGTCGTTCGCCGGCTCGCGCGGATTGAACCGGCTGCTCCGGTCCATGCCCGCCGGCCTCCTGAAGGTTTTGGGCTACAACGTCGGCGTGTCCCACCTGAGCGGGTTTTTGGGCGGGGAGTTCTACAGCCTGCTGTATCTCCTCATTATGGGCATCTACGCCGTGTTCACGGCCACCAAGCTCATGGCGCATCTGGTTGACAACGGGTCCATGGCGTACCTGCTGGCCACGCCGGTGTCGCGCACCCGGGTGGCCGTGACCCAGGGGCTGGTCCTGATTGCGGGCATCCTCGTGGTTGGCCTGGCCGCCACGGCCGGCGCGCTGTTGGGGGCGCACTGGTTTGCACCCCATGAGGCGCTCGCGGCAGGGCCGTTTGTGGCCTTGAATCTGGTGGGCGCGCTCCTGTTCGCGGTGGTGGCGGCCTACTCGTTTTTGCTTTCCTGTGTGGCGCCCGACGAGCGCACCGCGCTTACACTGTCGGCGGTGGTCACGCTCCTGTTTTACGGCATGCACGTGATGGGCGACCTGAGTCCGCAGCTGCGCTGGCTCGCGCACCTGTCGCTGTTTGGCGTGTTCAACGCGCAGCAGCTCATTCATGGGCGGGGGCCGGTGCTTCTGGACTCCTTGGGACTTCTGGCCGCGACGGTGGTGCTGCTGGCGGTGGCGGCGCTGTTGTTCCGCCGCCGCCAGCTGTCGCTGTAGGGCGAACGGCCCCATGTCTCTGGGTTTTAGCCGGCAGTGGCCGCGCGACGGCTGACACTGCCGGCCCATCGGTGGCTGGGCCCGAATATTCCTCCTGCTTTACAGACTCCATCAAGCAAGTGGGCTAGGCTCACTACCGTTTACGTAGAGTCGTGGTTTGTGGTGGGATGATCCTGGGAGGGGATCATTATGCCGCGGAGTGGGTGGCGTAAACCGCCGCCGGGCGCCCGGTTAACCGATCATATCGCCTTGGGCGTCCTGACCCAGACGGTGCCGCCCGCCCTGGTGGACGCCGTGGTGGCGGCGACGGGCCGGCAGGAGCGGCGCCAGCGCCTGCTGCCGGCGCGGGTGCTGGTGTACTACGTCTTGGCCTTGGCGCTCCATAGTGAGGCCGGCTACGAAGAGGTCATGCGCTACGTGGTCGACGGCTTGGCCTGGGAGACCCAGTGGCACGACGCGTGGCCGGTGCCCACGAAGGCGGCGTTGTTCCGAGCCCGCCGCCGGTTGGGCGTGGAACCGCTGGCCCAGCTGTTTGCCCAGGTGGCGCGCCCGCTGGGCGACGTGACGCGGCCGGGCATCGGGTATCGCGGGCGGCGGCTCCTGAGTCTCGATGGCACGACGTGGGACGTGGCGGACACGCCCGCGCATGCCGCGGCGTTCGGGCGGCCCCGCACCGGGCGCGGCCCTGAAGGGGCGGGGGCGTTTCCCCAGCTCCGGCTGGTGGCGCTGGCGGAAACCGGCACCCATGCGGTGGTCGGGGCGGTTTTGAGCCCCCTCCGGCTGGGCGAGACGCAGGCGGCCCCGGCCCTCTTCGCCGCCCTGGATGCCTCGCAGTGCCTGCTGGCGGATCGCGGGTTCTTCAGTTATGCCCTGTGGACGCAGGCCGCGGCGACCGGCGCCGCCCTGGTGTGGCGGGTCCGGCAGAACCTCCGGCTGCCCGTGCTGGCCCCGTGCGCGGATGGGTCCTACCGCAGTCGGCTCTATCCGACGCGGACCGCCCGGCGCCGGGATCAGGACGGGGTGGACGTGCGCGTCATTAGGTACACCCTGGCTCCCCGGAGGCGCCGGGGGCCCCGCCGCCCCCGGCCTATCGCCTCCTGACCACCTGGCTGGATCCCGCCGAGGCCCGCGCCGGCGAGTTGGCGGCGCTGTATCACGAGCGCTGGGCGATCGAGCAGATCTTCGATGAATTCAAGACGCACCAGCGCGGCCCGCGGGTGGTGCTCCGGAGCAAAACGCCCGACGGCGTGCGGCAGGAAGTCTATGGCTACCTCCTGACCCACTATGCCCTCCGCAAGCTCCTGTACGACGCGGCCGCGGCGGCCGCCACGGATCCCGATCGCCTCTCGTTCACCCACGCGGTGCATGTGGTCCGGCGCACGCTCACCCGGCCCCCGGCCTTTTCCCCCTAACGCCTGGGCACGCCGCCGAGCCCGGGTGTTGGGGGAGATCCCGGCAGTCCGGCTCCCGCCCCGCCGTCGCCGGGTCAACCCCCGGGTGGTGAAACTCAAGATGTCCCACTGGCCCCGAAAACGCGGGCGCCCTCAACGTCCGGTTTGGCGAGACCCCGTGATCCTCTCTAAGTAAACGGTATTGCCTTTAAGGGCCATCGGGGCAGGGCCCAAGGCCCGGGTGCGCATGGAATCGACAGCCAGAGGAGCCGCGCCCGCTAGGGGGCGCGGCTATGGGCCCGAAGCCTCAGCGCTCCGGGCTGGACAGCCCCAATTGTCGACGGGCTTCGTGATGAGCGAATCGGGTCATGGCATCGCGGAGGGTGTCCCAAGACCATGGGGCCAGCATGTCGGGCATAGGCTGGGCCTCGGCGTCTTCAAAGGCGGTGAGGCTGCGCAACACATGCACGCGGTTCATCGTCGGGGCCTGCGAGAAGGCGCGGCGCAGAACCGGTGTGATGCCGCCAGCCGCCAGTGCGAGGGCATAGACGTCGACGAAGTCTTTGCGGGAAGCCCGCATCGACAGCGCGTGGCATTTCATGGCGCACAACGAGTCGAGAGACGCCAACGGAACGCCCTTATACGATAAGCCCGGGGTGAGCGTGATGCCGAGTTGGCGAATGTGGGAGACGTGGACCTCCCCAAGGCGACCATGGATTGTGCCAGCGGAGACCGCGTCCACCACGTAGCGGGGAAGGGTCTGCTTCAAGGAATCGGCGAGGGCGGGGGCGTCGCACGATGCGGCGGTGAACAGATCGAGATCGACCGACCGCCGATGGCCCAAGTACAGGGCGACGGCCGTGTCTCCACAAAGCAGGAACCCTGGCGGGCAGAGGTTTGTTCCATGCTGGGCCAGTGCGGACTGCGTGGCCGGGGCAAGGGTTTCGGGATGCAGGGGCTCCGTCTCATCCGCGAGCACGTTCGTCCAAAACGCCCGGAAGCTATGGGGCAGGCTCCGGTGACGGGCGGCGACGGCGGCGACGCGCGCGGCCCCATAGACGCGGAGCACGCGCCGCGCATCATCCAGTTGGCCGCGCCACAGCACCCGAGCGATGAGCCAGTCGGCGTGTTGGTCCACATCAATATGGTCCAGAGGGGTGTCCCAGAAAAGGGCGCGACGCAGCACCGGTTGCAGCTGAGCCCGGAGGTCGTCCGTCATCCTAAGCTCCCCCCTGTCAAGCTTAGCGGTTATGGGGGTTCAGGCCGCGCCGCGGCGGGCGCACGGGCAGCTCGCCCAGCGGCCGCCCCCGCTCAATCACGCGCCGGGCGGCGTCGGCGTGGAGCACATGGCGGGCGCGGGTGAGCGCGACGTACAGCAGGTGCGCTTCCTCGCGGTCGCCGGCATAGCGGGGCCAGCGAAAGTCGCCCGCGCACGTGACCGTGGACCATTCGCGTCCCTTGGCCTTGTGGCACGTGGTGAGCACCACTTCGGCGGCGGGCGGCTCGACCGTCTCGGTCCGCAGTTGGCGCACGACCCGCGGCACGCGGTCGCGTTGCTGCTGAATGCAGTCGACCAGCGGGCGATACTCCGCGCCCGCTGGGGTTTCGGACGCGGCCTGGAGATCCGCCCAGTCCTCGAACAGGGCGAGGTCGGGATGGCGCGGCACGCGGCCGCCTTGGAGCGTGTGAGCGACTTCCAGGAGGCCGGCCACCGGCTCCGCGCCGCCCAGGAGGGCGACGGGGGTGCGGCGCTCCATGACCCGCACCGCTTCGCCCAAGAGGCCGAGCGTGGTGCGGGCAATGTACGCGGCAGGGCCGTGCGGCGGCGACCCCGGCCCGGCGCCGACGAGGGGATACGGCGCCCCCAGCCGCGTCAGGACGGCGTTGGCGGCCTCGGCAATCTCCGGCCCAAAGCGCCACGAGTGGGTGAGCGGCAACGTGGCGCCCCGCCACCCCGCCAGCGCGTCGCGGGCCCCGCGCCAGCCGTAGATGGCCTGGTGGGGATCGCCGACCAGCACCAGCTGTGCCGACTGGTGGCGGAGCACATCGAGCAACACCGGGTCGGCGTCCTGCGCCTCGTCCAGCAAGATCACGTCGTACGGTAGGGTCGGGCGGGAGAGTTGCCAGCGCTTTAAATACACGTCGTGGGTGATGGGGCAGAGACTGGCCGGATTCTGCGCCTCCCGCCAGAAGTAGCGGGTGAGGTCCACCACCGCCTCGACCGCCGCGGCCCGGTCGGCGGGGTCGCGGCCGGCGAAGGCCACGGGCGGCACATGGGCCGGGCCGGGTTGCGTCGCGGTGGTGTGCAAGAATGCCGTCAGCGTCTGGGTGACGGCGGCGAGGCCTTGGGCACGGTCCAAGCCCTGGGCCCGGAGGCGGGCGTCGGCCCACCGGGGCCAGGCTTGGCGGATGGCGAAGGGGCTGCTGACCAGGCGCGTGCCGTAAGTGCGGCCGATGGCCGCGTAGGCGAGGCTGTGAGCCGTGCGCGCCTCGACGTGGTGCGGAAAGCGCGCCCGCGCCTCCTCCGCCACGGATCGGTTGAAGGCCAGATAGAGGACGCGGCGTCCCGGGAGCGCCTGGGACGCCAACTGCAAGGTCGTGGTCTTGCCGGTGCCCGCCAGCGCCAGCACGCGCAGCGGGTGCCCGGTGCCCACCGCCTCGATGATGGCCGCCTGCTCAGCTGTGGGTCGGGGCACGGTGGACCGTCGAGAAGACAAGGGAGAGGAGCCCGACATGCAATCCGCCCTTTCTGGTGCGCGTGTCCATTCGGTGTCGGGGGATGTCAACAGTATGTCTGATCATTGCGTGCCGGTGGCGCACCAAACGGCAAAGGCTAAGGGATTGGCTCCCGGGCAAGGGCGCGAACTTCGGTAGCACGTTCCAAAACCGTGCGGCCTACCATTAGCCGACCCGGGAGCAAAGAGAGGGATGTCGGCCGCGTCAGACGAAGGCCAAGGGCAACTCGGTCACGTGTACGAAGCCGGCGTCGGCGACGCGCCACGCGGACGCGCCGGTTGTCAGCACGTCGCCGACACTGACGCTGCGGGTGGGGCGCTCCCGGTTCCAGGGCTCGTGCGTGTTTTGGCCCGCCCGGAATCCTGCTTCGAGATCGGCGCCCTCCACGACGCCCACGAAATCGTAGACGACCGGAAACGGCACCGATTCGCCGCGGGCCGCCGCCTCGCGATAGGCGGCTTGGGGCATCCAGACCAGGTAGCGCATGAGGGGAGGCCTCCTTCGCTCAAAGACGCTGATGATGCAGTAGATGTTCGCAAACACACGCTGTGCGGTCTCGGCGCTGGCAAGCCGGACGCGGGGGCGGTCCGAGTCGGCAACGGACGCCCGAATGAGACGAAGAAGCGGGGCCATGGGTCTCACCTCCGGGCAGCAACGTCCGATGCCCATCCGGGTGGTGGCCCGGGTCAACCTCTCCTTTGTACGCCCATGCCTGGATCATGACAATGCCCGGGGCCTTCGGATGGTGTGCCGGCTGCTCAGCGGAGGCCGTATCCGCGACGCGCCGGTTTGTCAGTCTTCCGGGTCCTGCCGCACTCTGCCCCGCCTTCGGCGCCAACGCAGGGCCTTGTTCCGACTCCGGTCGGGACCAGTGGTATCCGCGCCAAAACCTTTTGCCGAATTGATCTTGGGTTAAGCATTCCTCACAATTAGGCTGAAGGGGTGGGGGGCGTGGGCCGCAGGGGCCAATCGTTTGTTATCGTGGCCGTGGCGATGGTGGTCCTGCTGGGCATCGCAGCGTTGTCGCTCACGTATGCGCAATTGAGCTATGCGCGTGGGCAGGTTCAAAATGCCGTGGACGCGGCGGCTTTGGCTGGGGCGCAACTGGCTTCCACCGGCACGAGTCCGACCACGGACCAAGCCTGGCTCAAGCAACAGAACATGGGGCCTGATGGAACCATGACGATTACGGATAGCCGGTCTATTCCGGACGGAATCCGCGCGACCGCCACCGTCCAGTTGCCGGCGGGCTTCGCAAGCCTGTTCGGCATCAAACAGTTTACCGTCCGCGAAACGGCCGTCGCGACCTACGGGGCGGGTGCCGCCTTCGATTACGCGGTGTTCCAGGGGGACAGCACACCCTCTGACCCGCCTTTGCGCCTCTACGGGTCCGACGTCGTCCAGGGCGATGCCCACTCCAACGACAATTTGCATCTCATCGGGGCGACATCGGTGCAAGGCAGTTGCACCGCGTCGGGGTCGGCGACGAGCACCGGTGCTGGCGGCTGCGACAGCGGCATGACCAGCGGGACCCCGACCGTCGCCATGCCCGTATGGACCGCCGCACAGCTGACAGCGCACGCGACCCGCGTGATTGGATCGCCGTCGAACCCGACGGGATACACGTTCTCCGGGTCCACAGCGTTGGGCGGGAACTGGGTGGTCTACGGATCCGTCACGATTTCGGGCAGCATCACGGGACCAGGCTCTATCACGGCCATCGGGGGGTCCATCACCATCAAGGGATCGGCGGTGATGGGTAGCAGCGGCGGTGTAGGGGTGGCCCTCAGCGCCTTGCCCTCAACGGAGGTGCCGAATCCTGGCATCACCCTCAAAGGTAGTCATGTCATCAGCGGCATTCTGTATGCCCCGGCCGGCGCGATTGTCGTGAAGGGCAGCGCTGTGATCACTGGCGCCCTCGTCGGCTACCACGTCTCGACGGGCGGTTCCACCGTGGTGGACTACAATGCATCTCAGCAGGCCGCCGTGCCTGTCCAGTCGGTGCAACTGGTGCAGTAAGCCCCGCGCAGGCTTGTGGGGTCTGGGAGCGCCCGGGCCGCACTACACCCCAGTGCGCAGGCGCTCGGCACGGCCCGAGGCGCGGTGCTAGTACGAAGGCGGCAGGGAATCATCGCGAGCAGAGGGCTACCAGCCTCGGAAACGTCCAACTGCGGTGGGTCGGCAGACACCACTCTGGGCGCAGATAGTCGCGCGTCTTGCCGCTGTTCATGCGGATGATGACGCGCCGGCCGGGGCCACCTACCGGACTAGTGACGGGCCCGGCGCTCGGCGCAGCCCCGCCGCCGGGCCAGTAGGGAGAGGGCACCGCTAGACACGATGGCCAGCAAGCCGACGAGCCACCGAGCGAGGACCAGCGCCACGGTGGCGCTGATGACGCCGGCTGACGTCCACGCGACGTCCCCCCAGAGCCGTCGTCGTCGAGCGCAGGCGCCCATCATCGGGACCTACCCGGCGGGTCGCAGCGGGAGGACCACGTGAAAGTAGGGGGAGGGGTCGGCGGCGGTGAGGCGCACCGGCCGGTCGGCGGCGAAGAGGCTCACGGCAATCACGGGAGCGTCTAGGGATTTCAGGCCATCGAGCAACAGCCGCGGGTCAAAGTCGAGGGTCATGGGCGCGTCGGCCTCCGGGCCGTCCGCCGTCACGTCCAGCACCTCAAAGGCCTGGCCCACGTCAGCCGCCGTCGCGTCCAACTCAATGCGGCCCGGTGCATACCGAAGCGCCAGGGCGGGTGCCCGGGTGCGCAACGCCACCACGTTGATGCGCTCGACGGCGGCGCGGAAGGCCCTTGCGTCCACGAACACGGTGACAAGCGCGTCGGTCGGGTCCGGGAGCGCCCGCCGGACATCGGGATAGGTGCCGGCCAGATAGCGGGTCGTGACGGTGCCATGGAGGGTTTCGAGGCAGAGGCGGTCACCCTGGTGGGTGAGAATGGCGCTGTCGGAACCGGCGAGGCGAGCGGCTTCCAGGAGGGCGCGGCGCGTCACCACCACGGGCGGCGGGGTGCCCGTCAAATCAGAGACCGGGGCGGCGGC
>DAHVOH010000095.1 GCA_027318915.1 Clostridiales bacterium
CCAAGCAACAGGGAGCTAGACCCTGGCGAGTCGGGGCGATTACCGGCGGGATTTATGTGGGCGCCGGATCCGTGGTGTTATGGGCCGAGGTCTTCCTTGGTCTGCCCTTTGCCCAAGGGGAGGTGCGTCACCTGAGCATCTGGCTGGCCGCGATCATCGGATATGTGGTCATCGGCCTGATTGTCGGGGCCATTGGCGGGTTCACCGTGAAATATCGCCGGTCGCCGATGGATGTCTAACCGCATCGATTTGCCGTTATCGCATTATCCTGACATCAGGATAAATGGACTTATGCCGATGCCGGGATTATGCCGATCGGTCAATCACAACGGCTACGGCTAAGTGTTTCCGGTCTCGCGCATCAGGATAATTCCGCGGGTCGTCGAACTGCGTTCGTGGGGCGATGCCCCAAGAAGGGAGTTGTCACGATGACACGGAAAATCTATCTGCCCCGGGTCTCGGGACCGTTTCGCGCCTATGCCAGGGGATATTACGACTATGCGCAAGCGTTAGGCTATACCGCCCAGTCGGCCGGGTGGCCCGTGTGGGTCCTGGCGCGGTTGAGTCAGTGGCTGGAATCCACCGGGATCGCGCCCCAAAGCCTCACGGAGAAGGACTTGCAGGCGTTTGTGGTTGGGTCACGCCGATCCCCGCTCGACCCAAGCCTACCTCCACGCCGACCTCACCCTGAAAGAAAAAGCGCTGGCGCTGACCGTCCCGCCCGGAGTGAAGCCCGGGCGCTATCGCCCCGCCGACTCGCTCTTGGCCTTCCTGGAAAGTCTGTAATTATGCCGACCTGCCTGTCGCTCGGAGCCCGCCCGCCGCCGCCGGCCATGGACCGATCGGCATAATCCCGGCATCGGCATAAATCGCAGTAGACCCGCTCAGGCGCGCCCCACTGGGCCACCGCTGCTGCCAGCAGTTCTTCGAGCAGGGCGGCATCGGCGGCCCAGGCGAACCGGCCCGCCACCACCCGGCGGGAGTAGTCATCCAACAGCACCAAGCAGTAGGTCGCCCGCCGGCGGGTAGGTTCCTCCGCCGTGGGATCCGGGATCCACGGCCCCGTCATCGCATCGGACTGCGACCAGGACTCCGGCGCCGGCGCCTTCCCGCGGCGGTAGCGCTGGGGCGCCCCGCTGGCGACGTGCCGGCGGGTGAGCCCCGCCGAGTGCCCCGGGCGATACCACGTCGCGCGGCCAATGCGCCCCACGGCGGCGGGGTCGAGCCCCCCGTCGGCGCCCACGCCGCCAGCAGCACACACTGGGGTCGCGCTCCGCTCAGCCGCTTCGCGCTTCCAGAGCACGGCCGGGTCCCCGAGGGGGTCGGGGATGGACCGGCGGGTCCCCCCGTCGGCGCGTCGCTGCGGGCGCAGGGCGTCGAAGCCGTGCTGACGGTATATCGCTGGGTAGCGGCGCAGGCTACGGGCCGAGGGGACATAGGGCACCCCCGTCGGCGGTGTGGGCGGATGGGCGGCTACGAACTGGGTGTACGCCACGCGACACCGGCGCGAGGGCCGGGTCGAGCAAGGGCCGGATGAGGCGGTAGCGACAGAGCGCCCACGCCTCCTGTTCGGCATCGGTCATCGGAAACGCCTCCTTTCGGGGCCACCGGTCCCGCCGCGGGGTCGCGGGCGGGAGCGATCCATCAGGGGGGCACCCGGCAAGCGCGCAACCGCGGCCCGCGAGGGGTGCGCGCCGGCACCACCGCCGCCGGCCACGGGGCCGCCGTCAGATCGGCCCAGACATTTGACGACGGGAGCGCCGGAGAACTTGACCTCAGCCATCTGGCCGGACGTTATGTTTCTAAGGCTTGGGAAGATCGGCGGCTGTTCGAATGTGTGAAAATTGGTGAGTCTGGCGCTGTTGAGTGGCCCGGGGGGGGGTTGGATCTGTGTCCCGATGCCCTATATCTTCGTCTGACCGGCAGGCGGGCGGAGGAGTTGTTCCCCGCCCTGCGGGTCGCGCCGTGCGGTGCCCGAACTCAGCCGCTTCTCTGGGATCAACATCCGGATGTATTACGACGATCACAACCCACCGCATTTTCATGCCCACTATGGGCATCATCAAGCGACAATCGCGATAGGAACGCTGGCCGTAATCGCGGGGCCCTCCCCGGGCGCTGGGGCTGGTCGCCGAATGGGCGGCACAGCATCCCTCCGAACTACGAACTGCGTGGGATCCCGCAAGAGCCCCAGAATCACAAGGCCCATCGATCCCCTCCCGTAAGTGGGCCGCCGAGCTCGAAGTTCCTTGAAGTTGGGGTCCTATAGATGTCGACCCATTTGGCCGGGTTGGAGGGAGAACGGGACGGAGACGCAGGGTGCATCCTCGGGCGGGTGGGGGCCGCGAAGGTGGTGCAAAAACTGCGCGACCCCCTCTGGGAGCCAGGGGTTGTCTGATTCGTCTTGATGCGGTCCGTCGGTCGCGTCGGCCGCCCGAGCACTGTGCGGCTACTTGCGGGAGATGGCGGTCTCGGTGCGGGGCCCACCGCCCGGGACGGTGCCGCCCGCCGCGTAAGCCGGACGCCAGATGGGGGATCCGGGAGCCCTGGACAGGACCGCGGCGCAAGGACGCTCCATTGGGGACTATCTGGTCTGGTGCACGACGGGTATTGGCGGGCGGCGGCTCCTAAGCCTGGATGGCACGGCGTGCGACATGGCGGACACCCCGGCGAATGCGGCGGCGTTGGGTCGGCCGCCAACGGGCGCGAGGCCGCGGGAAATGGGGCGTTTCCCCAACTCCGCCTGGTGGCGCTGGCTGAAACCGACACCCACACCGCCGCCCGGGGCGCCCGGTGTGTGGGTCGACCGGAGCCGCATGGCGCACTCACGCGGTCAATTCATCGAACCCCATCACACTCGGAGCACCCTTCTTCGGTTGGGGCGCAGGCTGTGGCCGGCGTGCCTGTGCTCCCCCATGTCGAGACCGGGGCGATTCCCTGGATGCCGAACTTCGGGCACGTCCCGTTTCTGCAGGACACGTCCCGCGTTCCGCCGTACTGGGACCGTGCCCTGGCCGTACTTTATCCCACCGGGTCCCCCGCGTATGGCACGCGCGCCAGCCGCGCAATCTCGGGATCCAGTGCGCACAGGTCCCGAGGGCTCAGGTCGGCGATGCGGCGGTGCCCCATGGTTCTGAGCGCGATGACCATTTCCGCTCGGCAGCTTTCCAGGAAGTTTGTGAGGCTCAGGGCGGCCTGGTCCCGCTTCAGAGGGATTTTAGGGTCCGCGCGGTAAAACACCAGGTCCGTGGGCGGGTGAAACGGGATGGCGTCAGAGATTTGCCGGTGGGCCAGCGCAAACATGGCGATAGTTGCCAGTCCTATGCCGTCCGCCCCTAGCGCCAACGCCTTCAGAAAGTCGCCCGGCTCGCGAAACCCGCCCGACAGCAAGAGGGTCACGTCCCGGCGGCGCCCGCGGCGTTCCAGGTGCGCCACGGCGCGCACCAGCGCCTGCAGGCTGGTGATGCCGAAGTGGTCCGACAGCGTGATGGGCGCGTTGCCCGTCGCCCCTTCGGTGCCGTCAATCACAATGACGTCAACGTCCGCCTCGAGACACACATCCAGATCCGCCTCGAGGCGCTGGCCCGCACCCATCTTCAGGGCGACAGGGACCCCGTCGGTTTCGCCCCGCAGGAACTGCACCACCTCTTTGAGTGGCGTGGGCTCGCCAGGCGTCTTTAAAAACAAGTTGGCGTGAATCGTCGGTGGATCCGACGGGCCGAGACCCATCAGCCGCTTGATGTCCGGCCCCACCTCGCCCGGGGTGGCCACCACCGCATTGCCCGGCATGGCGCCCTGACCCACCTGCACCTCGATCATGTCGGCCTGGCGCAGGATTTTGGGGTCGCGATTCCATACCCAGCGTCCAAACTGCAGGACAAACGTGCTGCACCGCTCGCGCTCGGCGGCCAAAAACGGCCCCTGGCCGGAGTTCAAGGGAATGCCGGCTCGTCCCGACGCCATGGCCAACGCCAGGCGCGCGTCTTGGGTCAGCGCCAGCCCGTACGCCATGCCCGACAGGTAGAGAGGCATGGCGGTGTGCACCGGCTTCTTGGCCCGCCCGCCGAACACCGCCGTGAGGTCCACCGGCTCGGTTTCGTTCAGCGGCGTGTCGGCCAGCTGGGCCGGCACCAGCGCCAGGTCGTCAAATCCGTGTGCCGGTCGTGCTGACCCCATGGGGCGAATCACCACTTGGCCCGACTGGCTCCGCAGACTGGAGTATAAGAAATCGGCCGGCGGTGTCGACTTCACGGACAGGTACAATTCGGCCAGCGTGTCGCTCATGGGCCGTGTCAGCAGCTGGCGCAGCATGCGCCGTGTCAGCGTGGACACCAGCCACCACAGCGCGCCCATCGTCAGCAGCACTACCAGCACGCCGCCCAGCATCACCGTCCCCAGCGTCCATCCCCCCGGGGTCAGTGTGTCCCGGCGGCCGTCGCTCATGTGACCTGGCTGCCCACATGGGCCAGGCGGTCGCCCACCTGCTGCAGCACCAGCGGCGGCAGGGGCAAGGCGGGAATCGTTGGCCGCGGCGCCACGGGTCGTCCGGCCACGAGATTCAAGAGCGGCGGCGCGCCTAGGTCACGCCACGTGAGGGGCCGGAGGCCCCAGAGTTGCTCGATGAGCTTCAAAAGGCTCAAGCCCGCGCACGGGGTGTCGTCCAACCCCGGCGTCACTTCGGGGGAAAACACGTAGGCGGGCACCCGAAACCCGTTGCGAAACGGGGTGCCATCCCGCCATCGCTCCACGACAGGCGGGGGCACATGGTCGACGTACCCGCCCCAGTCATCCCACAAAACCAGGACGAGACTCTCGGCCCAGGCCGGGCTCTTGGCCCAGGCGGACAGCACCTGGCTTAGAAACGCGGTGCCCCAGAGTCAGGGGGCCGGCGAGTGCTGGGAGAGGGTGAACGGCGGAATGACCCAAGACAGATGCGGCAGGAGGCCGGCGGCCGCATCGGTCAGAAAGGTGGTCCAGGGACGCTGTTCCGGTCGGTGCCGCAGCTGGGGCAGCATCCCGAGCCCGACATCCATCCGGCCGCTGTACGCCCGCCATGTGAAGTGCCGGTCCTCCAAACGCTCCACGATAGATGGGAGGGGCGGGATGTCTTGCACGGGCACGTCGCGTAACACCGGAGTTTTGGCGCACATGAGCATCAGGTGGTTGGGGGTCGACGGGCCTCGCACCGAGGAAAACAGGTGGGTCATCAGCCGGCCCGCCTTCGCCAAGTCCGCGTACCAGCGCGCAATGGCGGGCGGCACGGCCGCCCGGCAGAACGGGCCCCCTTGGCCCTTTAACGCCAGGGCGTGGCTGTTGCAGCAGGCCCGGCCCAAACCCGCCGCATGACCGGGAGAGTCTGAGCGCCTGGCATGGGGTCGGCTCCAAACAGCGCGTCAAACGGGAGGTTTTCCATCACAACTTCCATCACAACTTCCATCACAACTTCCATCACAACGACGGCGATGTGGCGTATGGCCACCGTAAGCCCCGGACTCAGTGTATGCGGCAACTCCCGGGACGGTTAGGCGGGCGTGAAGCGGCGCGGCACCAGGCTCGCGAGGATAGCGAAGAACGCGGCCGGCACCAGCAGCAGGTCGGCGCCAAACAGCGGCACGAAAAACAGGAGGACGACGACGCCCCACAGCGCGGGCCCGGCCTTGGTGCGCCGCAATACAAACGGCAGCAGGCCAAAAGCAACGCCTGCGACAATTAAGCCGGCAGTCCCCCACAGCGGCACCTGGGTCGCGATCGTGGTGACGTCGGTGCACCGGTTGCCGACGCTGGTGCAGCCGGTGGGCAGAAACCAGTACACCGCGCCCACCAGCACGGCCCAGCTGGACGCCACCAGCGCCATCCATTCGCGAGGCCCATGCAGGCGACGATGACGAGAGCCCGGGTCCCGGGAGGCAGGGACCAAGGGGCGCGGTCCGTCACGCGGTGTTTTCGATGGGGGCATGATGCGCTCCCTTCCCGGTGGGGCTTGGCCTCAACTATCTGCCGCGCGGCGCCCCGTCGCCTGCGACACTTGGGTCAGCGCCGAGACGGCGCCCGCCACCCCCGCTAGGTCCGACGGGATGAGAATGGTCGTGGCTGACCCCTGGGCCATCTGGGCCAACGCCTCAAAGGCCTTAAGAGTCAGCACGGTGGCGTCGGCGCTGGCGTCTTTCAGCAGGGAGAGTCCCCGCGCCTCGGCCGTCCGCACGGTGACCACCGCCTGGGCCTGCCCCTCGGCCTGGAGGATCGCGCGCTGGCGCTCCGCCTCGGCGCGCGTGACCGTGGCCGTGCGGTACCCTTCCGCCTCCAGGATCTGGGCCTGCTTTTGGGCTTCGGCGAGCGTGATGGCGGCGCGCTTGTCACGCTCAGCGCGCATCTGCTTCTCCATGGCCTCTTTGATTTCCCGCGGCGGGTCAATCTGCTTGATTTCGATGCGATGCACCTTCACGCCCCAGGCGTTGGTCTCGCGGTCCAGCTTCTCCTGCAAATGCGCGTTGATCCCGTCGCGGTTGGACAGCGTCTCGTCGAGGTTCATGTCGCCGATGATTGACCTGAGGGTGGTTTGCACCAGGTTCTCAATCGCGCCGGCAAAGTTATTGACGGAGTAGACCGCGGTTTCGGGATCCATCACCTGAAAGTACAGGACGTTGTCCACTGCGATTGTGACGTTGTCCTTGGTGATCACGGGCTGAGGCGGGATGGTGATAAACTGCTCGCGCAGGTCGACGCGCCGCCGAATCGTGTCCATGAACGGCAGCATCGTGTTCAGCCCGCTGCGGGCCACCCGGTGAAACCGCCCGAGTCGCTCCACCACGGCCACTTCGGCCTGGTGAACGATCAGGAGGGTGCGCCGGACCAGATACGCGAAAAACAGCACCGCCGCGATGAGGACCAAGGTTGCCAGCATGATGATTGTCTCCTGTCTTTGCGCCTTCGGACCAGACGGGACCAGCATCGGAAACCGGCAAGTCAGCGCGAGACCGGTTCGTCTTGGGGGTGCACCAGCAGGCGCACGCCTTCTACCCCTAAAACCTCCACCTGCGTCCCCGCCGGGATGGGGCGGTCGGCAAACGAGCGTACGGTCCACCGCCGCCCGTCGACAATGGCTTGGCCAGAAAAATCATCCTGGCCCGATACGTCACGCGTGACCATTCCGACGCGCCCTACCAGCCGGTCCGGCGGATCGCGCCGCGGGGGCGGCATCAGGCGGCGGAGCGCCACGGGGCGCACGGTCAGTAGCAACGCCACCCCTAGTACCAGGAAGACGGGCGTTGACAGGGGCGAGGTGCCCAGTACGGCCGCCACCAGCGCGCCGATGCCAAACCACAGCACGTACAGGTCGCCGCGGGACATTTCCACCGCGAAGGCGGCCAGAGCGACCAGCACCCAGATCCAACCCGGCATAGCGTCCCCTCCAACCGACTGGCGCCTCGGGCGCGCCGCAGACGTCGAAAACATGCTAAGGTGGCCGAGACCCCGGCGATTGCCGGCGCCCGCAGCGTGGCCCGATGCCGACGCTTCGGTCCCCCAACCCCGACAGGGTGCAACGCCGCCGGCCTGTCATGCGTTGTCTCCCTACATAAGGAGATGACGCCGGCCGCGCCGGTTTGGTTGCGGGGGCCCCCGCCCGCGGGGTCGCTCACCCTGGATGCCGATTCAGAATACACCCGCGCACGGCTGGATGCTCGCTTGTGGCCCACGGCGTCCGCATCTGGGGAGATGGCGCGCAAAGGGGATCATACACGTATGGCGCCCGCCGTCTGGTTGGTGTTGGGCATCGTGGTGCTGGGCGCGCTGAACTTGAGCGGGCGCCTGCCGGTGGAAGTTGCGGCACTGGCAGTCCTCATGGCGCTGGTGGCGCTCGGAGTGGTGCCCGTGGGCCAGGCGCTAGTTGGCTTCGGCAACCCGTCCGTGTGGCTCGTGGTCGGCATGATGATCGTGGCGGAGGGCATTCGGCGGTCGGGGCTCATGACGCGGGTGGCGGACACGCTCTCCCGGCTGGCGGCGGGTTCGTCGCAGCGCCTGAACGTGGGCGTGGTAGCGCTCGGAACGGTGGCCGGCAGCTTGCTGGAGTCGACGGCGGCCGTGGTCGGTACTCTGCCGGTTGTCGCCACGGCGGCCCGGCGCCTCGGCCGCCGCCCGGAGGGACAGTACGTGGTGCTGGCCCTGGGGGCCATGGCGGGCGGCCTGGTGACGCTCACGGGCACATCCGGCAACGTCGTGGCCAACGCCGCGCTGATCGGTCTGGGGCGGCCCGGGCTGACCTTCTTTGCGCTGCTGCCGCTCGGCGTGACGTTTTTTGGGGTGGCCCTCGTCTACGTGGTGGTCATGGGGCGGCAGCTGGATCAACTCGGTGGCAACGACGCCATGAACCTGAAGGCGTACACGGGCGAGGTCGTTGTCCCCGAGACCTCGCCGCTGGTGGGTCAGCGGCTCATGGATCTGCGGGTGTTTCGCCAGGTGGGAGTTACGGTTCTGCAGATTTTTCGGCGCGGGCAGCGGGCGTTTGCGCCCGGCCCCGACGACTGCCTCATGGCGGGGGACCGGTTGCTGGTGGTGGCGCCGGCGACGGAGCATGCACGCTGGCGTGACATTGGGGGGCTCCTGCCGGGGGAAGGGGAGGAGGCGGCGGCCCTCACGCAGTCTCTGGCCCAGGGGGCCGCCGAGGTGATGATCCCTCCGGGCTCCCCATGGGTGGGGCGGACACCGGTGGCGCTCAAACTGCGGCAGGACGGCATCTCCCTGATGGCTCTGTGGCGTCCCGGCGAGGCGGCGCGCCGGCGTCTGGCCATCACGGTGCTGAAAGCCGGGGACCTGCTGCTGGTGCAGGCCGATGACGACATCTTGGAGCGGTTGCAGCGCTCGCAGACCGTAGTGCGCGTGGTATCGGACGAACCAGTGGTGGTGCCTTCGTCACGGCCGATTCGCGCGCTGGTGCCGCTGGCGCTTTTTTTGGTGCTGGCCATTGCCGGCGTGGCCAACCTCGGTGTGGACGCGCTGGCGGCCGCTGCGCTGGCGCTGATCCTGACCGGCATGGCTCCCTCCGAAGCGTATATGGCCGTGGAGTGGCGAGTGCCCATCCTGTTGGGGGCTGTGCTGCCGATGGCGGCGGCGGTTTCCACCACCGGCGTCGCGGCCAACGTGTCGCGCGTCATCGTGTCGCTCACCGCCGGGCATCCTCTGGCGACGGTGATTGCGGTGTATCTGTTGGCCGCACTGCTGACCCAGGTCCTGTCCAACATTGCCGTGGCGGCCCTGATGACGCCCCTGGTGGTGGCCGTGGGCGCCGGGTTGCATTTCAGCCTGGTCGGCATCGATGGGCTGGTGGCGACCATGCTGGCGGCCCTCATGATGACGCCCATGTCGGGTACCGCCAACAAGCCCGCCCTCCTGGTGATGGCGCGGGGCAGCTTCCGACACCGCGACTACCTGCGCGTGGGGCTCATCCCCAGCATCGCGGGCGCCGTCGCGACCGTGGTGGTCGTGATGGCGGTGTGGCGGCCATGACCACGCCGGGGAGCCTGGGCCAGGTGGAGCACTACGTCGCCCAGACCGCCGCCGTGCTCCCGGAGCAGCTCGTGGGGCCGGCGGCGGTGCTGCTGCTGGTGGCTGGGGAGCGGACCAACCCCCACGTCTGGTTGATTCAGCGCGCGGCCGGGCTCCGGCACCACGGTGGCCAGATGGCCTTTCCAGGGGGCGGGTACGAGCCCCAAGACCGCACGCTCTGGCAGACGGCGGTTCGGGAGGCGGGCGAAGAGGTGGGTCTCGACCCCGGGGTCGTGCAGCGGGTGGGGCCGCTCACGCCCATTGTGATTGGCGTGAGCGGCTACACCGTGGTGCCGTGGGTGGGCGTGGCCGTCGAGCGGCCGCGCCTCGTTCCCGAGGCCCGTGAGGTGGCGGCGCTTCACTGGGTCACCGTCACGGACCTCACCCGGTCGGCTGAGACCGTGTCGCGCGCCCGGTGGAACGGACCGGACGGCCACTGGCCAGAGTTTCACCTGCCCGTCGGTCGCGTGTGGGGCGCCACGGCGTTTATGCTGGACGAGTTCTTACATGCCTGGTCGGGTGGGTGTCCCGAGACGTGGCGGTATCGGGCGCTGATGCGGGCCAACCAGTAAACCAGTGCAGGGGAGGCGGGGCACGATGACCCTGGAGGGCAAGCGGGTGTTGGTGACCGGGGGATCTCGCGGCATTGGGGCCGCGATTGTGGCCGCGCTGGTGCGCGACGGCGCGCGGGTGGCGCTGCACTATGGCAAAAGCCGTGCGGCGGCCGAGGGCGTGGCCGAGGAACTGGACGGCGCACCTGTGCTGTTGGAAGCCAACCTGGCCGAGCGAGGGGCCGGGCTCACGCTGGTGGAGCGGGCGAGAGAGGCGTTGGGCGGGCTGGACGCCGTTGTCAACAACGCGGGCATCTCTGCGCCTGCACCCCCCACCGCACCGTGGGCGGATTGGGCGCGGGTATGGCAGGAGACGCTGCAGGTGAACCTGGTGGCCGCCGCCGACATCACGCGGGCGGCCCTGCCGACGTTTCAGCGCCAGCACCGCGGCACGTTCGTGTACATCGCGAGCCGCGCCGCTTTTCGCGGTGACGCTCCTGAATTTCTGGCGTACGCCGCCTCCAAGGGCGGCATGGTGGCGCTCTCCAAGAGCGTGGCTCGTGGCTACGGCCGCGACGGAGTGGTGGCGATGGCCGTCGCGCCCGGCTTTGTCGCCACCGAGATGGCGCAGCAGGTGGCGGACGAGAAGGGGACTGCTGCGGTGGTGGCTGACATTCCGCTGGGCGAGATGGCGCAGCCGGCCGATGTGGCCGCCGCCG
>DAHVOH010000096.1 GCA_027318915.1 Clostridiales bacterium
CGTGCTTCGAGACAACACCCGACGCCTGCGCGAAGTGGAGCGGCTCCTGCGGGCTGACGCGCCGGCACCCCGGCTTGTCACGCCGTTGGCCCTGACGGGGTTTCGCGAGGCTGTCGAGCGTGCCGTCTCCCCCGCGGAACGCCGGGAACTCGCCCGCCAATTGCTCCAAACCGTCGTGGTCCTGCCCGGGCGGCACATCCGCCTGGTGCCCCACGACACAACTCCGTTGCTCAACCCGCAAGCCGCTCACGTCACAGTTACCGCGACCCGGGTTCCCGCAGCGACGGCCGCACGGCAGTTGTAAAACCAGTCACGCTCAAGTCTTTGGGCGTTACCATCAAATCGCTCATGGTGGGGCCAATCACTTCATCAATAAGCTGCCGCTGCTCGGTGCGGGACATCTCTTGAACAATCCGGTAAAAGGCGTGATCCGCGCCGAGGCTCTCCACCAGCAAACCCAGCGCCTGAAACACGATGCTGCCGGCCTGAACGACCGTGGGCACCCCCACCGCCAGCACGGGCACGCCCAGCGTCTCGCGGGTCAACCCGTGCCGCCGATTGCCCACGCCCGATCCCGGATGAATCCCGCTGTCGGCGACTTGGATGGAAGCCACCAAACGTTCCGCGCGGCTCGCCGCCAACGCATCGATGGCCACCACCATCGTTGGATGCGTTTGCTGGACGATACCGCGCACGATATCCACGGTCTCGATGCCGGTCGTGCCCAGCACGCCGGGCGCCACCGCGGCCACCGCGCGCATGCGCTGACGGATATCCGCGGGCACCACCTCGCCAAGGTGACGGGTAACCAGAAGCCGGTCCACCACCCGAGGGCCCAAAGCATCGGGTGTCGCATTCCAGTTGCCCAATCCGACCACCAAAATCTGCTCGTCCCGGGGACGTGTCAAAAACCGCGTCAGCTCCCGCGTCAGCGCATCGGTGACCCGATCGCGCAAGTCGGAGTCCCGATCCCGAAAGCGCGGGACGTCAATGGTGATGTAGTGTCCGCGCGGTTTGCCCATCAGACGTTCCGCATCGGCGGTGGCGATGCGGACCCTGGTCACCGTAAAGCCTGACTCCCGCAGGTCCTCCACATGCACGCCCGGGACGTCCTGCGCGGCTTCGCCGCGCACAATGTCCCGCGCCTCCAACGCCATGTCGGTGCGAACCTGGATGGGATCAAAGACCGTGCGCCTCATGCTGCCTCCCCGGCGGGGACATCCCGCCCGGGTTAGGTTCGCTCCCCAAGGGGCGCGCTATGCAGTGCGGACCGCCACTCGGCCTGCCATCGATGCCGGCGCAAAACCAGGCCGAAGGTCACGTCGCGCACCAGGATCACCACCGGCGCCACGTAAATCCCCATGAGGGCTTGGGCCGGCGACCCGGCCGTCCCCAGCGCCAGCCAGACCATGGCCAGCCCGAAGTCGAGGATGCCGGCCACGTTGACCCACCACACCTCCGGCCCCCAGGTTTCCGCGATGGTCACGGCGTACAAGACCCAAATCATGTACTGCGGGGAATACACCTTGTTGCACAACAGCCACCAGGTCAGCAGCAGCGCCGCGGCCAGCACCGGATGGAATCCGCGCCCCACCCAGACCAGGAGCAGCACGGCCCCCGCCGCCACCAGCGCGAACGTGATGAGATTGATGGTGCCGATGCTGAGCCAGTGGTGGAGCGAGATCCATTGCCAGACGCCCGGATCGGGTCCGCGCACGGTGTTGTAGACCCAAAACTGCTCCCAACCGTGAAAGCTGGCCACCATGACCGGCACATCCAGCACCGCAAAGCCGAGGCCCGCCCCGGCGGTGAGGGCCCCGGCCGCGCGACGCCGGCCGTCCCGCCACAGCGCCAGGGCAAAAAACGGCCACAGGACGGCCGGAAACAGCTTGGTGCCCGCCCCAAGACCGATGAACACGCCGCTCCAAAACCAACGCCGCCGGCTCCACGCCCACACCGCCGCACCATAGCAGGCGAGGCCGACCATGTCCCAGTTGTAGATGGTGTAGATCAGCAAGAGGGGGGAGTACATCCACGGCCGCACGGCCTGCCAACCGCGCACGGCGGCGGCCGCCGCCGTGCTGACAACCAGAGCGCCCGTCAGCACGACCGTGTTGCCGATCAAGTAGCCACCGAGTCCGGGCAGCCAGGCCGTCAGCCAAGCGATGAGCCCGATACCCGGCGGGTACTCGAAATATTGGTGCACATAGAGGAGCGAGTGGGTATACAGATTGCGGACCGTGTACTCCGCCACCAAGTCGCTGTAGGCCAGATGGCGGTAGGACCAAAGATAATAGCCTGGGCCGGCATGGCCGTCGTGCATCACGGACGCGGCCGGCCAGACGCGCACCAGGCCCACCACGCCCACCACCAGCGAGACCACGATCAGCCGGAACCACATCCGCCGCTGTTCGGCCGTCACCGATCCCGGAGACCCAAAGGCGCCTTGAAAACGGACGAAGCCGTTTGCGGCGACAACACGTGGTCGGCCACCATGGACTCCAGCACCTCCCATTCACGCCGCCGGGCGGCCCGATAATGGACCAGCGGGTCCAGCGCCGACGGCGCCTGCGGCAGCCCCGCCAGGAGCGCCGCCTGCGCGCGGGTCAGCTCCCGCGGGCTCTTCCCAAAGTACCCTTCGGCGGCGCGATACGCCCCCCAGTACCCGTTGCCCAGATACACCGAACTCAGATACCAGCTCAAGATGTCCCGCTTGGGATACAAAACCGTCACCGCCACCGACAAGAGCGCCTCCGAAAGCTTCCGGCGCAAGGTCTTCTGGAGTCCCAGCAACTGGTCGCGCACCAGCTGCTGGGTGAGCGTACTGCCCCCTTCAACGAATCGGCCGGAGGACAGATCCACCCAGAACGACCGCCCCACGCCTTCGAACGACACGCCCAGGTTAGTGTAAAAGGACCGGTCCTCCGTGGCAATCAAGGCTTTGGGCAGCCAGGGCGAAACCTGGCTCACGGTCAGCATGCGTCCGCCGTGCCGATGGACCGACTGCGCCACGATGGCGGGCAGGGTCCGCAACTCTTGCCAATGCCGCTGGTAGAAAAGACCGGTGCGCACCAGACCCCAGAGGAACAACCCCAGCACGAGCCATACGCCCCATCGCCGTCTGATGGCTCCGCCTCCCCCCGCTTGGCAACATCACCATCCCGTCCACATACCACTTACACGGGAGGGACATCCTTGACCGGCTCACAGACCCTGTGGTGGGGCACGCTCACCCTGACCGCGGCGGCCCTGCTCTCCCGGGGGCTCGGGATGGTGTACCGCGTCCTGCTGGCCCGCTATCTCGGCGCCGAGGGTCTCGGCCTCTTCCAGATGGTCTTCCCATTCTATATCACCCTGGTCACGCTGGTGGCGGCCGGGATGCCCGTCGCCGTCTCCCAGCTGGCGGCGGAAGGACGCGCCTCGCCAGCCGTCATCTGGCGCGATGCCCGACGGCTGACGCTACTGCCGGCCCTGCTGCTGATGGCGGTCGTCTTGGGCCTTGCCCGCCCCCTGGCCGTGGCGCTCTATCGGCGCGCGGACTTGGCGCCGCTCTTGATGGCGCTGACGCCGGCGCTCATCCTGGTGGCCGTGTCCGCGGTGCTGCGCGGTCTGTACATCGCGCGCCAGTCCATGGTGGTTCCAGCCGCGAGTCAGGTGGTGGAGCAGATGACGCGGGTGGCGGTCATGGCGACCGTCATGAGCGTGGGCATCCTGCCCTGGCTTCCCCACGGGCCCCGGCTAGCCGCCTGGCTCATCCCCGTCGGAGAGCTGACCGGCCTGGCCGTCCTCTGGGCCGCGCACCCCGCCACCGGGCGGCCGGCCGGCACCGATCCGCCGGTGACCCGTACCCTCATCGGGTTGGCCCTGCCGGTGACCTTGAACCGGCTGCTGAGCTCCCTCGTCGGCCTGGTCGAGGCCAGTCTCATTCCCCTGCGGCTGCAAGCGTCGGGCCTGTCGGCCGCAGCCGCCATCGCCCTGTTCGGGCAACTGATGGGCATGGCCTTCCCCCTCATTTTCTTTCCCACCGCCCTCACCTTCGCCCTGGCCACCAACCTCGTCCCCGCCGTCGCCCGGCACCTGGATGAGCCGCGCGTCATTCGCCGCCGCACGCTGGAGGCTCTTCACGGCACGGCACTCTGGGCTTGCCCGGTGACCGGGCTTCTGCTGGCGCTGGGATCGCGCCTGGATGACCTGCTGTTCCAGACCCACTTGCCGCCCCACCTCTTCCTGCCGCTCGCCGCCGGCGGATTTCTGATGTACTTTGACATCATTCTCGGCGGGGTGTTGCGCGGACTGGGCCGGACCGAGCTGCCGCTGCGCAACAGCCTCATCGCCGCGGCCATCCAGTTGGCCCTCATCGCGACGCTGGGGGGCCGCACCGGCCAAGGGGTCCTCTGGGTCGCCCTGGCCATGGGCCTCGGCTTCGTGGTCTCATTCGCGCTGGATGCCCGCTCGCTCCGGCGCACGGCGGGGATCGACGTTCCCTGGGCGGGTCTGCTGGCCCGGCCCGCGGCGGCGGCAACCGCCGCGGCCCCGGCGGCCCCGCTCGTACTGCGCTGGGCCGCACCGGCGGTCGGCCCCTGGGGCGGGCTGGTTCTGGCGCTGGGCGCCGCGGCCGGCTTTTATCTCCTGCTGCTGACGTCCCTCGGCGTGCATCTGCGCCGATTTTGAGGAGCGGCCGGCCGCCGGGGGAGCCCCATTTGCCGGGGCTCCCGGACTGCCGACTCCGTCCCGGCCGCACGCTCTCCGGGCCGACCCACCCCGCCGATGTCAGGACGGCGGGGTCTGGTCGCCGGCTTCCCCAGCACTCTTCCAGTCGGTGTCCACGACGGGCTCGTCCGGGGTCGTGGCGGCCCCGCCTTCGGCGGCGGTCCCGGTCGTCTGCGCCTGACGGTACACCTGCTCGGCGAGCCGGTGGCTGACTGTCGTCAGCCGGTCCAGAGCGGCCCGGATCTGCGCTTCGTCGTCGCCCTCCAGGGCTGTGCGCACCTGCCGAATCCCGTCTTCCGCCTCCGTCCGATCCGTCTCCGCCACTTTGTCGCCCAGATCCCGCATCGCCTTTTCGGTGGCATAGGCCATCGATTCCGCCTGGTTTTTCAGGTCAATGAGCGCACGCTGCCGTTTGTCCTCTTCCGCCTTCAGCTCCGCCTCTTTGACCATCCGATCGATTTCTTCCCGCGACAACTGGGTGCTGGCCGTCACCGTCACCTGCTGCTCTTTCTTGGTGCCCAGGTCCTTCGCCGACACATGCACAATGCCGTTGGCGTCTATGTCGAATGTCACTTCGATCTGGGGAATGCCCCGCGGCGCGGGCGGAATCCCGTCCAGCTGGAAACGCGCCAGGGTCCGGTTGTCACGGGCCAGGGGCCGCTCGCCCTGCAGGACATGGATCTCCACCTGCGTCTGATTGTCGGCGGCCGTGGTGAACACCTTGCTCTTGCGACTGGGGATGGTGGTGTTGCGTTCCACCAGCACCTCGGTCACCCCGCCCAGCGTCTCAATGCCCAGAGACAGCGGGGTCACGTCCAGCAGCACAACGTCTTTCACGTCGCCGGCCAACACGCCGGCCTGAATGGCGGCTCCGACCGCCACTACCTCATCCGGATTGACGCCCCGATGCGGCTCCTTGCCCGTCAGCCGCCGGACCAATTCCTGCACGGCCGGCATGCGGGTGGATCCTCCCACCAGCACGACCTCGTCAATCTGCCGTTCGGTCAGCCCCGCGTCGTTCAGCGCTTGGCGGAACGGTCCCATCAGGCGATCCGTGAGCTCCCGCGTCAGCTCCTCGAATTTCGCCCGGGTCAGGCTCATCTCCAAGTGCTTGGGACCACTGGCGTCGGCGGTGATGAACGGCAGACTCACCTGCGTTTCGGTCACCGACGACAATTCCACCTTGGCCTTCTCGGCCGCCTCAATCAGACGCTGCAGCGCTTGCCGGTCGCGACGGAGATCGATGCCCTCCGTGCGTTGAAACTCTCCGGCGATATGTTCCACCAGCCGCATGTCATAGTCGTCTCCGCCCAGATGGGTGTCCCCGGCCGTGGACTTGACCTCGAAGACGCCATCGCCCACTTCCAGCACCGACACGTCAAACGTGCCGCCCCCCAGGTCCCACACCAGAATCGTCTCATTGGCCTGCTTGTCGAGGCCATAGGCCAAAGCCGCCGCCGTGGGCTCGTTGATGATGCGCAGCACATCCAGCCCCGCGATGCGGCCCGCGTCCTTGGTGGCCTGGCGCTGGGCGTCGTTGAAGTACGCCGGGACGGTGATGACGGCCTGCGTCACGCTTTCGCCGAGGTATTTCTCCGCATCGGCCTTGAGCTTGCCCAGGATCATGCTGGAGACTTCCTCGGGAGTCAGTTCCTTGCCGGCGTTGGGCAGCGCGATCCGCACCTGCTGATTCGGTCCCGCCACCACCCGGTAGGGCACCCGCGTGCGCTCGCCCGTCACCTCATCGAAACGGCGACCCATGAACCGCTTGACGGAGAAGACGGTGTTCTCCGGGTTGACCACGGCCTGGCGCCGCGCCAACTGGCCCACGAGACGTTCTCCATCCTTCTTGAAGCCCACCACCGACGGCGTGAGCCGACTTCCCTCCGCATTGAGAATGACAGTGGGTTGGCCCCCCTCCATCACCGCCACCACCGAGTTGGTGGTGCCCAAGTCGATGCCTACGACCTTTGCCACTGTTTTTCCCCCACTTTGCCGGCCGACCGTTCCAGGGCGCCTTCCAACTCGAGTATCGCCCGAACGCCGGCCCGATTAATCCCTCGTCGGGTCAGCTCCTGAATACGAACCAGTCGCTCGTAATCCTCATCGCTGTAAAGGCGGTTGCCGCTATCCGTGCGATGCGGCGCCACCAGCCCTTCCCGCTCCCAATCCCGGAGCGCCTGGGCGGAACAACCCACCAATCTCGCCATGACGCCGATGGTGTAGACCGGCTCGCCGCGATCGTGGATGGCCATGTCACCACCTCCCGCTATCCGCAGCCCACTATAGTATGGGATCGTTCCCGGATCAAGAATGCTGTGCCGCAACCGGCAAGTTTCCTTTGGCGGACGCGTAAGCATCCCCGGGAGGGCGGACGGGATGCATTCGGCGCGGTCGTGGTGGGCGTGGTGGCGGCAGTGGTGGGCGCATCCCCTGAGCGTCGGTTCCCGCCTGGCCGCGGACCCGACGGGGACGCGCCCCTGGCGCATCGGCAACGTCATCGCGACGGCGCTCCTCACCACGGGCTACGCCTGGCCCGCCCGATCCCTCACGGCCATCGGCGGCGCCGTGTTCCAGGGCGCCGTGGCGGCTCTGGTCGTCGGCACCGTCACCGCCGGCACCGCCGCCGCCCTCGGGCTGGCGGCGCGACTGGCCGGCGAGCGGCTCGCCCCGTCGGTCCGGGACGCCCTGGCCGGTCTGGGCGCGGCCGGTCTGTTGCTGGCCTGGCTTTGCCGCCTGGTGCCCGTTTTCGCCGCCCTGGGCGCGGGATTGGCCCTGCTGCTCTGGACCCTCCAGACCTGGGAGGGACTGGCCGCCGCGCTCAACGTCCCTTTGGCCCGCGCGGCCGCCCTCTTGGCGCTGGCCGCCTCCCTCGTGCTGGCCGGCGCGGCCGTGGTCGCCGGCCTCTGGCTCCCTCACGCCGGAGCCGTCTGATACACGGTGCGCCCCGAAACCACGGTCTCTCGGATCTGCCCGGCGGGACTGAGCACCACCAGGTCGGCGCGGGCCCCCGGGCGGATGACTCCGCGGTCGTGCAGGCCCAGCCGACGCGCGGGCGCCGGACCCAGCAGATCCAGCGCGCGGACCAGCTCCACCCCCATGGCCAGCAGGGCCTCCAGGGCGCCCGCCTGCGTCAAAATGCTCCCGGCCAGGGTTCCGTCCTCCAAGCGGGCGGCTCCCCCCTCCACCCGCACCGGCTGCTCTCCCAGGCGATGCGGCCCCGGGCCCGCCGCCGCGGCCGCGGTACCGTCCGTGACCGCCAGTGCCCGCGCCCCCGCCAGCGTCAGCACGGCGCGGACCATGGACGGATGCACGTGGACGCCGTCGGTGATGAGTTCGACAAAGACGCCGGACCGATCCAGAGCGGCGCCCACCAGGCCCGGCGCTCGATGATGCCAGGGCGGCATGGCGTTGAAGAGATGGGTGACGCCGTCCGCGCCCGCCGCGAACCCGGCCCTCGCCTCGGCCCACGTGGCGTTGCTGTGGCCCAAGTTGATGCGCACACCCTCCGCGCTCAGACGCTCGATCACCGCCAGCGCTCCCTCCAGCTCGGGCGCCAGGGTCACGAGCCGCACCGGCCCGGCGCGAACCAAGTCTTCGAGCGCGGACGGCGGCCGCATCCAGGCCACCGGCTGGGCCCCGGCCCGCACCGCCGCCAGCGCCGGCCCCTCCAAGTGATAGCCCAACACCGCCGCCCCGCTGCCTTCCAACCGACGAGACAGCACCGCCTCCATCGCCTGCGGCGCCGCCGTCATCAGCGTGGGCACAAAGGCGGTGGTGCCGAACCGGGGCAGGACCGCGGCCATGGCGTCCACCTGGCCGGCCATGACGTCATAGCCGGCCACCCCGTGCACATGGACATCAATGAAGCCGGGTGCCACCACCACGTCCGGAACGACCCCCGCGCGCTCAATCGCCGTGATGCGACCCGCCCGCGCCACCACCGTTCCCGGCCTAAGACCGTCGGGGCCGAAAATCCGCCCGCTCCACCGCCGTTCCTCCGCATCCGCCCGCCGTGATCGCGTGGGACTGTCCGCCGCCGTCCGCTTACGTCCGCTCATCCCCGCACCGCCTCACGCCTCCGACCTCCGCCAACGCCTCCAAGAATCCGGGATACGAAACCGCCGCGCACGCCGCCCCCCGCAGGGTGACCGGACCCGACGCGCCGGCGGCCGCCACCATGAGCGCCATCGCGACGCGATGGTCGCCACGGCTGTCCACCGCCGCGCCCCGCAGAGGTGTCGGACCTTTCACCAGCCATCCGTCGGGGCGGTCCTCCACCTGCGCGCCCAGGGCCCGGAGACCCTCTCCCACCGCCGCGATACGGTCGCTCTCCTTCACGCGCAGCTCCGCCGCCCCGCTGACCTCCGAGGTCCCGTCCGCCTGCGTGGCCAGGAGCGCCACCAACGGCAGTTCATCAATCAGGGCCGGCACCTCGGCGGGCCCGATCCGAATCGGCGCCAAGTCACCCCCCCGCTCCACCGTCACCGCGCCGACCGGCTCCAGATCCTCCCGGACCTCCGCGACCGTCACCAGCGCGCCCATCCGGCGCAGGACATCGAGAAACCCGATGCGGGTCGGATTGAGCAGGACCCCCGGTGTCGTCACCCGGCGGCCGGCCAGCACCGCCCAGGTCCACCAAAAGGCGGCCGATGACGGATCGCCGGGCACCGTGAGCGTCAAGGGCGCCAACCGACCCGGCTCGACGCCGACCGACCCGTCCCCGGTCGACACGCGGGCGCCCATCGCCCGGAGCAGTCGTTCGGTGTGGTCGCGGGTCAAGAGCGGCTCCACGACGGTCACCGGGCCGTCGGCCGCCAGCCCCGCCAGCAGCAGCGCAGACTTGACCTGGGCCGATGCCACCGTCAATTCGATGCGCCCGCCGGTCAGGCGCCCCCCGCGGATCGCCAGGGGCGGACGCCCGTCTTGTCGGCAGAGCGTCGTCGCCCCCAGACGCGCCAGGGGATCCAGGACCCGGGCCATGGGTCGGCCACGAAGCGAAGCATCTCCCGTCAGCACCGTCATCCCGGGGACCGAGGCGGCAATCCCGGCGCCGATGCGCATGGTAGTCCCGGAATTCCCGCAGTCAAACACATCCGGGGGCTCGCGCAGGCCCGCCTGTCCCGGACTGTCGATGACCAGCCGCGCGTCGGCCACCGTCACCCGGGCGCCGAACGCCTGCGCCAGAGCGATGGACCGACGGGTGTCCTCCGCCAACAGCGGCCGTTCGACGCGAGTTTCGCCCGCGGCCAAGAGACCCAGCAGGATGCCCCGATGGGTCAGCGACTTGTCTGCCGGCACCGACATCACGACCGCTCCGCCGCCCGCTCCGGGCTCCAGGCGCACGCTGTCGGACGCCGTCACAGCGTGCGCCCCACGGCCGCCGCCACCGCGCCCAGACTTTCGGCCAGCGCCGCGAAATCCGATAACGTCAGGCTCTGGCGGCCGTCCGACAGGGCCTCGCTGGGGTTCGGATGCACTTCCACCAGGATGCCGTCCGCGCCGGCGGCCACTCCCGCCCGGGCCATCGGCGCGACCAGCTGCCAGGTGCCGGTGGCATGAGACGGATCAACCACCACCGGCAAATGGGTGAAGTACTTCAACACCGGCACCGCCGACAGGTCGAGCGTGTTGCGGGTGCGCGTCTCAAACGTGCGAATGCCCCGCTCGCACAGCACCACCTGGGTGTTGCCGCCGGCCAAGATGTATTCCGCCGCCAG
>DAHVOH010000097.1 GCA_027318915.1 Clostridiales bacterium
GATGCCCAAGCTGGAGTCCGAGGAGAATCCATCCCTCCAGCGCCGAGCGTAACTCTGCAGCTGCCTCGGCACGTGTCTGTCCTTCACCCCAGACCCCGTCACAGACGGGAATCTCAGCAAACCATCGCCCGTCTTCCATCGGAGTATAGACCGCATAAGCGAGCGCTGCTTCGCAATAGTCAGTGAAAACGCCGTGCGCCATGGTGACCACAAGACCCCTCCTCCAGCATACCCTTCGGTGGTGTACGTTGTTGTCGCATGGGGCACAAATGGGCGACGCCTATCGCCATAATGCATCACGATCCGCCTAGTGTGCTTAGCATTTCACTGAGACGGCGGGCTGTCAAGCGATTGCAGAACGGGTTGCATTACGGTGACTCAGGCCTTTTTCAAGGCGCGGGTCAGCGTGGACCGCGACACGTGCAGGATCTCGGCAATCTGACCGAGGGTCATGGCGGGGTCTGCCAACAGGTGGCGGGCCATGGCGACCTGACGGGGGGTCAGCTTGCGCGGGCGGCCGCCCCGATGACCACGGGCCCGGGCCGCGTGCAGACCAGCTTGGGTGCGTTCGCGGATGAGGGCCCGCTCAAACTCGGCGAGCGCCGCGAAGAGATGAAAGACGAGCTGGCCCCCCGGGGTGGTGGTGTCCATCGCCTCTTGCAGGCTTTTGAAGCCGATGGACCGGTCCCGCAAGGTGTTCACGAGGCCGACCAGGTCCACGAGAGACCGGCCGAGCCGGTCGAGGCGCCAGACGACGAGGACGTCGCCGGGCCGGGCGTAGGCGAGGGCGTCCTGCAGGCCGGGCCGGTCGAAGCGGGCGCCGGATCCGACATCCGTGAAAAGACGGTCGCAACCGGCCTGGGTCAGGGCGTCGACTTGCAAGGCCAGCTGCTGGTCGTCGGTGGACACGCGGGCGTAGCCGATGTGCATGGACACCTCCGGGCGCGATGGGTCAAAACTCGTGGGAGGCCCACTCTTTCGCATCATTGATTGTGCCATGAGTTCTGACACCCGCCAAGGCGCGACGGAAGGGTGAGGGGGAGTGCGGAGGAGGCATGCGTCAAAAACGGTCGTTTTTGCGACGCGACGGCGCGGTACCGGGTAGGCATGTCCGACGTCCTACTCCGTGTGGTAGGATGGCGCCAAGACCTGGGTCGGGAGGGATATCGTGTCCCGGCGTGTTCGGTATGCCGGCAGCGACCTCATGATCCCCGGCTTCGCCCCCCCGCCTGCTGGTGGAGGCGGACGGCCTCGCATGGTGGGTGAGCGACGTGAGCGATCTCCAAGACCAAACCGTGTGGTGGTTCTGGTGGACCAACGCGGTCAGCGGCCAGAAGGCGGTGCCGAGCTAGTGAGCGAAAGACACATAGCCGTCCGGAAGGAACCGCCATGCCCTGTTCCCCTGGACGAGGCACTCGCCGACCAGTGGATCGATGCCTGGCTCAGCGCCCTGCGGGCCGACGGCGCGTCCGACGCCACGCTACGACGGCGGGCAGAAGCGCTGGCCCAGGCGGTAACAGTCGGAGCGCAGGACGTCGAGACCCGGCGCGCGAGACAGGCGTTCACACGGTGGCTCGCGGCGAAGCCTCCCACGGAGTCGGCTGGAATCTAAGGCATCGAAGACCTTGGTGCCGGTACGGTCAACCGGGGTTCGGGCGCTGGACCCAATTCGGCCGGGTCCCAAAAGCGCCCTGCCCCGGCACCAGCGCGAGAGAAGTGCGACGCCTCCACCGGACGGCGACCGGACTCGACGAGGGGGAGGCCATCCTGGGATCGTGGAATCCATCGTGAGATGTCAACAGGCTTCGCTTTCGGGGGACGGTGAGGAGGAGTACACAGCGTGGCATCCCGGACATCGCAGACCAAGCGTCAGCAGATTGAGGCCGCCGCCTTGGCCATCTTGGAACAGCACCCGCACGGTGTGGGCTATGCCGAGCTCAAGAGTCTTATTCAGCAGGCCCATCCTGGCGCGTTCAATGCTCACACCGTCGATGGGACCATCTGGAATTTGGATCGCAAGTATCCGGACCGCGTCGCCAAACCGGAGCGGGGTTTGTTCATCTTGCAACAGTTTCGTGAGACCGCGGGTCCCGGAGGCGATGACAGAAACCGCGGAGTCAAGCCCGCCGAGGAGGTGTTTTACCAACCGCTGGCCCACTGGCTCGAAACAATGGAGGAAGTCACGCGGGCCATTGCCTTGGGCGGCAATGCCTTTCAAGACAAGTGGGGTACGCCCGATGTCATCGGGGTGCGCGAGTCGCGACGGAGCGACATCATTCAGATGCCCACAGAAATCGTATCAGCCGAAATCAAGACCGACGCCAAGGAACTCATTACGGCGTTCGGACAAGCCTGTGCATACCAGGTGTTTAGTCACAAAGTGTGGTTGGTGATCCCGGCCTCATCCAAGGACATACCCCGCGTCGATTCGTTGTGCCAAATCTTTGGGCTAGGCCTCGTCACGTTCGACGTGGCGTCTGCCAACGACCCCAATTTCCAGATGCGGGAACGCCCCCTGAAACACGACCCCGACTGGTTTTATGTGAATCAGCACCTCAAGGTCATCGAGGAACGCCTGTTTGGGGGTCAAGTGCGCGGCCGATGACGACGGGTCGGCATCGGTCCTGTAGTCGGTTGGTCAAATTCGGCGGGAAGGCGGGATCGCTTGAACGCACCGGTCATGACACACAATCTGTTGCTGTCGGTGCCATCTGATGTGCCACCAAGAGTCATTACCGCCGTGGAACACGCCGTCAACGCCTGGAATCGGGCACATGGCACAACCAGGGGCCACATGTTTTTGGCGCGCCATTGGACTCGCGATGCCGTCCCGGAAGCGGCCGACGACCCCCAGAATATTCTGGATCGCCAATTGGTTGATCCGAGCGAGTGTCTATTGGCCATCTTTTATAGACGGCTGGGAACGCCTACGCCACGGAGTGTCTCGGGAGTCGTCGAGGAAATCGACCGCATGGTGGGGAACGGCCGAGGCTCTCATGTTGCGGTGTACTTTCTCCATACGTCGCCCCCAATGGGCGATGATGGGGGCCAGTGGGCGGCTCTGCAATCCTTCAAGCACGAGCGTCACACCGTGCTGTTCTGGCAGACGATCCGCCAACAGGAGGTCGCGGAGCGTGTCCATCAGTTTCTCGAGCACCAAGTCCAGTTGTTCGAGACGGACCTTCAGTCTGAGGCAGGAAGACCTGCTCTCCATGCTGACGCCGAGCCTCTAACAAGCGGTCCAGGTGAACAAGTTGAGTCCCCCGGCGATAGCAGCTTTCGACAGATCGTTGGAAGCCTGCACATGCGCAGTGCTGATGACGTGGCGTGGTTGTCGGTGGTGGTACAGTATCCATCGGCCTTTGCCATGGATGACCACTGGAAACAGGCGGTGGTGAACCTCGCTGCTCGGTTGTTCGACCGTCCCCCCGACCGCCTGCAACGCCGGGTGTTGCCCGACTACGTAAGGTGTTGGAGCGGCGATGACCCAAAACAAACCCTGTCGCTGCACGGCAGCGGCGTCTTGGACTGGGGGCGTGCGCTGCCTGGTGATCCCCTCCCGCTGGCGGATGTCGTAGCGGCTCTGGGCCTCGGCCTCCGGTGGCTTGCGCGGGATCCTCTGATGTTGCCAGAGACTGCCGCCGTCGTGCGCACGGTGGTCGCTCTATCGAACCTCCCCCAGAAGGGGGTGAGCCCGCAGGGGCTATTCACGCTGGAGCCACTCGGAACCAGCTTCCCCTGGGGTCACACGGTCCGACGAGAATACGACCTGGCCCCGGCGAATTGGCTCGACTGCGTCTTGCGATTCTGCGACGACCTGTTGGCTGAAGAAGGCTATGTCGGTCACCACGACATGCTCTACCAGCAGAAAATAGCACTCGCGCGGGCGTTGGCCGAGCAGCCCTGGTAGAGGCTGAAAACCGTCCGGGGTCAGACTATCCGCATAGGCCGGCACTCCCTACGCGGAGTGGTAACATGCTGCGGGGTCCAGCCCTAAGGCCGAAGCACCGGCTTCGTACCGAGTGCTCGGCCGCCGCCAGTGGCTTCTCGGGCTCCGCGAGGTCGTGGTGGACGTCGTGGCACTCATCGGGACGAACGCGAGCCCCTGGGAAGAGCAGGTCGATCTGGGTGAGACGCCCGAAGCGCAGAACGTCAACGGGTCGTCCCAGGATGGCACCGAACGGTCAAGTCCAAGTTTGTGTGTAAAAGTGTCCCTCTGGGGGACCGCCTTCATTTATCATGACTAGGGGTGGGGGACCCTTGGGAGGACGCAGAGCTGGGGACAACCAATCGGAATTCCACCCGTTCACACACGGGGGTGTGTGAGCCACGCGCATAGTCGGATAACCACGCAACGATGCGCTGGGCCATTTGGTCCACGGGCTGTTCGATGGTAACCAGTCGACGGCCCACGATCCGGGTGAGGGAATTATAGTCGAAGCCCGTAATGAGAATGTCCTGGGGTACATGGAGACCCGCCACCATGCAGTATTGCGCCACCCCCAAGGCCACCATGTCGTTACCACAGAAGATGCCATCGGGATGCAATTGGCACACGGTCGCGGCCCGTTCGAAACCGGCCGCAGCTGTCAACATGACGGGTTCATCGTACACAATCGTTACATCCCGTGAGGTGCCAGTCGCACCCGCGACAAAACCTTCGTACCGTTGTCGGCTCGCGTACGAGTAGTCGGGGCCGCGCAGTATGGCCACACGCTGACACCCATGGTGACGGAGATAGGCTCCGAGTGCGCGACCCGCCTCGTAATTGTCGATGCCTATGCCATAATGACCGGCGTAGAACCCTTCCGAGCCCCGATTGACGAACACCAGTGGCGTCTCGGGATGGGCGAGGGTCATCACATGATGCAACTCGCGCGGCGTGGTGCCGATGACCACGAGTCCCGATAGCATGGCCCCTCGCAAGCTGCGAATCGTTTGCTCCTGAAGACCAAAGTCGTCGCCGAGACTGACAGTCAGTAAGAGCCGGGCCCGGCGCTGCGCCGAGAGGTCCAGGGCGCGGATCATGTCCGCATAAAACACGTTCTCGAGATTGGGGACGAGGGCACCTAGAAGCCAGTCATTGCCCTTGCGCAACATGCGCCCAATATGGTTCGGTACGTAACCCAGCTCATGGACGGCGACCCAGACCTTGTCAGCGGTCTCGGCGCTATAACGTCCCGTATGGTGGTTCAGCACGTGCGACACCGTGCTGATACTGAGGCCGCACTGGCGGGCCACATCCCGAATGGTGGCCGATGCGGGTGGATTGGGTGTCACGACACCACGTCAGCTACCGCAAAAGGATTCCCGTGTCCGGGAATAACCCAATCCGACACCTCTAAGATTCTTCGCAGGCTTGCTCTGGCCAGCTCTTCTGAATGGAACACCAGCCGGGGACAACCTTGTCGCGCATCTTCGATATGGGCGACCGCATCACCGGCCACTGTGACGCGCCCAGCGCTTGTCGCAACACGAACGGCCAGATGATTCGCGGTGTGGCCGGGCACCAGAAAAATCTCGGCCACACCCGCGACGCAGTCACCTTCCTGCACGGCGACCATCGGGACACCGAGCACATCCACCAACGTGGCTCGGTCTAGCGTCCCGACCATCGGATTGGCGTAGATGGACACGCGGGCGAATTGACGGACGTTGGCGCAATGGTCCCAATGAAAGTGTGTCAAGACCAGATCTGTCACCGGGGGCAAGCTCTGTAGGCGTTCGCGTAAAGCGTCCCACTGATTGAACCCTCCCGTATCCACCAGAACGTGACGGGTCGCCGTCCGAATGGATGTCACGGTCGCCAGCACCAGCCGCCCCGCTTTCGCCTCCTGTACCGAGCCGATCAGGAGAGGCTCCACAATCACGTCGGACGATATTGCCGATGTCATGTTATTCAGGCGCCTCCCCATCAGGCGACGTAGCGGAGGACAGAGGCGGATGGGCCTGGGCGTGATCGCGGCCGGTAAACTCACGTAGCAGGATCTCTTGGTGTTCACCCAAGGCGGGTCCGGCGCGGTGGACGGTTCCGGGAGTCCGACTCAACCGCGGCACCACGCCCTGCATGGCCAAGCGGCGACCTAATTCCGCATCCGGCACGTCGATGATATCACCCCGGGCGACAACGTGGGGATCCTCACAGAGGTCCGCGATGGTATTCACTTTCATCCACGCGACATCGTAAGCTGTGAGCTGTGCGGCGACCTCTGCAAATCCGCGATCTGCGATCCATGTTGCAATTTCCCGTTCCAATTCTGTGCGCTGCTCAAGACGCCCCCGATTGGTCGCGAACCGCGGATCGTCGACCCAGTCGGGGCGCCCGATGGCGTGGGCCAAGCGCTCGAACATGGTCTGAGTGGAGGCGGGCAGGATGACCCAGACTCCGTCGCGTGAGCGATAAATATTGTTAGGGGCGACCACCGGATTTAGGCTACCTTGACGCTCGGGAACCAGTCCCAACTCGCGAAAGCCGATGACCAAGTGTTCCATCATGCGCAGAATGGGGGCATACAAGGGTAAATCCACAAGCTGACCTCGACCGGACCGCTCCCGCTCCAGTAACGCGAGCAGAATGCCAAACGCCCCATACACGGCGCCAAGACCATCCGCCACCGGGTATCCCGAAAACGTGGGAGGCGTATCGGGATAGCCTGTGATGTACGTGAGCCCCGCGAAAGCCTCCGCGATGCGGGCAAACCCCGGTTTGTCGCGGTACGGGCCACTGGCTCCGAACCCGCTTACTTGGAGCATGACCAGCCTCGGATTGGCGGGTTCCAGGGCCTCGTAGCCAAGGCCCCACGCTGCCAATGTACTCGGTCTGAAATTGGTAATGAACACATCAGCGCGGTCCAGAAGGTGCCGCAACACGGCCCGGTCCCTTTCGTCATGAAGATCGAGGGTCATGCTCTCCTTGTTGCGATTTGTCACCTTGCTATAAAGGCTGATGCCCTGGTCAAACGGAGCATGATCGCGCAAGGGATCCCCGCGACCCGGCAACTCCACTTTAATCACGCGAGCGCCAAAGTCCCCAATCAAGCCACCCGCCATTGGGCCCGCCAACAAGGTGGCCGCTTCAACGACCAGCACGCCGTCTAACACGCTCATTACTCATTCCCCCGTCAATCGTTTATCCTTGGACGCCATCACAAGGTTGTCGGCCCTCGTTCTTGGGATAGCGTGATGACTCGACCGGTGGGCGCCTAGCCACCCCGATGGAAGCCATTATAGCAGGATATGAACCGTCGTGACTACGAGTCGATACGGCTATGTTGCTGCGGAGTGTTGACGGGGTCCGTCCCATGATTTACAATTTTATGGTCAAACGTTTGCCTTTGAAGGAGATGATGCCTGTGCGGATCGGATACGGGGTGGGAACGACCGTCGAGAGGCCCAGTCTTGGTACGGCGCCCGGCCTCCTGATCTACGATACGGCGACACGCCGTTTTGAGGTGTTCACCAATCCCGGTTTGGAATTGGAACCGGGTCACGGCCAACGGCCAGCTGCCGTGCAATCCCTGGCGACGCACGGAGCCCATGTCGTTTTGATCCGCCCTGGGGCGTTGTGTCCCGAAAGCTACGAACTGGCGCGCACGCTTGGCTTGAGATTTCTGATGATTCCTCCAAACCAGGCGCCGGATGCTCTCATGGTCACGGCCGGAAAAGAAGACGGTCTGACCGTTTTGCCTCGTTCGGTGTATGACGTGTGAGTCTCGACCGCGAGAAGGAGGAATTCTCATGGCCCCCCGACGTCTGATGATGACCGCGTTGGTGATTACGGGCCTCGGCTATGCGTTTGATGGGTACAATAACAGTGTGTTCGGCCTGACGTTACCGTGGCTATCCCGTTCGTTGCATCTTACGTATGCGGACATTGGCGCCATTGTGGCAGCCTTTGGCCTGCTGTATGCGATCGGGGCCGCTGTGGCGGGGTACTTGGCCGACCGGTGGGGCCGTCGCCCCATGTTGACCACCACGATTGGGGCTTATTCGCTGGGAGCGTTACTCACCGGCCTCTCCGGGGGCGTCCCGATGTTGACGGGCAGCCGGGCTTTCTCCGGGTTGGCGCTGGGCGGCGAGATTCCCGTCGGATGGGCCTATATGGCTGAGCATACGCCCCATGACCTCCGCGGTCGCTTTCTCGGGATTCAACAGGCGTTTTGGCCTTTGGGCTATCTGTTTGCCACCTTGGTGGTCTTCATGCTGGCGCATCAGGTTTTCGGGGTCATTCCCATTGGGATTGCGTGGCGCCTAGCCATCTGGGTCGGCGTCCTGCCCGCGCTCCTCCTTTTGTGGATTCGTTGGCGGATGCGCGAGTCCGCAGCTTGGATGAATTCGGGCGAGGAGGCGCGCACAGCCCGAACCCATCACGCGCCGCCCGTCGGTCAGTTGTTACGGCGGGACCTGTTCCCAGGCCTGGCGTTGGCCTCTCTCTTGCAAATTACCGGCACCGTGGTGTTTGCTTCTGCGATGACCTGGTTCCCGTTGCTTCTCGTGAAAGTCCGGCATCTTAGCGTCGGTCAAATGTCCACGGATCTCGTCCTCTGGGTGGCCGCAGCCTTCGTAGGCCAAATCGTCTCCGGCTGGCTGTCGGACCGATGGGGCCGTCGAACGGTCACCATTGTGTTTATCGCCGGTCAAGCTCTCTGTTTCTTGGCCTTTACCCGTCTTGCTAACCCGGCAGCGCTCCTGATGGCGGCGCCGGTGGTCGGATTCTTCGTCCTAGGGGTCTGGGGTGTCCTGAGTGTGTGGATGAATGAACTGTTTCCCACAACGGTGCGCGCCACAGGGCTCGGCGTCTCAGCGACCATAGGACGCCTGATGAACGTGCTTGCACCCTTAATGGTGGGAGCGATCGCCACCCAGGCTGGATTGGAAACCGCGTTGTTACCCTTGCCCGCTTTATCGTTGCTGACCGTGGGCATCCTATTGGGATGGCGGCATGTCCCCCAGTTCACCGCCACCACCCAAGGGGAGGCTGTTGTCGCCGCAGTCGAGTAGTGGGAAACCGGGATGGGGGACGACCATGTCGGCTGGCGGTCATCGGGTTAGCAGCCACCGTCCTACGGGCCTGAGGGTGCCACGAGAACGCTTGGATTCGGTCCGGCTTACCAACGGATACGGCTGAGTCCTCGCGAGCAGCAGTAAATGGGATCGGGGTCAGATACCCATAGATATCACATCCGGCGGACTCACGTTGTCGCACAGCCCGCCGCTTCTCCGCACGACTGGGTCTGTCACGTTGCCAAGGGGGTGGAATCGCTGAAGAGGCCGTCATCCCCTCTGGCGGATGTATTCACAACCTGGGTCGATCACATCCCGGTCATCTGGGTCGAGCCTGACGTGCCCAATGCCGAGCGTCAGTTGATTCTTTGGCTTGGCGCCTTGGGCGAGGCGAAGGAGGGCACCGTCCCGATTCTTCGTACCTTCGCGAATCACGGGCTCTTCGCGCTCAGCTTCGACGCGTGGCAGCACGGTACGCGGGGCACAGAGTCGGCGCGCGCCCTTCTTGATCGTGTGTTCAGTAACTTTCGACGGCACATGTGGCCCATCCTGGGTCAGACGACGCTTGACACGGTTCGCGTAATCGATTGGGCGCGCGCGTTTCTGGACGTCAACGCGCATATCTGGATCGGAGGGCGATCCATGGGCGGGGATGTTGCCATAGCAGCGGCGGGTCTCGATCACCGCATTGACCGGGTCGCGGCTGTGGTAGCCACGCCGGATTGGCTGCGTCCGGGTATGCAGGATATTTTTCATCCCGGCGCGTTGCTACCGCCTGGCGCACCCGATGGCTACGCGCAGTTCTTCTATGATCGCCTCAACCCCTTGACGCACGTGGCGAACTATGGGCACAGGCCCGCTATGCTGTTCTTGTGCGGCGGACGGGACAGCCATGTGCCTTCCGACGGGGCGCTGCGATTCCGAAGAACGCTGGAAACCGTGTACCCGGCTGCGGCTAAATCCGTCCGGGTGACGATCATTCCTGGCTTAGAACACCAGGATAGCCGAGACCGTAGCCGCTGGTGGTCGGAATGTTTCACGTGGCTCAT
>DAHVOH010000098.1 GCA_027318915.1 Clostridiales bacterium
GGCGCCCGTCCGACGGGGCGGTGAGGGGGCCGTTCTCCCCCGCTGCGCGTCATGCCGGCAGCTCGGAGACGTCTGCGCGACCATTGCTGTCACAGAGCCGGCGCGGGCCGCCCCAATCCCCAACCCGGGCTTGGTACCGGCGCGACGCGCGGAAGCTAGGGGGCATCTCCTGCCCGGCTGCCGGCCGGGCCATGGCCCCGGCTTGGGGCTTCGAGGCGCGAACGGTCATCCAGGGCTTGTCCGTCCGCCGCGCCGTTCGGCCGCAAACCCGAGCCGGAGGCGGACTCGGGTTTGCGGCGCCGCAGGGCGTGGTCGGCGCCAGGGCCCCAATTCGACGAAAAAGCAACGACGCGGGGGCAAACAGGAGCGCCGTCGCGGGACGGGAAGGGGTGTAGCGGCCGCATGGGGCCGCCGCGGGTGAGGGCGTGCGGACAACGGCCGGGGCGGCCGAGAGACCGAGGGGCGCGAGGGGGAGTCGTGGTTCATGGGCAGTACGGAAGGACGTCTCGTCGAGGCCGAAGACCTTTATGCGATTTGGACGGTGCCGGATGTGTCCATCCAGCCGGAGGCAGACCGTGTGGCTTACACGGCGGCCATTCCGGTCGGGAGCCAGCGTGAGGCGGAATCGCACATCTTTGTCGTGGATGCCAACGCCGAACCCCGTCAGTGGACCACCGCCGGCCGCAATCGGCGGCCCCGGTGGTCGCCTGATGGACGATGGCTCGGATTTTTATCCCGGAGGCAGGGCCTTCCCTTCCAAGTTTATGTCATGCCCGCGACGGGCGGCGAGGCGAGGCCCTGGACACAGTTGGCCCGCGGCGTGGAGGATTTTGCCTGGGCACCCGATGGGCGCCGCCTGGTGGTGGTCGCGGCATCGGCAGATCCTTGGCGCGAGCCGGTCGACCGGGGGCCGGAGCCGCCGCGCGTCATCGATCGCATGCCCTATCGCCTAAACGGTCAGGGCTACACGTACGATCGGCATCTCCATCTGTACTTGGTCGACGGCACGACCAAAGCGGTCACCCCGCTGACCGACGGCCCTTACAACGACACGGATCCGGCCTGGTCGCCCGACGGCTCTGAAATCGCCTTTGTCTCCGCCCGCCACGAGAGCCGCGACCGTGACTTGGGACAGGACGTGTTTGTGCTGAGGCTGGACGACTTGTCCATGCGCCGGATCACAGGCACCCGGGGTGCGGTGCATGATCCCGCCTGGTGCCCCGACGGGTGCCATGTGGCGTACCTCGGCACGACGAGGCTCGACAGCACGCCGTCGCATGGGCGTTTGTTCCTCGCGGACCGCGACGGGGCCGCCCACCGCCGTCTCGCCGTCGCCTGGGATCGCCACATGATTGGCCGACCGCACTGGCGTCCCGACCATCTAGGGCTGTGGGTCTTGGCGGAAGATGATGGGACCACGGACATTTGGGACGTACCGGTGGATGCGGCCACCCTGCCCCGCATGGTGGGCGCCGGCCGCCGACAGGTCGTGACGTTTGACGTGGCCACCGCCGGGAACTGGTTCGCGACCGTCAGCTCCACCCCGACACGACCGCCGGAGGTGCGTCGCGAGGCCACGGCGCCTGGCCCGTCAGACGTTCCGCTGTCTCATCTTCACGACGCATGGTTGGCCGAGGTGCGGCTGAGCCCTATGGAGCCCTACACAGCGGTCAGTGCCGATGGGACGACGGTGTCGTGTTGGCTGATGCGTCCGACCGCCGCGCCGGACCTCCCCCATCCCGGTCTTTTGAAAATTCACGGCGGCCCGTTCGCGCAGTACGGGTACGGGTTCTCCCACGAGTTTCAGTTTTGGTGCGCAGCGGGCTACACCGTATTGATGTGCAACCCCCGCGGCAGTTCGGGGTTGGATGAGGACTGGGCCCGGTCGCTGGGGACGGCGCGCGGTGTGGTGGACTACGAGGACATCCTCGCCTGCGTCGATGGCGGCCTGTCACGGGATCCGGCCCTGGACCCCAAGCGCCTGGCAGTCACCGGCGGGAGCTATGGGGGCTATCTGACCAGCTGGATCGTCGGCCATACGGATCGGTTTTGCGTGGCCTGTGCGGAAGCAGCCCCCACCAATTTGTACTCGATGAGTGGGAGCGGGGACATGGCGGGAAGAAACCGGCGGTTTCAGTACGGGTTCACCGCCCAAGAGAATCCGGAGTTCTACTGGCGGCTCTCTCCCATCGCCTATGCACTGGACATCAACACCCCCGTCCTGATTGTTCACGGGGAGAACGACTATCGAGTGCCCATCGAGCAGGGGGAGCAGCTGTTTTCGGCGCTGTTCTTTCAAGGGAAACCCGCACGCTTGGTGCGGTTTCCCAACGAAAATCACGGTCTGGCCCGAAACGGTCATCCGGCTCATCGCGTGGAGCGCTTGCGGCTGATGCGGGAATGGTTTGCCCGCTGGGGCGCATAATCGCCAGGCGGATGACGGGCGCCGCCCGGACGCCGGCACCATTGCCCTGGGTCCAAGGGGCCTGCCGGAGCCTAAGGGCGATCGCCGGGGCCGGCGTGCGGCAGGGGAGGGGAGCGGTATGGAGTTGCCGGAGTTGCCGTGGCGTTTGCTGGGACCGCACCGGGGAGGACGGGTGACGGCCGTTGCCGGGCACCCCACCGAACGGCTGACCTTTTACTTTGGGGCCGCCGCGGGGGGTGTGTGGGTTACGCGGAACGCGGGGTTATCCTGGCAGAATCTCAGCGATGGATTTTTCCGGCGTCCGTCGGTAGGCGCCTTGGCGTTGGCGCCGTCCCGGCCCGAGACCTTGTACGTGGGTCTCGGTGAATCGTGCCTGCGCAATGACGTGGTGCCGGGCGACGGCGTGTGGCGGTCAGATGACGGCGGCGCCCACTTTGTGCCTGTCGGTCTCGAGGATACGCAGCACATCGGCCGGATCGTGGTGCACCCGGCCGAGCCGCATCAGGTTTACGTCGCGGCATTGGGGCACGCGTTCGGACCCAACGCGACCCGGGGCGTCTACCGCTCAACGGATGGCGGGGACCATTGGGATCGGGTGCTGTATGCGGGACCCGACGCCGGCGCCGTGGATCTGGCCATGGATCCGGCCGATGCCCGCATCCTGTACGCCGCCCTATGGGAAGTCCGCCGACTGCCCTGGACCTTCACGAGTGGCGGTCCCGGGTCCGCCCTGTACCGGTCAACCGATGGCGGAGCCCATTGGGAAAACATCAGCGCGCGCCCCGGTTTGCCGGACGGCGTGTGGGGGCGGGTCGGCCTCTCGACCACGCCTGCTCGGCCCGGGCGCCTCTGGGCTGCGGTCGAGGCGCGGTCCGGGGGGGTTTTTCTGTCCGACGACCATGGCGACCATTGGACCCGCACCAACGGCGATCCGGCGCTTCGCCGCCGTCCCTGGTACTACAATCACATCGTGGCGGACCCGGTGGCGGCTGACACGGTGTACTTTCTGGACCTGCAATGCCGGCGGTCCACCGATCAAGGCCGGTCATTCACCGTGGTGCCGACCGCCCACGGCGACCACCACGCGCTTTGGATCGACCCCCGCGATCCGAAGCGCCTGATCAACGGCCATGACGGCGGGGCAGCGGTATCCCTCGATGGCGGAGTCTCCTGGTCCTCCACCTTCAATCAACCCACCGCTCAGCTGTATCACGTGACGACCGATGGTCGCGTGCCGTACCGGGTGTATGGAGCCCAGCAGGACAATTCCACCATCAGCGTCCCCTCGCAAAGCGCTCGGGGCGTCGTGACGGCCGCCGAATGGTACGACGTCGGCGGCGGTGAGAGCGGTGCCATCGCGGTGCGACCGGACAACCCGGATATTGTCTACGCCGCCAACTACAACAGTCTGACCCGCTACGACCATGCGAGCGGCGACCTGCGTTCCATCCATCCGTGGCCGGAGCACGTCGGCGGTCATGCGGCCGCCGACGTGCGCTACCGGTTTCCTTGGACGTTTCCGGTGCTGCTGTCGCCCCACGACCCCGCTGTCCTCTACACGGCCGCCCAGGTCGTCTTTCGAAGCCGGAACGAGGGTGCGGAGTGGACGCCCATCAGCCCCGATCTCACCCGCAATGACCCCGCCAAAATGGGACACTCCGGCGGCCCCATCACCGGGCAGGCCATGAACGCCGAGTTTTACGGCACCATTTCCGCGCTGGCGGAGTCGGTGCTCCAACCCGGACTGCTCTGGGCGGGGACGGACGACGGTCGGGTCCACGTGTCGTTGGACGCCGGCGGAACATGGCACGACGTGACGCCCGCCGAGCTTCCGGAGTGGACCTACGTCAGCGTCGTGGAACCGTCGCCGCATGACACCGCCGTCGCCTACCTGGCAGGACATCGCTATAAACTGGACGACACCGCGCCGTACGTATTCCGCACCGCGGACGGCGGTCAGCACTGGACCCGCATCGTCGCCGGGATTCCCGAAGATGACTGGGTACGGGTCGTTCGGGCGGATCCGGTCGTGCCGCGGCTGCTTTATTGCGGGACGGAAACCGGCGTCTACGCCTCCGGCGACGATGGCGCCACGTGGCGGCGCGCCAACGCCAATCTACCCGCCGCACCCATCTATGATCTGGCGGTGCACGGCAATGACCTGGTGGCGGCCACCCATGGGCGTTCGTTCTGGGTACTGGACGATGTGTCGCCGTGGCGGGACCGGGCCTCCGGCCAGGCCGTCGGATCGACGATTCTGTATCGTCCCGGGGACGCGGTGCGCTGGGTGCCGCGGCAAGATGGGCAAGGCGACGGGCAACCTGCGGCCGACCGCGGCTACCGCTCCCTGCCGAACGGCACCGCGGCCTGGCGGACCGGACCCGATGGGCGCCGGAGTTGGGTGGATGGTGGGGACAATCCGGCCGGACGTGTTTTTGTCGCCTACCAGTTGGGCGACCGTCACCGGGGGGTGCGTCTTGGCATTGTCGACGAGACCGGGGCGCCGGTTCGGACCTTGGTGCCGGAACAGCCCCAAGAGGCCGGATTTTACCGCGTGGCGTGGGATTTGCGCGGAGAGAGCTGCGAGGTCCCGTTGCCGTCGGCGACTCGCCGGCCCCTGGTGATAAAAGGCCTCCCGGTGCTGCCCGGAACCTATCGCGCCGTTCTGAGCGTGGATGGCCAATCGCGGACGAAAACCTTTCTGGTGCGGCCGCATCCCCCTGGTCTTCTCGACCTGGAGGGACTTCGGATGCAGGCGCGCCTCCATGCCGAGGTCGTGACCCTCATCCGCCGCGTCGCGCGCCAGGTGACCGCGTGGCGCGCGTGGGATCGGGCGGCGGGCTCCACGGTGGAGGCCGCCCGGTCCCCTCGGCGTGGCGGCGACCTAGCCACGCAGTGGGAGGCGTGCCACGGCCGGATCTCGACGATCCTGGGCCGGTTGGCGGAGTCCGATGACCCCGGTCCCGATCTCCTGCGGAGTCACCCGGCCGGTTTGGTGGCTCAACTGGTTGCCTTGGCCGCGACGATCGCGATGGGGGATGCGGCTCCCTCGGTGCAAGCCCGGCAGGTATTCGCGCTGCTTCAGGCCCGATTTGAGGCCGCCGAGCGGGATTTGCGCAAGGTCGGGACGCACGGGTTGCCGGCTCTCAACGCCGCACTCGCCGCACTGGACGTCGCCGGTCTGCCGGATCCTCCCGACCTCCGAGCGGGCTCTGACCCGATGCTCTCCCAGTAGTCGCGCGTGCGCCCAGCTGTCCGCAGGCCGCCATGAGACGCCCGGGAGGCCGAGAGCAGCCGGGGCTCCCCGGGGTGCGAACCGGCCGCCTCCCGCCGTGGTCTTCACGGGGAACAGCCGCCTCCGGCGCGCGGGGGACAGACTGCCGGCTTCCAGGCGGCGATCCCTCCGTGGGGCCGGAAAGCACTTCGCTGTCCCGGGGAACATGCTCCCGCGCGGGGTTGACACGGGGTTCGCTATCCATTAGCTTCTAACTCATTCAGTTACTTAATGAGAGGCGAGGGCCGACGAGTTCCGATTACACCCTCAACCACATTGAGGATACGCTGTTTGCCATCCTGGACTACTTGAAGCCGCGGCATCTGACCCTGGGCGTGTCGCTGCCTCACTTGGCCATTCTGCGGTGGCTCGATCGCATGGGGCCCATCTCGATTTCGGCGGCCGCCAAATTTGCCGACGTGAGCCCCTCGGCCATGACCCAGGCGGCGCAAAAGCTCGAGCAGCTAGGCTTGGTGACGCGCCGACGCGACGCGCACGACCAGCGGATCGTCTGGTTGGCACTGACCGAGCGGGGGTCGGAACAGGTCCATGCGGTGAAGCGGCTGCGCCGCCAGCGTCTGCACGCGCTGTTGACGACGCTTGATTCCGACGACCGTCGGCAGCTGGCGCGTATCCTAAGCGCCATGGCGGAAGCCGCCGACCGATTGCCGGGCACATGACGGGTGCGGAGTTGCCGGCGCCGCGGGTCCGGTGGCGGCGGTGGCTGATGGTCGTGGGCAGTCTGGCCCTGGCCGGGTCCGCCTTCTGGGTGCTGCGCCCGCATCCGTCAGCATCCGCGCCTCCGGTTGCCGACACTCCTCTCATCAGCGTGGCCGTCGTCCGGGCGGGCCGCGTCTCAGCGGTGAGCACGCAGATTGGCGAGGTGCTGAGCAGCGCGGAAGTCGCGGTGACGGCACCGATGGCGGCCAGCGTCTCCACAATCCCGGTGACGGTGGGGGAATCGGTGCCCGCCGGCCACACCGTGGCCACGCTCGCGAACCCGAGTCTGACCGCGGCGCTGGCCAACGCCGAGACCGCCCTCGCCTTCGCGCGGTCGGCAAGCTCTCCCGCCGCGGTGGCGGCGGCCAACGCCCGCCAGGCTTTGGCCTTTGTGCAATCCAGTCAAAGTCCCGAAGCGGTGGCCGCGGCTCATGCGGCCCAAGCCGTGACCGTGGACCGACAGGCATTGGCGACCGCCGTATCCGGTGGCGACGCCGCTGAGGTCAGTGCCGCCGAAGCCGCCCTGGCCACCGCCGAGGGCACGCTCGCCCAAGCGCAGGCGGCTTGGCAGGCGGCGATTGGACAGGCCGAAGCCGCGCTGGCCTCAGCCGACAGCGCGGAGACGGCCGCGGTCGCGAATGCAGAGAGCATCCTGCGCCAAGCCGCGGCGAACGTGGCCCAACTGACGCTGACCGCTCCCCTCGCCGGCACCGTGACCGCCGTCAACGTGGTGCCGGGGCAGAATGTCGCCCCCGGTGTCCCGCTGCTGACCCTCACCGGTCCGGATCAGATCGTGCAAGCGGCCATGCCGCCGGCCGTCGCCCGGTACTTGCACAGGGAGCAGCGACTGTGGGTAACCGGTCCGGGCTGGAGGCGGACGGCGACCGTCGACACCATCGTACCGGGCACCACCACCCCCCTGGCCCTTGTCACCCTGACGCTGGCGCCCGGCGCCGCCCTTCTCCTGGGCCAACTGACATCGGTGGCGGTGCCCCTGCCATCCACGGCGGGGATGATAGTGCCGCTGGCCGCGGTGATTGCGGGATCGGGACACGCCACCGTCGATGTGGTCCGCCAAGGGAGGGTGTGGCCGACCGGGGTCCGCCTTCTCAACCAAAACGGGGTCGAGGCCGCCATTTCCTCATTGCCGGCGGGAACTATCGTGGCGGTTCCGGCCAACGGCAACTTCTTCCCCGGCGAATCGGTCCGCGTCACCACGGCGCCGCGATGAACCTCACTCAGCTCAGCCTGAAACGCCCCGTGACGATGCTGATGATGTGGGCGGCCGTCGTGCTGATCGGCGTGATCGGCTACCGGCATCTCCCGGTGCGCCGTTTTCCGGCGGTGAGCCTCCCGGTCGTCCAGGTGGTCGTCAAGGATCCCGGTGCCTCCCCGTCCGCGGTCATGGCCACGGTCTCCAACCCCTTGGAAAACCAGTTGGCAACCCTGTCGAACCTCTACACACTGGACGCGACGTCGTTTCCCGGCAAGTCGCGGATCGTGGTCGAATTCAACCAGGGGACCCACAGTGCGGCCGACCTCGCGGCGGTCAGTGACGCCGTTCAGGAAGTGGCCGCCCAACTGCCGCCGGGATCGTCCCATCCCTCCCTCAGTCTCGCCAACCCGGCGTCGCTGCCCGTCTTGAACGTCGCCGTGTCCGGCGGTCGTCCGGGTTCCACGTCACAGTGGGTGCAGACCACCTTAGTGCCCCGATTGGAGGAAGTGGCGGGCGTCGGTCAGATCACGATCAGCGGGAGCCAGTCCACCGAGATTTCGGTGCGCGTGAATCCGTCCCTGTTGGCTGCGCTGCACGTGCCGATTGTAGCCGTCGCCCAGGATGTGGCGGCCGCCAATCAGTCGGGGTCCGGGGGCGCGGTGGTGGCGGACGGCCAGCAGATTTCGCTGGCCACGCACGGGCAGTTCGCCCGCCTGCCTCAGTTGGCCGACCTGCCCATCGCGGTGCCGGACCCGGATGTGAAGGGCGGTGCCGCCTGGCTGCCCCTGCACGACCTGGCCCGGGTCCAAGCGGTTTTGGCGCCAAGCAGCTCATGGTCGGGGGTCAACGGGACGCCCGCCATTGGCCTGTCCATCACCGAGCAGTCCGGCGCCGATACCGTCGCCGTCACCAATGCCTTGCTGCACACGCTCACCGCCCTGCGTCCGCTGGTGCCCCCCGGCGTTCACCTGGTGGCCGTGGGCAATGCCGCCACGTTCACTGCGGCAGCGTTGGCCTCGACGCAGCTTGACTTGTTCTTGGCCGTGTTTCTGGCCGGTCTCATCCTCTTTGCGTTTTTGCACCGCTGGCGGCACACACTCATTGTGCTGGTGGCCATTCCCACCTCCATCGTGGCCACATTCGCACTCATGTGGGCATCGGGCTTCAGTCTGGACCTCATCTCGCTGATGGCCTTCTCGCTGTTGGTCGGCTTTCTGGTGGACGACGCCATTGTCGTGCTGGAGAACATTGACCGACACCGGCGGCAGGGAAAACCGCCCCGCCAGGCCGCATACGAGGGGCGCATGGAGATTGGGGCCGCCGCGGTGGCCATCACGCTGACCGATGTGGTGGTGTATGTGCCGCTGGCCATGGTGAGTGGAAACGTGGGGGCCATGTTCCGTGAGTTCGGCTTGACCATCGTGAGCGCCACCCTGTTGTCGCTGGCGGCCTCGTTCACATTGACGCCGCTCCTGGCCGCCCACTGGTCGTCCGGCCCCCGCCGCGAGACGCGCTGGGCGCGGCGTTTTGACGCCGGATTCGAGCGCCTCCAGAACCGATACACGCATCTGCTCAGCTGGCTCTTGGCCCATCGGCCCGCCGCGCTAGGGATGCTGGGACTCAGCGCGGTGCTGGCCGGCCTGGTCCTGCCGCTGCATCTCCTGTCCACCAGCTTTATCCCCCCCGAGGACACGGGTCTCTTCACCATGACGGTGGAGTTGCCGGCGGGAACGCCGCTGGCGCGCACCGAGGAGGATGTGATCCAACTCTCGCGCCGCATTCGGGCGCTGCCCGGCGTGGTCGCCGTCTACGCGGTGGCGGGAAGCAACGGAGCCACCTACGCCGGCACGCTCGATGTCCAGCTGACGGTGGGAGGCCTTCGACCGTCCATTTTTGCCGTTGAGCAAGAGAGTCAGCGCTTGGCGGCGGCGGTGCCCAATCTCACCGCCACTGTGGCCACGGCCAATCCCCTCACGCCGGCAAGCGGCCCCCCCATCGTCGTCCACCTCCTGGGCCCCAGTGTGCCCGGCGTCCAGCGGCTGGCTCAACGAGTGCAGCGCGTCATGGCGTCCCTGCCCAGTCTGACGGAAGTCAGCAACCAGACGCCCGTATCCCTGCCCGAGGATGCCTTTGTGGTCTCGCATGCCGCGGCGGCCCGTTGGGGCGTCAGTGTCTCGGCGGTGACGGAGACCGTCGCCGCCGCTGCCCTGGGCGTCGTGGTCTCCACCTATCAGCCGTCGGCAACCGCTCCCCCCGAAAACATCGTAGTGCAGGCCGGAACCACCCCCACACTCCAAAACATTCTGTCGCTCCCCGTGCCGTCCTCG
>DAHVOH010000099.1 GCA_027318915.1 Clostridiales bacterium
CTTCCAGGTGTTCGACAAGGGCAACATGAAGGACGGCGAAGGCCGCGACATCGACTTCAAGAACACCATCATCATCATGACGTCGAATGCCGGCACCGACCTGATCGAGAAACTCTTCGCCGATCCCGAAACCGCGCCGGACGCCGCCGCCCTCGCCGAGGCGCTGCGGCCGGAGGCGGCCGTGCGGTTTGGGGCGCCGCCGGTCTCCAAGGTGCTCAATCAATGGCTGAGCGGCGTGGAGACCGTCGTGGTGGACGTGGCCGGTCGTCATCGGGACCCGACGTTTTCCGGCCGGGCCGAGATCCCGGTGACCAGCTTTGCGGCGCTGGAGCCCGTGGCCGGCATGGCGCACACGACAGGGCCGTGGCTCGTCCGCTGGCGGGCGTGTGAGCGGGCGGCGGGCGAGCGCCTGGCCAGTGCATTGGCGGAGCTGCCGAACGCCGGGGCATCGTTCGAGGGCCGACTCTGGTCCGAGCTGGGACCGGCGCTGGCCGGCTACCAGGCGTTGTTGGTGGGCAACAGCATGCCCGTTCGGGACATGGACAGCTTTTTTCCGGGGGCGTGGTCAAGGCTTCCCGTCTATGGGCAACGGGGAGCCAGCGGCATCGACGGGGTCTTGTCGCACGCGATGGGACTGGCGGCGGGTCGGGGGCGGACGCTTGCGGTGCTGGGCGATCTCTCGTTCTACCACGACATGAACGGCCTGCTGGCGGCGCACCTCAATCGTCTGCCGGCCACGGTGGTGGTGATCAACAATCGGGGTGGCGGCATCTTCTCGCTGCTCCCCCAGCGGCGTGAGCTTCCCGAAGACGAGTTTGAGAGGCTGTTCGGCACGCCGCACGCGCTGGACTTCGAAGCGGCCGCCCGGGTCTATGGCGTGGGCTATGCGCGGTTCGACGACGTTTCGTCCCTGATTGCCGCCGTCGCCGAGGCGGCGGGAAGCCCGGGCACGGTGCTGCTGGAGTGGGACGTGGGCTCGCGCGCCGCTAACGCAGATTGGCATGGGCATGTGGCCCGGGCGGTGGCCCGGGCGGCGGAGGCGGTTTTGGGCGTGGTGTCGCATGCCGACGATTGAGACGCCCGACGGCCTTCGCCTTTGGTACCAGGACCGCGGCGGTCGGCGAGCGCCGACCGTCCTGGCACTCCACGGATTCACCGGATCGCATCGGACCTTTCGCGGCGGCTGGCCGGTCGTCGCCGCCGCGGGCCGACGTCTGGTGGCGCCGGATGTATACGGGCACGGGCGGTCGCCGGCGCCGGCCGCGGCCGCCCGGCTTCATTTGGATCACATCGCCGATGACTTGATGCGGCTGCCGCTGCCGCCGTCGTTTGATCTGCTGGGCTACTCAATGGGAGCGCGGCTGGCGCTCTGGGTCGCGATTCGCCACCCGGAGCGTGTGTCGAGCCTGGTGCTGGAGAGCGGATCGCCCGGCCTGGAGGACGAGTCGGAGCAAGCGCTGCGCCGCGCGCAGGATGAGCGTTGGGCCACGCTGCTGGAGACCGAGGGCCTGGCGGCGTTTGTGCGCCGGTGGGAAAACCAGCCGCTGTTCGCGACCCAAAAGCGCCTTCCCGGCCCCGTTCGGCGCCGCCTGCGACGCGAACGCCGCTCACAGGCTCCGGCGGGGTTGGCGGCGAGTCTGCGAGGCAGCGGGACCGGAAGCCAGCCGAGCCTCTGGCCTTGCTTGGACCGGCTGCGGATGCCCGTTCTGCTGGTGGCGGGGCGGGAGGACGCCAAATACGTCGGGGTGGCGCGGCAGATGGCCAAGCGGCTGCGGCATGTCGAGGTTTGCGTGGTGGACGGCGCGGGCCACACGCCCCACCTGGAGCGGCCGAACGTCTTTTGGGAAGCGGTGGAGCGGTTTTGGCGAGACAGCGCGCGGTCCGGATAGGCGGCGGGGCGTTCCGTCGGCCGCGAGGCCGGGCGATGCGGTCCGATGCCGCCGGGCCCGAGGTCCGTCATTTGCGGGGCTGCGGGTATGCGCTTTTGGTGGCGACGGGGGAAGCCTCCTTCGTTGCCGGCCGGCCGGACGTTCGCTCGGCCGCGCGCCGGAGCGCCCGGCCCGAGGGAGACGACGGCGGGCGGTGGCGGTATCATCGGGGTGAGTCGATGACGGCAAGGCGGTAGGCCGGACTCCGGCGCGATTGGGGGAGAGGTGGGACATGGTGGCCACGGCCGCCAATGTGGTGCTGCTGGCGTGGCTCGGCATCGAGGTGTGGCGCATTCGGCAGGCGCGGCGGCAGGGCGGCGCGATTGAAGACGCGGGGACGTTCGCGCGCATCTGGGTCTTTGTGGCGCTGGCGTTCGTGCTGGGCGACGCGGCGGGGGCGTGGGCCGGTCCACGGTGGCGGCTCGGCCCGGCCGCCGCGGATGTCGGTCTGGCCCTCATCGTGGCGGGGGTGGCCTTCCGCCAGTATGCCATTCAAGTGCTGGGCCGGCACTTTTCGCCGCGCGTTCGTATCGATCCCCACCATCAACTGGTGGAGCGGGGACCGTATCGGTGGGTCCGGCATCCCGCCTATACGGGGGCGTGGGCGGCGCTGGTCGGCGTGGGATTGTTGACGCGCAGCGTGCCCGCGGTGCTGGTGTACATCGTCGTGGCGGGTGTGGGCTTTATCAACCGCATCCATGTCGAAGAGCGCGTGTTGCGCGGGCACTTCGGGGCCGAATATGACGCGTATGCGCGTCGGACCTGGCGGCTGCTGCCCTTCGTGTACTGAGTCTCACCCCTTGCGGCGTGCCCGGCGTTGACGGTTCTGTCGCTTCGATATTTTCGGGATCGGGATTGCCAGGTGGTTCGCGACCCATTAGAACAGATAGCGCGGGTGGTGGCGGTCGGTTCCCACGTCGCAGGCCGGCGCGGCGCGCGGGACAACGTTGCGGGGTAGGGGGAGCGCGCGGATGGGTGTGGGATCGTCGGGAGGCAACGGGCATTGGTGGCGCCGGGCCGTCTGGTTGGGTTCGCTCCTGTTCCTGGTGGCCGCGGGCCTCTCGATTTTGCTCAATCGCCGATCCGGGCCGTTGCACCTGGTTCCGGCGGCTTTTCGCGATCCGGCGGCCGCCCTGGTGGTGCTGGCGGTGGGGTCCGCCGTCTCGTTCATCCTCGAGCGCTATGTCTTTCGGCAGAAGGTGCCCATAGCCGGGGCCCGTCCGGTGACGGCGTTTCGATTCCTGAGTCGGCTGGTTCTATATGTGGCCGTCGCCCTGGCGATGCTGGCGGCGTTCGGCGCCAGCGTCTCGTCCGTCCTGTTTGGCAGCGCCTTCCTCACGGTCATCTTGGGCCTCGCGGGCCAGAGCATGCTGAGCAACATGCTGGCCGGCGTGTGGCTGGTGGTGTTTCACCCCTTCAGTGTGGGCGAGCGCATCGAATTCATGACGTGGCAATACCCGGTGCTGATGCCGTCATTTCCCCATGAAGCGATGAGTCCCGCTTACGCCGGCACGGTGGTCGACATCAACCTCATGTATACCGCGGTGACTTTTGACAATGGCCTCCGCTACTCGCTGCCCAACGGCATTTTGGTGCAGGCGGCCATCGCCAATCGGTCGCGTGCGGTTGAGCGGCGGCTCCGGATGCGGGTGGACGTGAGTCTCACCCGTGATCCCGATCTCCTCATTCCGCGCATTCAAGAACGTCTCCAGCACACGCTGACCCGGCCGATGGCGGACACCGCCCAGGTGTTGGTGGCGGACGTCGGCCCCGAGACCTATGGGCTGGTGGTGCAGGTCATGCATGCCGACGACACCGAAGATCGCCTGCGGAGCCAGATTCTGCGCGCCGTGGTCGGCGCGCTGGCCGCACCGGCCGCGACGCCGGAGGCCGGAACGGGATAGCGGCGGGCGCTGTTAGATGTGGCGGACGGGGTGCTCCGTGTGGTCTTCCAGCCGAATGTCGATGGGATAGGCGCCGGTGACCTGCAGCAAATCGGACGGCGCCAGGCAGATCCAGAGCGAAGGATCGCCGGCCGGCACCCACAGCGCATCTTCCTCCATCAGCAATTGATCCAGAAAGACCGGCATCATCCACGCCAGTCCGCCGGGGGGCGACCCCTGCAGGTGCGTGCCGGCCAGCACCGAGACTTCCGTCGATGTGGCGGGCCGCACGCTGTAGCCAAACCAGTCGACGAAACGGTCCAGGTCCAGCCGCACATTGGCCGTGGACAAAATCATGACGGGGCGATTCCCGCACCACGCGATGGTTGTGGTGACCACCTGGGACAGAGGCGCCGGAATCCGCTCCGACGCTTGGTAGGGTCCTCGGGTCAAGTGGTGCAGCCGGCGGCGGCCCAACAGGCGGACCCGCCGGGAACGGACGATGTCCCAAAAGGGCAGAATGACGGGATCCACGGTGCCACCTCACGCCATTGTGGCGGCCCCAAGACGCGCCGGGTCAAGTTTTAAGGCCGAAAATCCCTGGTGGGCTCGGACGGATTGCTCTACGCTGGAGGACAAGGTGGCCGGACGGGGCCCAAGAGGATGCGCGGCCGGGGGTCCGGTCGGGTTGGGGGGACAGGTATCGTGCACCTGCGTATCGCTCACGTCTATCCCGCGCATATGAATCTCTACGGGGATCGGGGCAATGTTCTGGCGCTCACCCGGCGGGCGGAGTGGCGTGGCTGGACGGTGGAGGTTGTCGAGGTGAATCCTGGGCAGTCGGTCGACCTGGCCGCCATCGATCTGCTGTTCATGGGGGGTGGTGAGGATGCGCATCAGGCTCTCATCGCGGAGGATTTCGTCCGCCGCGGGGCTGACGTGCGGGCCGCGCTGGCGGACGGACTCCCGGCCCTGGCCGTGTGTGGCGCCTTCCAGTTGCTGGGGGTGAGCTATGAGACGGCCCAGGGCACGGTGCTGGCGGGGGTGGAGTGGTTCGACATGGTGACCCGCGCCGGGCCGGATCGGGCGATTGGTGATGTGGTGGTGGAAACGTCTTTGGCTGTGACGCCCAGAACCTTGGTCGGGTTTGAAAATCATGGGGGTCGAACATGGCTGAGCGCCGGCGAGACGCCGCTCGGACGCGTGGTGGCCGGACGGGGCAACAACGGGCAGGATGGGACCGAGGGGGCGGTCCGGCAGCGGACCATCGGCACCTATCTGCACGGGTCCCTGCTGCCCAAGAATCCCCAGTTGACCGATTGGCTGCTGAGGCAGGCCCAGGCTCATCGGACCGGATCCGAGGACCTCGAGCCCTTGGAGGCCGACTGGGAGTTGGCGGCCCACGACGCCATGGTGGAACGGACGCGGCGCGGTCGCCATGGTTGACCCGCACCGAACGCGGTATACTAGCAGATAGCGGAAGCCCGCGAAGGGGGCGAGTCTCGTGAGTGATCTGTTGAGCCCTATTCATGTCATCCTGTTGCTCATCGTCGCGTTGCTCGTGTTTGGGCCCCGGCGCCTGCCGGAAATCGGCGCCGGTCTCGGCAAGGGCATTCGGGAGTTTCGACGGGCGATGAGCAACATCACCGAGCCGGGAAGTGAAAACAGCCAGTATACCGTCAAGGTGGATCCGCCGAACGACCAACCGCCCTCATAGGAGCGGGGAGCGGTGATCTGGCTGACACTGGTGCTCGCGGGCTTTATCGGCGTTGGGGTTTGGGTGGCGTGGCGCCGCCCGCGCCAGTTGGCGCGCGTGGCGCCTTTTTCGACCCCGCGACTCAGGGCGGGCCGCAATCTGCCACGTGGGAGGCGGTGAGCCGGGTGGACGTGACCGACATCATCGGGGGGACCCCGCTGGTCCGCCTGCGGGGTCTATCGGAGGCGACGGGTGCGTCCGTGTGGGCTAAAGTGGAGCGATCCAACCCCGGCGGGTCGATCAAGGACCGCACCGCTCGAGCCCTGGTGGACGACGCCGAGGCGCACGACCTGATTGAGCCGGGCAGTCTACTCGTGGAAGCCACGTCCGGCAACACGGGGATCGCTTTGGCGATGCTGGCGGCCGCGCGCGGCTATCGGTTGCTGCTGGTGATGCCGGAGGGCCAGAGCCAGGAGCGGCGCCAGTTGTTTTACGCCTACGGTGCGCAGGTCCTGGAGAGCCCTCGCGACGAAGGAACCGCAGGGGCCGTGCGGCGCGCTAAAGCGGTCGCCGCCGCGATACCGGGCGCCTACATGACGCGCCAGCATGAAAACCCCGCCAATCCGCGCGTGCACGAGCAGACCACCGGCCCGGAGCTCTGGCATCAAACGAACGGCAAGGTGGACGTCGTTGTCGCCGGGGTGGGCACGGGTGGAACGATTACCGGCGTCGGCTGGTATCTGAAAGCCCAGAAACCTGCGCTGACCATGGTGGCCGTGGAGCCGGCGGCGTCGGCCGTGCTGTCGGGCCGGCCCGCCGGCCCGCACCGGATTCAAGGCATTGGAGCGGGCTTCGTGCCCGCCATCTTGGATCGCCAAATTATCGATGTGATCATTCCGGTCGGAGACGACGAAGCGTGGGAGGCCACGCGCGAGCTCGCTTTGACTGAAGGGCTCCTGGCGGGCTTATCGTCGGGCGCCGCCTATCACGCCACCGCCATGCTCCTGCAGCGGGACCCGCGTCCGGGCCAAACGGTGGTGGTCATCTTTCCGGATGGCGGAGACCGCTATTTGTCGCTTGATGTGTATCGCCCCACGCCCCCTTTTGACACGGCGGCCGTCCCCGGTCTATGATCGCGAACATGCGGGGGTAGGTGGAGGTCTGGTGCCTTCCTCGGACTTCAAATCCGGTGGCCGGCCGGCGGTCGGCGGTGGGTTCGATTCCCACATACTCCCGCCAAAACCTTACAGGACGCGGCCTCTGGGGATTGGAGACCGCGCTCATTTTGCCCAGATTGCCCCGAGGCATTGGGGCATCAACATCCCTCGTGCACTTCCATCAGGACCGCCCTCACCGGCCGTTCCGCCGCAGCCCGGTGCGAAAAGATGCGGATGACCCGCTCCCGCCAGCGTATCCCCCGGTTGAGACGCTCGCGGTCGCTCGTGGTGCGGAGCCGGAGGCGGACTTCCGGGGGCAGGCCAAGATCGCCCGCGCGTCCTCCACCCCGGCTTCCCCGATCGCGATCGCTTTGGGAGCCGTCTCCCGGAAGTCCGGGAGGAGCTGCTGGCTCAGCCAGTCCGCCCGCTGGCGTTCCGGCGCCTCGAATACCGCCCGCACGGCCGCGTTGAGGGACTCGTGGAGAGCTGTCGGGCAGGCGTCCGGGACGTTTCGGCTGAAGTGGGTTGCGTATTCCGGTCTAATCCACCAGGTGTTCCAGTAATTCGCCACCAGTTGGTTCCAGTAATTGACCCCCAGGCAGTCCAGTAAATCCCCACCGCCTCGAGTGCTATGGTTTTGTTGTATCGGTTGCCGCCGGCGGCGGCAAGGTTTTTCGCAAGGATTCGCCCCGCAGTTCGAGCCGATAGGCCTGATGCACGATGCGGTCGAGGACCGCGTCGGCGATGGTCGTATCGGCAAACAAGCCGTGCCACTGGGCAACGGGGACCTGGCTCGTGATGAGGGTGGCCGCCCGTTGATACCGGTCGTCGAGGATTTCCCAGAGGTCCCGCGCTTGTTCGGCATTGAGGGGTTCCCCCCAATCGTCCGCGATGAGCATGTCCACCTTGGCCCAGGCTTGGAGCGCCTGGGGATAGGTGTGTTCGAGTCGCGCCACCAGGAGTTCCCCTAACAACCGACTTAGCCGGATGTACCGGACGCGACGGTCCTGCCGACAAGCGGCCTGTCCCAACGCGCAGGCCAGGAATGTCTTGCCACAACCCGCCGGTCCGGTGATGAGGACGGTCTGGTGGGCGGCGATCCATTGCCCGGTGAGCAATTGCTGGAATTGGCCGCGGTCGAGCCCGCGGGGCACGTGGTAGTCCACGGCCTCCGGGGCGGCGGCCAGGCGGAGCTGGGCGTCCCGGATCCGGCGGGCCCACCGCCGGTTTTGGCGGTGGACCCACTCGGCCTCCCCGAGCAAGCCGAGGCGTTCGTCGAACGATAAGGCGGCCATCTCAGGGTCCGTTTGTTGGCGGGACCAGGCGTCGGCCATGGCGCCGAGGCGCAGGGCCAGGAGGTGATCCCGGGTCGCGTTGGGGAGCATGTCGGTCATCCTTTCTTTTTGGGATTATTGGTAGTACGCGGGTCCGCGGACGTTGTCGTGCGGGGGCACAGGAGTCGGCGGGGTTGTGGGCGGTGGGACTTTGGTCAACGCCGCCACGGCGCGGTAGGTGTAGAGTTGCCGCGCTACCGCTTGCGCGGCGGCCGCTTCCAAGACCGTGGCGCCTTGCGTGTGCCCGAGGCGGAGGATCCCGAAGCAGGTCCGATAGGCCTGTTCGGGGTGTTTCATCCGCTGCAGGATCGTGGTGATGAGCGTGGCGGTCTGGGGGCCGACGGTGCTGGCCCAGTGCTGGAAACGTTCCGGGGTCCATTCCAGGCGATCCCGATGATGGCGGGGGCGATGCTCCGGAGCGGTGACGCATTGCCCCCGCCGGGCTGCCCGGTGATGGCTGGCAATGCGCTCCCCCGCATGAAAAATCTCTACGGTGTGCGCGGTCGTGCGTACCTCCACCGTCTCCCCGACCAGAGCGTAGGGCACGCTATAATAGCAGGCGTCCACCTGGACGTGGTAATCGGGATGGACGCGGGCTTGCGTCCAGGTGCCCGGCACGAACGGGTGGGCGGGCAACGGCCGGAGGGGTTCCTGGGCCTTCAGGGTATTCCGAGACCCCTCCCATTTTTGAAACGGCCGCGCATTGAGCCACGCGACACATTCCGCGATGGCGGCATTGAGTTCGGCGAGATGGAAAAACTGCCGCTTCCGCAAAACCGCCAGCACCCAGCGGTCCACCAGTTGCACCCCGGTTTCGGCGGGGGCCTTGTGGGTGGGTTTCCGCACTTGGGCCGGGATGATCACGGTGTCGTAGTACTGCGCCATCTCCAGATACGAGGGATGCAGATACGGTTCATACGGATGCGGCTGCCGCACCGCGGCTTTGAGATTGTCCGGCACCACACAGGTGGGCACGCCGCCGAAGGCCTGGAAGGCATGGACGTGCCCTTGAATCCAGGCCGTCACCGACTGGTCCGGATGGGCCGCGGCAAAGACATAATGGCTGTACCCTAAGACGGCGACAAAGATTTGCGCCGGATGGATTTCGCCCGTCTTCCGATCGATAACGGGCACGGTGGGCCCGGCGTAATCGACGAAGGCTTTATCGCCGGGCGCATGGGATTGCCGCAGCACCACGTCGAGGCGTTTTCGCCACCGGTGATAATGCACACAGAACGGGGAGTAGTGCAGGGCATCGTGGGGATGCGCGCGCTGGTATTCTACCCATGCCAATTCCAAGGTCATGCCCTTCGTGGTGCGCAAATCCGGATGAATCCGGACCCCATCCGGTTCCGGTCGGGTCCGCGGCCGACCCTGGTTGCCCGGGTAGAGGCGGTGTTCCAACGCATCATCGCTGAGCTCCGTCGGCAGCGGCCAGGACACCTCAGCGGCCGCGGCCCGTTTCAGCAAATCCCCCACCGTTGTGTGATCCAGGCCGAGACTCTGGCCAATGGCTCGATGGCTGAGGCCCACCTGATGCAAGCGTAATATTTCCCGAATATGACGCATGGGAATCCTCCGTTTGGCCATCAACGCCTCTCCTTCGATGTCATGGACACCATCAGAGAGTGTACGAGCCCTCGGAGCGGATGGGGGCGATTTACTGGAATGCGTGGGGGCCATTTTTCATAACCCGTGGGGGCGAATTACCGGAACCGGTGGTGGGCATTTACTGGAACGGGTGGGGGATTGGGTCCGGAATCAGCAAGCTCCACTGCGTGGCGCCATCGGGGGGTGTCTGGTGCCACGTGGCGTCGACGATCACCTGGACGGTGGCAGCCGGGATGGAGGGCTTACG
>DAHVOH010000009.1 GCA_027318915.1 Clostridiales bacterium
ATTTCATCGCATCCGCAATCCATGAGGAAATCCAGCTGCTCCTCGCTTTCGACGGCGCACGGGCCCGCCATCAACGCCAGCCGCCGGCCGCCAATCACGGCCCGGGCGCCCACCCGCACCTCGGTGTCGGCCGCGCGGAAGTCCCGACTGGCCAGCTTGTAGGGGTGCTTGACCGGCACCACTTCCTCCACCTGGGGGAGCGCGGCCAGGGCAAAGGCCCGTTCGGTGTCATCGCCCACCACCCCGACGGTGATGCGCTCCTCCCCCCGGGAGACATGCGCTTCCAGGCCCTCTGCCTGAATTCGTCTCACCACTTCCGCCACTTCTTCCTCCCGGACGTCGCTGCGCAGAATCAGAATCACCCGACTCCTACCCCCTCCGATTTGCGCCCGCCATCCAGCGCGTCGCGAAACCGTCGCACAAAGCCTTCGGTGATGCCCACCGCGTCGGCCGGATCGTCGGCCTGGGCACGCACCAGCGCACTGCCCACGATGACCCCGTCCACCAGCCGCCCCACCGTCCGCGCCTGCTCCGGCGTGGAGATGCCAAACCCGATGGCCACCGGGAGGCGCGTGGCCCGTTTCAGTCGGCCGGCAAAGGCGGCCAGCCCGGGGTCCAGATCGGCGCGGGCGCCCGTCACGCCGGTCAGGGAGACGCCGTAGACGAAGCCCCGCGCCCGGTTGAGCCGCGCCAGATGCTCGTCGGTGGACGTCGGCGCCGCCAGGGGAATGAGAGCCAACCCCTCGCCACGCGCGGCCCGATCCATCTCCCGACTTTCGGCCCAGGGCAGGTCGGGGATGATGAGGCCCGACGCCCCCGCGGCGCGGCTGGCGGCCAGGAAGCGGGCAGCCCCCCAGGCCAGCACCGGGTTCACATAGGTCAGCAGCACCACCGGGCCCGGCTCTCGGCGGGCGGCCAGGGCGTCAAACAGTCCCTGGAGGCTGTATGGGCCGGCCAGTGCCGCCTCCGCCGCGCGCTGCAGCACCGGCCCATCGGCCAGCGGGTCCGAAAACGGCACGCCCACCTCAACCAGGTCGGCCCCGCCGCGAAACGCCGCGTCCACGACATCGGCCAGCATGTCCAGGCGGGGGAAGCCGCCGGTGACATACGGCATCAGCGCCGCCCGCCCCTCCTTGCCCGCCTGCCGAAAAGCCTCAGCGATGCGGTCCATGCGCCACCTCCGGATCCGTGTTCTCCAACCGCGCCACCGCATCCACATCCTTATCGCCGCGTCCCGACAGGTTGATCAACACCGGCTCGTCGCCCGGCAGCCGCCCCGCCTGCTCCAAGACCCAGGCCACCGCGTGGGCGCTCTCGAGGGCGGGGATGATGCCCTCCAGCTCGGAGAGGCGATGAAAGGCCGCCAGCGCCTGCGCATCATCCACGCTCACGTACCGCGCCCGCCCCAGCACCTTATAGTAGGCGTGCTCCGGGCCCACGCCCGGGTAGTCCAATCCCGCCGACACCGAATGGGCGGGCAGCACCTGACCCTCATCCGTCTGCAGCAAATAACTGTAGGCACCGTGCAGAACGCCCGGCCGTCCCGCCGACAGCGTGGCCGCGTGCCGCCCCTGCAGTCCCTCGCCGGCCGCCTCGACCCCCACCAACGCCACCGGATCGCGTCGAAACGGATAGAAGATGCCCATGGCGTTGGAACCGCCGCCCACCGGCGCCACGATCGTGCCCGGCAGGCGCCCGGTGGCCGACAGCATCTGGCGCCGCGCCTCCTGGCCGATGACGGCCTGAAAGTCGCGCACCAGCGTTGGGTAGGGATGCGGTCCCACGACGGAGCCGATGATGTAGTACGTGTCGCGCACATTGGTCACCCAATCGCGGATGGCCTCGTTGGTGGCGTCCTTCAGCGTCGCCGTGCCGGCGTCCACCGCGTGCACCGTCGCCCCCAACAGCTCCATGCGGTAGACGTTGAGAGCCTGCCGCTCGACGTCCACCGCCCCCATATACACTTCCGCCCGCAGTCCCAAAAGCGCGCAGGCGGTGGCCGTCGCCACCCCGTGCTGACCCGCGCCGGTCTCGGCGATGACGCGCGTCTTGCCCATGCGGCGCGCCAGCAGCGCCTGCCCCAAGGTGTTGTTGATCTTGTGCGCGCCGGTGTGATTCAGATCTTCGCGCTTGAGGTACACCGGCGCTCCCACCTCGGCCGACAGGCGCGCGGCATGGGTGACGGGACTCGGGCGCCCGACATAGTCCCGCAGCAAGGTTTGCAAGGACCGCCGGAACTCGGGATCCCGGCGCGCCGCTCGATAGGCGGCGCTCAACTCCGTCAACGCCGGCATCAGGGTCTCCGGCACATACTGCCCGCCAAACGGTCCAAATCGGCCCCTGGCATCCGGCACCCGCTTCCCCACCTCGTTCATCCCATCGCCTCCCGCGCCCGGCGGACAAATTCGCGCACCCGTTCCCGGTCCTTGCGGCCTTCAATTTCAACACCGCTCGACACATCCACCCCATCCGGGGCCAGCGCCCGCACCGCCTCGGCCACGTTCTCCGGCGTGAGCCCCCCGGCCAGCCAGAACCGCGTCGCCGGGCGCTCCACGCGCCACCAATCCAATCGCTCGCCGGTGCCCGGCCGCGAGGTTTCCAGCAACCACACATCCGCCACCGGCGGTTGGCCCGGACCGGACGGACAAATCGCAAGCCAGCCCTGGCTGCGCGCCCATTTTACCCAGTCGGGCCGGGGCGCGTCGTAAACTTGGATGCCCGCCCACGGCACCTCCCCGAGCCGCTCCCAGACCTCCGGCGCTGCGTCCCGGAGCACGGCCACCAACCGCCGCGGATACCGCTCCGCCCACCGCCGGGCCGTCTCCCAGGGCACCTGCCGCCGCGCCGGGCCCAGGACCACGCCGCCGTAGTCCGCGCCGGCCGTCAGCGCCGCTTCGACGGCCGCCTCCTCGGTGAGGCCGCAGATTTTTACGCGCCCACCCATGCCCGCACCGCCTCCACCAGCCCCACGCCCTCCGTCATCACGGCCTCGCCCACCAAGGCGGCGCGATACCCGTGGCGCTCCAACTCCACCACCTGGGACAGATCCCGAATGCCACTCTCCGCCACCGCCAACACGCCCGGGGGCAGCGCCGCCGCCAACGCCAGGGACCGGCGCCAATCGGTGGCGAACGTGTCGAGATCGCGGTTGTTGACGCCCACCAAGCGTGCCCCCGCCTCCAGGGCCATGTCCAGCTCGGACCGGCTGTGCACCTCCACCAGCACGTCGACGCCCCAGCGGTCGGCTTCCGCCAAGAGATCCCCGAGCGCCGGGCGAGTCAGGATGCGCACGATGGCCAACACCGCGTCGGCCCCCGCCCGGGCCGATTCCCGCACCTGAGCCGGATCCAGGATAAAGTCCTTGCGCAGCAGCGGCAGCGCTGTGGCCGCCCGAGCGGCCCGCAAATCGTCCAGACGGCCGTCAAAGAAGTGCGGCTCCGTCAAGACCGACACGGCGGCGGCCCCCGCCTCCTCATACCGGCGCGCCAGCTGGCCGGCGTCGTAGGCTCCGGGAGCCAGAACCCCCCGGGACGGAGACCGTCGTTTGGCCTCGGCGATCAGTCCGAACCGGCGCCGGCGAAGCGCCGCCTCCAATGCGCGGGCCGGCGCTCTGACCGCCGGCGCCCCCCGGCCCGCCTCCGCCACCCGGGCTGCCTCCGCCCGCACCTGCGCCCGCTCCGTCAGCGCGGTCAGGAAATGGTCCGGCGAGACGCTCATGCCGGCACCTCGTCCGGCCAAGCCCGGAGGCGCTCCAGGAGCCGCCGCGCCCGTCCGTCGCGCATGGCTTCCTGCGCCCGGCGGACCCCTTGCGCCACGGTGTCCACCTGATCCGCGGCATACAGCGCCAGCCCCGCATTCAACGCCACGATATCGGCGTCGGGCCCGTCCGCCCCCGCCAGGAGCATCTCGCCCCGGCGGGCATTCTCGGCCGGATCCCCACCGCGCACCGCCGCCAGCGGGCTCCGACCCAGCCCGCACAGCTCGGGCGTGATGCGAAACACGTCCACCTGCCGTCCGCGCACCTCGGCCACCAGGGTGGTGCCGGACAGCGTCGCTTCGTCCAGACCCTCGCCGTGAATCACCAAGCTGTGCAACGTCCCAAGTTCCGCCAACACACGAGCGACCGGCTCCACCCAATCGGCTTGGAACACGCCCAGCAGTTGATACTCGGCCCCGGCCGGATTGGTGAGCGGTCCCAGCAGATTGAACACCGTGCGCACCCCGAGCTCGCGCCGGCTCGGCATGGCATGCCGCATCGAGGCGTGCAGCATCGGCGCGAACAAAAAGCCGAACCCCACCCGATCCACTTGGTCGCCGGCCTCGTCCGCACTGGCCGGAATCTTCACGCCGAGCGCCTCCAGAACGTCGGCGCTCCCGCTTCGGGATGAGACCGACCGGTTGCCGTGCTTGGCCACCGGCACGCCGCAGGCGGCCGCCACCAGCCCGGCCAGGGTCGAGATGTTGAGGCTCGAGCTGCCGTCGCCGCCGGTCCCGCACGTGTCCAGCACCGGGCGCCTGCGCACCGGCACCACCGCCGCGCGCGCGCGCATGGCCTCCGCGAAGCCGACCAGCTCATCCACCGCCTCTCCCCGCACCGCCAGCGCCATCAGGAGGCCCCCAATCTGGCTGGGGGTGGCCTCGCCGTCCATGATGAGGCCCATCGCCGCGCGGGCCTCCGCCCGACTCAACACCTCCCGCCGGGCCAGCTTTTCAAACAGCTCGCGCATTGTGTCGCTCCCCCTTCGCTCCCACGGCCAGAAAATTCTCCATCACCCGGCGCCCGTCCGGGGTCAGAATGCTTTCGGGATGAAACTGAATGCCGAACAACGGGCGCTCACGGTGCTGCACCGCCATCACCGTCCCGTCCTCGGCCGTCGCGGTCACCTCCAGCGGTGTCCCCTCGCAGCGGCTTACGGCCAGGGAGTGGTAGCGCCCGCCCCAAAACGGCGAGGGCAGACCGTGCAGAATCCCCTGCCCCTGGTGGTGCACGGCGTCGGCCTTTCCGTGCATCAGGCGGACCGCCGGGCCCACCTCCGCGCCGAAGGCCAGGGCGATGGTCTGATGGCCGAGGCATACGCCCAGGATGGGCACGTCCGCCGGGGCGCGCCGCACCAACTCCAGCGAGATGCCGGCCTGTTCCGGACGACCGGGACCGGGGGAAATCACGATCCGATCGGGCCCGGACGCGAGCGCCGCGTCCACCGACTCCGCATCGTTGCGCACGACCCGGCACGGGGACCCGAGGCTCTCCAAGAGTTGGACCAGGTTGTACGTAAAGGAATCATAGTTGTCAATCACCAGCGTCACCGCCATTGCTCCTCTCCCTCCAGCACGGTGATGAGAGCCCGGGCCTTGTTCAACGATTCCTGATACTCGGCTTCCGGGACGGAGTCGGCCACGATGCCGCCGCCCGCCTGGACGGTGGCCCGGCCGTCGTGCACTTCCAAGGTGCGAATGGTGATGCAGGCGTCGAGGGCTCCCTCATGCGACAGATAGCCCACCACGCCGCCGTAGGCGCCGCGACTCTCCGGCTCCAGTTCGTCGATCAGTTCCATGGCCCGAATCTTGGGGGCGCCGGTCAGGGTGCCGGCCGGAAAGCAGGACCGGAGCGCATCCAGCGCGTCCAGGCCCGGCTTCAGCCGCGCCGTCACGTCGGAGACCATGTGCATGACGTGGCTGAACGACTCGCGCTCCATGAGCCGCGTGACCCGGACGCTTCCGGCCGTGGCCACCCGGCCCAGGTCATTGCGGCCCAGGTCGACCAGCATGACGTGCTCCGCCCGCTCTTTCCCGTCGCGCACCAAGTCCTCCCACAGGGCCGCGTCCTGCTCCGGCGTCGCGCCCCGCGGCCGGGTGCCCGCGATGGGTCGGGTCGCCACTTCGCCGTCCTGCACACGGACCAGCAGCTCCGGCGAGGAGCCCACGAGCGTCCGCTCCCCCGTCTCGAGATAAAACAAGTAGGGCGAGGGATTCAGACGCCGCAAGCGGCGGTACAGCCCGAAGGCGTCTCCGTCCACCGGCGCCGAAAGCTTCTGGGAGAGCACCACCTGAAAGATGTCGCCCGCCGTGATGTGCCGCCGCGCCGACAGGACCATGGTCCGGTATCGCTCGGCCGTCAGGTTGCTGGTGACCGGTCCGATTCGCCGCACCGCCGAGGTGACCGGCTGGTGGGAGCGGGACAGCGCCGCCTCCACCGCCTGCAGGCGTGCCTCCAGGCGTCCCCGTCCCTCCTCCGGACGTGCCTGCGCCACCACGCTGAGCGTCTGCTGGCGATGGTCGAACGCCACGACCGTGTGCGGCCACACCCAGTGCCACCCGGGTGAGCAGGGCGGGTGCCGCCGGGGCAGGCGCTCGATGCTGCGGACCCAGTCGTATGCCAAGTACCCGACCGCCCCGCCGGTGTAGGGAAGGTGAACGTCGGCGGGCACCTCGGCCCGATAGAGCCGCCAGCCCTCGCGGAGGAGCGGCGTCGGGTCGGCCGCCTCCAGGCGGCCCCGTTCCCCGTCCAGCACCGCCCGGCCCCCCTGATCCAGGAGACGCGCCAGCTGGCCTATCGCGATGAAGGAGTACCGGGCCACCTTCTCATCGCCTTCGACACTCTCCAGCAGCGTGTGCGCGCCCATCGCCCTCAGCTTCAGGAAAGCCGTGATCGGCGTGTCCTGATCCACGGGAAACACCCGCGCCGCCGCCCGGTACGGTCGCTCGGTCCCCACATCCACGCCCAACCTTTTGCTCACGCGGTCGACCCCTTCGCAAAACATAAAAACCCCCGCCCATGGGACGAAGGTTTCTTCGTGGTGCCACCCAAATTTGGCCTCACGGCCACTCAGCGCGATACGGCTTCCGCTTATATCGCCTTCCCGGATAACGGAGGAAGAGGCCGGTCTGCCCTACTGGTCAACGACGTTCGGACGACAGCTCGCGGATCCATTCCCCGGGTATCCGTCGCCGGTCTTCCACCCTCACCGGCTCGCTCTACACGGCTTTCCCGGCTACTCGTTCCGGTCATCGCCAGGACCCTGTGAAATTTGATCCGAGTGTACGCGCTGGGCGGGGATTTCGTCAACCCGGCCGCCGCGGCGGCGTCTCCTCGTCCGCGGCCTCGGCGCGGAGGCTCCGCGCCGCATGACCAATCGCTCGCGCCAACGCCAGGTCGCGGTCGGTCACGCCGCCGGCGTCGTGGGTGCTCAGTCCCACGCGCACGCGGTTGTAGCGGATGTCCAGGTCGGGGTGGTGGGAAGCCGCCTCGGCCAAGGCCCCCACCTCGTTGACAAACTGCAGGCTGGCCGCAAACGTCGGCCAGACAAACCAGGCCTCCAACCGGGCCTCGTTGCCCGTCCACCCCGGCAGGTCGCCGAGACCCCCCGCGATTTCTTCCTTCGTCAATCGACGCATGCTAGCCTCCCGTCTCCGCGCCGCGCTCAGCCCGGTCCGCCGTCAATGCAGCACGCTCGCCGGCAGCGCTTCCCCCAACGCCTGCAACACCGCCTGCCGGAGACCCGCGTGGTCGGGCCGCGTCAGCTCGGGATCCTGGTCCAACAGCGTCTCCGCCAGCTGCCGGGCCTCCTGCATCAGTTCCCAGTCCTTGAGGGGATTGGCCAGGCTGAACCCCGCCAGTCCATGTTGGCGAAGCCCCAGCACCTCGCCGGGGCCCCTCAGCTGCAGGTCCACCTCGGCCAGTTCCAAGCCGTCGTGGATCCGCGTCATGGCGTCCAGCCGCGCCTCCGCCTCCTCGGTTCCGGGGTCGGCCACCAACACACAGACCCCGGGCTTGCTCCCCCGTCCCACCCGCCCGCGCAGCTGATGGAGTTGGGCCAAGCCGAAGCGGTCCGCATCCTCGATCACCATCAGGCTGGCGTTGGGCACGTCCACGCCCACTTCCACGATGCTGGTGGCCACCAGGACATCCAGTTCGCCGCGCCGAAACTGGTCCATGACGCGAACCTTCTCCTCGGTGCCCTGCCGGCCGTGCAACAGGCCCACCCGCCAGCCCGGGAGCCCGCGCATGCCCTCGTACACCGCCGTCGCCGCCCGCACACCGCCGGCGTCCTTGTCTTCAACATGCGGACACACGACGTACGCCTGCTCGCCCCGCCGCACGGCCCGCATGACCTCCTCGTACACCTGCCGACGTTCCGCCCGCGTCCGGCGCACGGTGTCGACCGGCCGCCGTCCCGGCGGCAGCTCGTCAATCACGGTCACGGCCAGATCGCCGTACACCGTGAGCGCCAGCGTGCGCGGAATGGGCGTCGCCGTCATGACCAGCAGATGCGGCGCGTGGCCCTTGGCGCTCAAGCCCGACCGCTGGCGCACACCGAAGCGATGCTGCTCGTCCACCACCACAAGCCCGAGTCGTTCAAAACGCACCGACTCTTGGATCAGCGCCTGGGTTCCGACCACCACCGCGACATCCCCCGCCGCCACGGCTTGCCGCAACACCGAGCCCGGCCCTTCTCGTCCGGTCAGACGGCCCACGGTCAAGCCCAGCGGCTCCAGCCACTCCGCCAAGACGTCCGCCTGCTGGTCCGCCAGCACTTCGGTGGGAGCCATAAACGCCGCCTGCAGTCCCGCGTCCACCGCGGCCAGGCAAGCCAGGGCGGCGACGACCGTCTTGCCGCTGCCCACGTCGCCCTGCAGCAGGCGGGCCATAGGGGCCACCTGGATCAGATCCTGGGCAATCTCGCGCCAAGCCCGTTCCTGTGCCCCCGTCAGCGTGTACGGCAGCCGCGCCCGCAGGCGGGCGGCCGTGGGGCCGTCAGGCACCAGCGCCTGCCCCTGCCCGGGCACCCGCTCCCGCCGACGGAGCCACTGCACCGCCAAGGCGACCACCAGCACTTCTTCCAGGACCAAGCGGATGCGCGCTTGTTCCTGGTCGGCGAGGGTGGCGGGCCAGTGGATGGTGGCCAGGCTCCAGGACCGGCTGGGCAGCCGCCGCTGCGACAGCAGCCACGCCGGCAGCGGATCCGGCACCTGCGCGGCCAGCGGCGGCACCACCCGGCGCATGAGGCTCCGCATCCAGGCCTGGCGCAGTTCGCCGGCCAGGGGGTACACCGGCACGATGCCCTGCACGTCGGCGTCGGTGACAATCTCCCATTCCGGGTGGGCCATGGATAGACGCCGGCCCCGTCGACTCACCCGGCCGGTGAGGAGGAGCGTTTGTCCCGGGCGAAAGCGGTCCAGCAGGTAGCGCGCGTGGAAAAAGACAACCTCCAGCAGGGCGGTCCCGTCGGTCACGGTCACCACGGCCATCGGGTCCCGGCCGGGCGGCCGCCGTGCGGTGACCGCCACGACTTGCCCTTTGACCACGGTGGCTTCGTCCAAACGAACCAGGGCGATGGGCATAATGCGGGTGCGGTCCTGATACCGTCGGGGCCACAGGGTCAGCACATCGCCCGCCCGGGCAATGCCGAGCCGGGCCAGGTCCAAGGCGCGCCGGGGGCCGACTCCCGGCAGCCGGGTCGGCGGATCGCCCAGGGCTATTCCGCCACCACCAGCACCCACACCGGCAGATTCGCCACCCGCACGGCCTCGGCCTGGCAGACCGTCTCCCACCGCGCCGCCTCCTCCTCCGGAACCTGATCGTCGAGATACAGGTGGGCCATGTCGCATGACGCCACCTGAGCGCCCGTCGCCCCGAGGGCGCGATCCAAATCGACCGGTGGTCCGCCCTGCACCCGATAGCCGTCCGGGCGCCGCTCCACCTGCACCTCAACGGCGGCGGCGGCCCGCTCCAGTGCCGAACCCGCCGCGTTCGCCTCCATCCCGGGCCACCAGTAGGACGCGGCGATGAGCAGGGCGCCGAGGCCCGCCACCGCCCATCCCTCCGTGAGGGGTCCCGTGGGATTCAGCCACACGGCGCCCGGACGATCCAGCGCCGGGTCCGGCAGGGCCGGTGTTAGGCCCGCCGCCCGCAGCAGGCTGTGCCAGCGGACGTCGGCCACCGCCCAGGGTCCCCCCTCGGGCGGATGGCTCTCCGCCACCTGCCGGCGCATATCCAAGACGGTCATCTCGGTCAGCGCCGCCCATTCCTCCAGACGTGCCATGAGCCGAGACGGCGTGTCGGTGTGCACATGCACCTTGGCACGCCCGCCGGGACCCGCCGCCACCACAATCGAGTCGCCCAGGCGGGCCAGGTCCGCGTACCAAGTGTCCAAGGGCGGGGCGCCGGCCAGCGGTTCCAACAGCGCCTCCACATCGTACGGATAGCGCAGCGCGGCCGGTTCGCGCGCGCCGGTGCGGGCCGGCTCCACGGCGTCGCGCGCGGGCCGCCGCGGCCGCGCCGTCCCGGTCGGCGCCAGACCTGCCTGCAGGCCCTCCAGCAGGACGGTCCAGCCTTGCGCGCCCGCATCCACCACGCCGGCCGCGGCCAGCACCGGCAGCTGCGCCGGGGTGTCCAACACCGCTTGGCGAGCGGCTTGTACGGCCGTCTCAAAAAAGTGCCCCGCGTCCGCCAGGTCGCCCGAGACGGCGTCGGCCACCCGCCGCATCACGGTGAGAATGGTGCCCTCCACCGGCTCGTGCACCTGACGGGTGGCCACCTCGGCCCCCAGCCGAAAGGCGGCCGCCAGGCGGGCGGCCTCCCATGTCTCCGCGTCCGGCGCCGCGTCCAGAAATCCGCGCATCCACTGCGAGAGGATGACCCCGGAATTGCCCCGCGCCCCCCACACGGCCCCTGCGGCCAGCGCTTCGGCCAGCTGCGCCAGGGTGCCGCCGACCACCGCGTCCTGGGCGCGGACGGCCGCCTGCAGCGTGCCCAGCATATTGTGGCCGGTGTCCCGATCCGCCACCGGAAACACGTTCAGGCGATTCACGTGGGCGCATTCCTGCGAGAGCCGCTCCACGGCGGCGGCCCACATCCTCCGCCAGGCTCCGGCGTCCAGTCTCACGATGCCGGCACCTGCTGGGAGGGATGCGACTTGCGGGTCTTGCTGCCGGCCCCGCGCACGTGCACCGTCACGCGCCGCGGGCTCATGCCCAGCCATCGGGCCAGCATCTCGCCCACCGCCTGTTCCGCCCGCTGGGCCACCTCCGCCTGACGGGCATCCCAGCCCGTGGCCAACTCCACGTGACAGTCGACCACCAACCCGTCTTGGCTCCGCACGACAATGCCGTGCGGACGCACCAGCGGACTGCCCCGACGCGCCGACGGTGCGATGCCGGCGCAGTTGTCCAGGGCCAGCCGGGCCAGGGCTGCCGCCACCTCTTCATGAATGCGGAGCTCACCGCCGTCACGCTGCCAAATCATGGCACCCCTCCGGCCTGTGCGAAATGCGATCGAGCCTTGTCCGAGCCCCTTGCAAGTCAGCCGAGCATGATTGCAGATCTCGGTGCCTGGAGTCTAGAAAATCCAGGGACGGGTCGTCAAGCGGTGCCGGGTGGAGCCAAGCGGCCCGACCGGCGCCCACACCCGAGGCGCAGGAATCCGTCGGGTCGCGGCGAATCTCTCCTCGACGCCGCCCGGCTTCGGGGCCGCATCCCCGCGCACGATACGATAGACAGGGGTTGTCGCCGTGGATTTGGCCCGTGATCTCCAAGCCCACTTTCGCCGCCTCGATCCGGACTACGGTGTGGTGCCGCTCTGGTGGTGGGATGCCGAGCCCATCGTCCCCGAGCGCCTGCGCTGGCAAATGGCCCAAATGGCGGCCGGAGGAGTCCGCCAGCTGGTGGTCATCAATCTGGCGCCCACCGGCCCCAACCAGGCCAGTGCCGGGTCGGACCCCGCATTTTACACGCCGGCCTGGTGGGAATGCTTCCAGCTCGCGGTGGTGGAGGCGGAGCGGCTCGGCATGTTCCTCTGGTATTACGATCAAATCGGATTCTCCGGGGCCAACTTCCCCGCCCGCCTGATTGTGCAGCATCCCGAATACCGGGGCTACCGCCTGGTGCGCTGGCGGCGCGGTGCATCCGCGCCGCCCGGGTCCTCTCCGGTCGCGGAGGATGGGACGTGGCGTTACGGGACTGTGCGCACGGGCTTCGACTGGCTCAATCCGGCCGCCGGCGCGCACTTGCTGGACCTTATCCACGGCGAGATGGAGCGCCGTCTCGGCCAGTGGTTCGGCCGCGTCATTCGGGGCAGTTTTCAAGACGAGCTGCCCCCGATGCCAACCTGGCAGCCGGCTGTCCTCAGCCGCTATGCGACGCGCTTCGGCGAAGACCTCCGACCCCGCATCGGCGATCTGTTTGATTCCGGGCCCGGCCACGGGCAGACGCGACGGCGCGTCTACGGCATCCTGGCCGACCTGGCCGAAACCGCCTGGTTCCGCCCGTTGGGCGAATGGCATCGGCGCCGCCATCTGCTGCTGGGCTCGGACCAGGCCGGCCCGGGACGGGAAATGGATCCCTACGGGGCCGGCCGTCTGTACCTCGACTACCCCCGCATGCACCGCTGGTTTTCGGCGCCGGGCAACGATCCCGACGGGGAAACCAAGGCCCATTCGTCGCTGGCGCATCTCGGGCACGGAGAGCGAGTCTGGCTCGAAGCGTTTCATTCCAGCGGCTGGGGTCCCACACTGGAGGAGATCTGGCACTGGCTGCTGCCGTGGTACCAAGCCGGCGCCACGCTGTATAATCCGCACGCCGTGTACTACTCCACCCGGGGCGGCTGGTGGGAATGGGCGCCCCCGGACACGGGCTTTCGGCAGCCGTACTGGGAGCATTACCCCTTATTTGCCGCGGCGGTCACCCGTCTCTCCTGGATCCTGAGCCAGGGCACGCATCGCGCGGACGTGGCCGTGTACTATCCCGGCCGGCATCTGTGGGGGCATATGCCTTGGCCCGACGGGACCGGCGCGGACCATGCCATGGATCTGGCGCGGCGCCCGGCCGACGCGGAGGCGGAACGCATCCGCGGGCTCTACTGGGCGGTGGTGGGTCGACAGAACCGCAATCGCCCGGAAGTGGGGGCGCTCCGCGCCGGCCACTGGGATTTCGACGTGGTCGACGACGGGGCGCTCGAGCGCGCCAGGTCCACCGCCGACGGCCTCGTCATCGACCCGGAGCGATACGGCGCCGTGATCCTGCCGGGCGCCGAGCCGGTGGAGGAGACGGGCCGACAGGCGCTGCAGCGCTTTCTGGACGACGGCGGCCTGGTGATTGGGGTCGGCCTGCCGATGCGGGCCCGCCGTCTGGTCGGGGTCAAGCAGGTCGACGGGCCGCACGAGCTGGACGCGATCTTGAACCGACGGCTGGCCCGCCGGTGCCGCGCCACGGGCCTCTCTCTGGAGCGCAATCTGCCCGACGGCACGCGGGTGTTCCTGGTGCTGCCTCCCGGCCCCCACCTCATCCCCATGCACGAGGCGGCGGTTGCCGCCTCCACGGTGCCCGAGGAGCAGCCGTTCCTCTTCCGCGGCGGCGGTCGAGTCGAACAGTGGGATCTCCTGAGCGGCGCGGCACGGCGGTTGGACGCCGTCGCCCTCGACCGCGAGACCCAGGTGACCGTCAGCTTCCGTGAGGCGCCGGCCGCTCTGGTGGTGGTCCGCCCCGACGACGCCGCCCCGGACGGCACGGCCCCGGCGGATGCGACCGTTCTGCCGGCGCGCGTTCCGCCCGCCTCCGCGCTCGACGGCGCCCGGGTCCTGCCGGACCGTTGGACGCTGACGCTGGAGCCCACCTTGGACAACCGTTGGGGAGACTTTGACCGCCACGACACGGGCGTCGGCGTAGAAATTCGGCGGGTCGACGTGCGGGTCGAAGCCACGCCGGGCGAGGGCAGCCGCAACGGGTGGGCGGCCGATGAGGGCCCCTCGTCGGCGTGGGTGAGCCGGCTCTGGAGCGAGGCGGCCACGTGGCGCTGCCGCGATGCCGGTTCCGACACCGAAGCGACCCGGGTGGTGAGCTCCGTGTTCGGCGACATGACCGCACGCCGCTGGGCCGGGCGGATGGGCCGCGTGAGCCGCCTGTTCCTGAATCTGGGCCGGCGCGCCGCGGGAGAAACCGCCACCGCGAGGAGCCACGTCCGCATTCCCGCCGACGGCGTGTACTGGCTGCAAGTGGAAGGGCCGGGCATCAAATCGGTCGTGGTGGACGAGGTGCCCTGGGTGGTTGAGGGTCCGCAATATGCCGCCCTCCTCTCCGGCTTTCTGAGTGCCGGCTGGCACGCGGTCACCTTGACGGTCGCGCCGACGGACGCGGGCGACGTCCGCGTCGGCGCGGCGATTTCCTCGGTCCCGCCGCGTCTGCCGCTCACCTGGTTTCTGGCGCCCGGCGGCGCGTCCGGCAGCTGGCGGGCGGAGCAGACCGTCCAGCTGCCCGCGACGTTCGACCGCGTGCGCCTGCACGCCGTGGTCTACGACGCCAGCCTGGAGGTCGAATTCAACGGCCGTGTGGCGGCCCGTCTCGGCGACTTCATGCCCTACAGCCGGTGGGGTCAGCACGTGGTGGATCTGACGGCGGATGCCACGCCCGGCCCGAACCGGCTGTGCGTCCGGTTGGAGTCGGCATCGCCCGCGGCCCAATTCCTGCTGGACGGCTTGTGGGAAGCGGGCGACGCCCGCGGGGTGTTCGGCACCGACGGCACGTGGCGCACCGCGGAGGGTCGGCCCTTCGCGTCGGGCGCTGCCTGGCCCGAGGACCACTGGCTGTATCCCCGCCCCCATCTGCTGCCCGATGTGGGCTGGCTGGAGCCGGATGCCGTACCCGCCGGGATTTTGCCCTGGGTCCTAGACCCGAACCGCGTGGGTGCCGTCGTGTGGCTGCGGGCCCGCCTGCCCATCGGCGCCAGCAGCGTCACCGTCCGGGCGGCCGGAACCGTGGCCGCCTGGGTGAATGGCGCGCCCGTGCCAACCTCCGATGAGCGCCTGCAATTCCCGCCGGTGGACGCGGGCGCTTTGCTGACCCTCGCGGTGACGCCCGCCGGACTGCAGACCGAGGCCGCCGTCCTCCAAGCGCCGCTCATCGTGGAGACGACGCCGCACGCCGGTGGCACCGGAGACTGGCGCACCCGGCTGGCTTTGCCCACCTACAGCGGCGCCGTGGTGTACGAGACCGTGGTGGACGGCTTCACCGACGCCGCCGTCTTGGATCTCGGGCGTGTCCGCGGCACCGCCGAAGTGTTTGTGGACGGCCAATCCGCCGGCGTGCGGCTTTGGCATCCCTACCGCTTTGACTGCTCCCCGCTGTGGGGGCCAGGGCGCCATCAGATCCGCATTCGGGTCACCAATACCCTGGGGGCTTATTACAGCGACGGCAAACCAACCGTTTTCGGGAGTTCGGAACAGGCGGCGGGCGGGCTCTTCGGACCGGTCCTCCTGGCCGAGTCCGGACGCGGGTGAGTCCGGTCCCCCAGGTCGCGGTCGGGTCTCTCAACGAAAGGAGTCCAACATGGCGGAGGAGTCTGGATTGACGCGGCAGATAGCCATCTATGGAAACCCATCGGTGCCGCCCGTGCATTTGGGCGCTCCGGACTGGCTGGCGGCGGCGGAGCAGTGTCTGGACGCCAAGGCCGCCGGCTATCTCCTGGGCAACGCCGGGGCGGAGGACACCGCCGCCGCCAATCGGGACGCGTTCGCGCGCTGGCGGATTCGCCCGCGGGTGCTGCGGGACGTGAGCCGGCGGGACTGGTCTTGCCGCATCGGGGATTGTCCGCTCACATGGCCGGTTCTGCTGGCTCCCGTGGGCGCGCAGGGCATTTTGCACCCCGCCGGCGAGCGAGCAACGGCCGAGGCCGCCGCGGCCGCCGACACACCCTTCATCCTGAGCACGGTCTCCTCGGCCACACTGGAGGATGTCGCCGCGCTCCTGCCGGCCCGTCTGCGCTGGTTCCAGCTCTATTGCGGCCGGGACTGGGAGGTGATGGCCAGCCTGGTGGCGCGCGCGGAACGCCAGGACTACCAGGCGCTGGTGGTCACGGTGGACACGCCCATGCTGGGCTGGCGTCCACGCGATTTGCAGAACGCCTACCTGCCGTTCCTGGAGGGTCAGGGGCTTGCCAACTACTGGAGCGATCCGGCGTTTCGCGCCAAGCTGGGCGGCGATCCGGCCGAGCAGCCCGAACGGGCGGTGGAGCTGTTTCTCGCCACCTTCGTCAATCCGGCTTTCACCTGGCACGACCTGACGCGTCTGATTCAACTCACCCGCCTGCCCGTGCTGGTCAAGGGCCTGACCCATCCCGACGACGCGCGCGACGCCGTGCGGGCGGGCGCGCGGGGCATCGTCGTATCCACCCACGGGGGAAGACAGCTGGACGGGGCGGTGCCCGCGCTGCAGGCGTTGCCGGCGGTGGTGGCGGCGGTGGGGGATCGGGTGCCCGTGCTGTTCGACAGCGGCATTCGGCATGGAGCCGACGTGGTCAAGGCGCTCGCCCTGGGCGCGCGCGCCGTGCTCTGGGGGCGCCCCTACGCCGCCGCGCTGGCGGTGGCCGGCGCGGCCGGCGTTCAGCAGTCCCTGCTGGACCTGCGCGCCGAAATGGACCTGACCCTCGCCATGGCCGGCGTCACGCGGTTGGACGAGGTGGGTCCCGCGATGCTGGCCCCCGCCTGAATCCGGCCCGGCATCGAGGACGGTGGCAGGCGGCGCCCGGGCCGAAAGGACGGCTCTACGACGCGACCGCGCCGGGCCGCGGCGGCAAAGTCTCGGGTGCGCGGACCGCGGCCCGCGATGGGGTGAGGGCGGGACCGGGGCGCACAGTTCCGGCGGGCACGAGCGGCCGGAGTGCCCGCCGCCGAGTGCCGTTCCGGTTCCGGCTGGGACGGGGCCGCCTCAGAATCCCAGGGACGGCGGCAGGGGCCGCACAGCCGGGTCCACCTCGTGGAGCCAATCGTAGACGTGCTGCAGGTAGGCGATCGGCGCCACCTTGAATCCTTGCACATGATTGGCGCCCGCCACCAACCAGAGCTGTGCCTGCGGATCGGTGCGCCGGGCGCGGCGGTACAGCTCCATGGCATTGGTGTCCGGGATGTACGTGTCGGCGGTGCCGGCGATGAGCAGCAGAGGCCGGTCGCCCAGCGCCCCCAACACCGCCAGGGGATCCACCCGGCTCGGATGGATGCCGGTCAAGCGCGGGATGATGGCCAAAATAATGGCGTTGAAGGGAAAGGCCGGCAGGTGCGTCCAGACCGGCAGACTTCCCTGCAGATAGGTCTTCAAGTCGGCAAACGGGCTGTCGGCCAAAACCCCCGCCACCAGCGGCGTGCGGGCCGCCGTCAGGATGGCCGTGGAGGCGCCCATGGAATAGCCCATGATGACGATCCGGCTGGCCGGCGACTGCCGGTGCGCGTATTGGACGGCGGCCAGCAGGTCCCACTGCTCGTTGTAGCCGATGGACACCAGCGAGCCCGGTGAGCGGCCCTCCCCGCGAAAGTCAAACAGGAGCACGTTGGCGCCCATGAGATGGACGGCTCGGGCCACGGCGAGCAGGGGGATGTCCGATTCCTCGCGGTTGGTGTCGTAGCCGTGCGCAAAGACGACCGTGAGGCCCACCGGATGGGTCGCGGGAATCCACCATCCGTGCAGCCGGAGCCCGCCCTTGTCGCTGGCAAAGCGGATGTCCCGATAGGTCATTCCCCAGCGGGCCGGACTGCTTTCGACGGGCTGGCGGGCCGGGTGCGTCAGCACCCAACCCACCAAGGTGCCGTACCCGACTGTCAGCAGCGCCGCCACCAACAGCCCCACGACCAGCCACCGGCCCACGTGCCGGCGCCGCCTCCGCGTCCCGTATGCCGACACCCCCCGGCCCCCTCGCCCGCGTTTGCTCACTCGATTCGGTTTCGGTTCGCGATTCGCCCGCCGAATCCTGCCTAGCCTCCGGAGCCCGGTGCCGGTCGCACGCCCCGGCGTCCCGCCACCCCAATCGCCCACTAGGATCCGCGACACCGCCGATCTCCGGTCCCCCGGGCCGCGTACTGCCCGCGCCAACGGTCGGCGGGGATCCGAGCGCCGGATCCCGAACCGCCGGCGTCGCCGCGCGACTCACCCGCGGCCATGCCGGAGCGGACGGCGGCCTTAATGGCGCTGCTCGTCCGCTGACGGTTGCCGGCGCCGATGCTGAGAGCGTCTTTCGGCCAAAGGCCGGGGATGCCCGACTCGCTACCACCGGTCGCCCGGCGAGACGAGAGCGGGCCGCGCATCCGCCGCCGATCGCGCCGTCTCCGGCAGGGTGAACTGACTGATCACCGCTCCCAGCATGGTCAGGACCGCAAAGAACGCCAGCCCTGCCGCCATGCCCCCGAGCGGCACCAAGGCGCTGTAGCCGGCGATGCCGACCAGGCCACCGAGACGGCCCGCCGCCTCCGCAATGCCTTGACCGGTGGCCCGAACCGAGGTCGGGGAGCGTTCCGCGGCGGTGATGACGGTCGTTTTGTCCGGCCCCCAGGCGCCGGCCGCAAACAGCACAATCAAAAGGGTCCAGAGCAATCCCCCGGCCCATCCGCGGTCCACCCGCGCCAGTCCCCACACGCCGATCTCTCCCGTCAAGCCGACCAGGGCGAGGCCGCGCAGCCAGAATCCCCACACCTGCAGCGGCCGGCGGCCCCAACGCTCAATGGTGGCGACGGTGAGCGCGGCGGCCGGAATGGTGACCGCCTTGATCAGCACCGCGTGCCAGGCGGCGCCGGCAATCGAGGTGCCGAGCAGGGTCACCAACATGAGGGGCAAAAACAAACTCAGGCCCTGGTCACTGACCTGGTAGCAGAACCACGCGCCACTGGACGACAAGACGGTGCGCCAGACCAGGCCGGATCCCTTCAAACCCGTCCGGCTGCCCCCGGGCGCCCGCCGCGCCGCCTGCCACGGGGAAGATTCCGGCACCCGCCGGCGAAACCATAGGACCGGCACCACCAGCAGCAGTCCTATCACGAAGGGGATGCGCCAGCCGCCTTGCCACGAAGCCGTGAGGGCCCCCATCGCGTAAGCGGCCAACATGCCAAAATTGGCCGCCCACAAGACGGTGGCCATCACCCGTCCGCGACCCCTTGGCCCGCTCACCTCGGCCAGATAGGGGAAGGCCACCGCGTAGTCGGCGCCCAGGGCCAGCCCCACGAAGAGCCGGCTCGCCACCAGCGTCGCCAGATTCATCGACAGCGCGGTCGCCAGTCCCGCCATCCCATAGAGGACGAAGTCCGTCAACAAAATGCGCCGGCGTCCAAGGTGGTCGGCCGCCGGTCCCGCCGCCAAGCTCCCCACGAGCATGCCCACCACCGCCGCCGACCCCACCAGTCCCATCCCGCCGGGTCCGATGTGCCACAGAGGCCCGAGGCGCGGCAAGGCGACAGCCAGCGCGGCGGTATCGTATGTCCCCAGCAAAATTCCGGCCCCAATCGCCCAGGCCGTCAGGGTCTCCGGCCGCACGCGCCCTTCCATGCCGTGTGTCCCCTTTTGGCGCCGGCGGCCGCCCGCCCCATCGCCGAGCGCTGGCGCCGGACGCATCCCACGCCGCCCATCCGGGCATATCCAACCATAACGGTCGGGTATTGCGGTTATCCTAGGATAACCGCAGGCGGAATGCAAGACCCCTCCCGTCCGTGCAGCCCTTCGCCAACGGCTGTCGCCGGCAGGTGGCGGGCCGGTGCCGCGTCGGCCGACCGAACCGCGCTCGGGCGCATGTCGACTTCACGAGGCGACCCACTGGCGGGGGGACCACTCGTCACCGAATCCGGCCTCACGCCGGCGGGTGCTCGCCCGCAGGCCCGTGTCCACCCGGGCGCGCGGGCCGCGTGTGCCGCGGCTTCACCCAAGAGGCTGGCCGCGGACGTTCAGCCGCCACCCTTGGTTTGCGCCGGTCCGTCTGCTATAGTGAAAAGGATTGGCATGGCGGGAGGGAACCTTCGTGGCGTACCGATGCGAAATCTGTGATAAGCACGTGGCTCATGGCTTCAATGTCAGCAAGTCCAAACGACACACGAAACGGATCTGGAAACCCAACATCCAGCATGTGCGCGCCCGGATCAACGGGAAGGTGCGGCGCATCTACGTGTGCACGGCGTGTCTGCGATCCGGCCGGGTCGACCGCGCCATTTGAGCGGTCCCCACCCCTTTTGGCTCGCCGGCGTTTAACGGCGGGGCGTTGGCGACCGGTCACGATTCGTGGCCGGTCAGCGTGTCGGGATCATAGCGGTACGCCGTTCGGCAATATTGACAAACCACCTCGGCACCGCCGCCGGCCGCCATCTCGCGGCGATCCGCCGCCGGCAGGGACCGGATCAGGCCCTCTAAGTCGCGACGGTCGCACAGGCATCCAAACCTTATCCGGTCCCGGCCGAGCCACTGCACGGGCGGTGGAAGCGCTTGGGCCAACAGCTGTTCCGGACTCTCGCCGCCGGCCAGTCGGCGGCTCACGGCGCCAAGCGCCACCAGGGCGTCGGCGGTCTCGTTGATCACCGCCGACGACGCTCCGGGCAGCGCCTCCACCAACAGACCCCCGGCGGCCATCACCAGGCCGTCGGTGCCCACCAGCACGCCCACCGTGACCGCGGCGGGCACTTGCTCCGAGGCCAAGAGAAATCGCGCCAGGTCCTCTCCCACCTCCCCTGTTGCCAACTGGGCGTAGGACGTGTAGACGCCGCCGTGATCCAAGCGGCGCCGCACCATGAGCCGGCCCTCGCGGCCGATGCCTTGTCCCACCGCCAGCTTGCCGGCAGGGGTGAGCGGCAGCTCCACCGCGGGATGGTCCACGCGGCCGCGCACCATGCCATCCGCATACGCCTCGGCGATGACCCGGCCCAGCGGTCCCCCACCGGCCATTTCCAAGTGGACGGACCCTGCCCCTTTGAGGTCGGCGCCGAGGAATACGGCGCCTGTCAGCAATCGTCCCATGGCGGCGGCGGCCAAAGGCAGCGCCCGATGCACGGTCTGAACCGCCCGGGCGCTCTCGGTAATCACCGCTCCCATGGCCCGAACTCTTCCTCCGGCTGCCGTCGCCCGGATCCGATAATCCGGTCCCGCCCCGGGACCGTTGGTCAGTGCTTCGCCCACAGCCCCAAAATCAGCTGCAACAGACGGCCCACCACCGAGGGCACTTTCACCACCTGCACGCGCACGACCGTCCCTCCTCCCCCATCGCCGTCCCGCCGTCGTCCGGGACCCTCATCGGCTGGACAGCATCCGCCAGCCCGCCCAAACCATCGCGCCTCCCACCACCAGGGGACCCAGTCCGGCCCATAGCAGCCAGAGTCCCATGCCCACCGGCCACACCCAAAGCGGCAGCACACGAATCACCAAAAGGAGCCCCGCTGCCCCAAGGCCCACTCCCATCCACCGGCGCCCGTCGTTTCGCGAGCGCCACCCTCGCTGCCTGGTCGTTACCGCCACACTCCCTTGCGGGCCGGAGCGGCGATCGGCATCATGTTATGGGGACGGCGGGGTGTCGGTGACACTCTGGTGAAGACGCGCAATGGGGTGCGTCAGGTCGTCCTGTCCAAAAATGAACGTGCCGGCCACCAAGATGTCGGCGCCCGCCGCGGCCAGCAGCCGGGCGTTCTCGTCGCTCACGCCGCCGTCGACGGATATCCGGGGCCGATCCAGCGCTCCGCGCAGACGGGCCGCTTGTTCCACTTTATGTATGGCCCGCGGCCAAAATGGCTGCCCGCCAAAACCCGGATTCACACTCATCACCAGCAGCACATCCATTTCCTCCATCACCTCGCTCAGCAGCGCGACGGGCGTGGAGGGATTGACGGCCACACCGGCCAGCGCTCCCAGTTCGTGTATCTGGCCCAGCGTCCGCTCGAGATGGACACAGGCTTCCCAGTGAACGGTGAGCGCATCCCCGCCGGCATCCCGGAAGGCTGGCAGATAGCGCTCCGGTTCGCGAATCATCAGATGAATGTCCAACGGCAGACTCGTCGCCCGCCGCAGCGCCGCCACCGCCACCGGACCGAGCGTCAGATTGGGCACAAAGCACCCGTCCATGACGTCCACGTGGATGAGGTCCGCCCCGGCCTCCTCCGCGCGCTGCGCCTCCTCCGCCAGTCGTCCGAAATCCGCCGCCAGAATTGACGGGGCCACCTGCACTCGCCTCAGCGCCATCGCCCTCTCTCGTTCATGCCCGAGGACCGGCCCCGGCTCCATCGGCGGCGGTCCTTTCGGCTATCCTAGCATACGGCCCGGCGCGGTCAGGAAGCCATTTCCGCCAGATAGCGCCGGTAATGCGCGTAACGGACGGCAGACACGCTTCCGGCCGCCACCCGGTCCGCCACCGCACAGCCGGGCTCGCCCGCATGCCGACAGTTCGCGAACCGGCAGCGGACGCCGCGCCATTCCGGGAAGGCGGCGGCCAGGCGGGCGGCGCTGACGCGCGGGAGATCGAGATGCGTGAACCCGGGCGTGTCGGCCAGCCAGCCACCGGCCACCGGCACCAGACTGACGACGCGTGTCGTTTGGCGGCCGCGCCCCTGACGGCCCAGCGTCTGCGCGCGGCCGGCGGACCCCGGGACCAGCGCCTCCAAGAGACTGGTTTTGCCGGCGCCGCTTTCCCCCGTGAGCACAAACAGACCCTGAGCCAGGGCGGCGGCGGCCTCGTCGAGCCCCTCCCCGGTTCGGGCCGACGTCCACAGCACGGGATAGACACGTGCCCACGGCTCCAGGACCATGCGCCGCGCGGGATCCACCAGGTCGGCTTTGTGAGCGATGACCACCGCGGCGAGGCCGGACAATTCGGCCAGCACCAGACGCCGATCCAGCAGGTCCAACGAGCCCGCCGGGTCCTGCAGGGTGAAGACCACGCCGAGTCCGGTGACATTGGCGACCGGCGGCCGCGCCAGGGTCACGCCCCGGGGCGCCACTGCCACCACCACCCCCGTGCGGTCGTCGATCGGTTCGACCTCCACGCGGTCCCCCACCAAAATCGGTCCCGTCCGGCGCTTGACCCGCCCACTCAAATGAGCCAGCCACACGGTCCCGTCGTCCAGCCGCACGGTGGGCCGGTTGGCCTCCAGCCGCACCACCAGTCCCGGGCGCCGCGGCCCTCCGGTCAACGGGTCAACCTGAGGAGGAGGTGGTGGTGGAGGCGGCGGACGAAGTGGACGACGAGGTGTTGGGGACAAGCGGGGTGGGCGACCCCTGCTGCTGGCCGTTCAGGTACTCCACCAGCTGCCCGCTGGTGCCATACCATTGAACCGTGATGGTGGCGGTCTGGCCGGGGGTCACCTGCTGCCAAAACACCTCTTCGTTGCCCTCGACGTCGGTCACCACAACCTTCAGCACCGAATGGGCGGGAGCGCCGCCGGCAATGGGAATGTTGACCGTGCTTTGGTTCTGGAGCGCCGCGCTGCTGGAGGGACTGACGCCTTCGGACATGAGCACGTTGACGGACCCGTTGGGAACGGCGGGCCCGTAGGGGGCCGGATTCTGATCGATGATGGTGTTGGCCGGCAGCGTGCTGTATACCCACGAGATGTTGCCCAGCGTCATGCCCGCCTGGCTGAGGGCGACCGCCGCGACCGTGGTGGGCTCCCCGGTCACGTTCGGCACCACCTGGGCGGCCGCGTGCGGCGCCGTGCCGGTGGAAACGCCGAGCCGGATGACGGTGCCGTCCCGAACCGAGGCGCCGACGTTGGGGGACTGCTGCACCACCTCGTTGGCCGGCGAACTGCTGGCCACCGAGTGCACCTGAGCCTTCAGGCCGAGGCTGCTCAGATTGGCCACGGCCAACTGAGCGCTCTCCCCAATCACATAGGGCACCGAAACCATCGGTGGCCCGGAGCTGACCACCAGGCTCACCACCGTCGACCCCGGCCTAAGCCGCGTCCCCGCGTTCGGAGACTCCTGGACGACGCGGCCGCGGGCGATGCGCCCACTGGGCCGGTGCCCCACCACATGGGGCTGGAACCCCTGTCGCTGGAGCACCGCCTCCGCTTCCGCCACGGGCAAACCCACCACGTGGGCGATGGCCACCGGCGGCGGACCCGCGAGCCACCGCTCCAAGGCATACACGCTTCCACCCACGAGCAGCAGCGCCAGCACCGCCAGCCCCACCCACAGCATCCAACGGCGTTTGCGCGGCCCGGCCCCGTGCCCCGAACGCTCCGTTCGCTCGGGTGGATCCACCGTCGGCGGATCCGCGTGCCCGTTGCCAATCTCCGCGATGCGTTCGCGCACAGCCGCCGCCGAGCTGTAGCGCTCCTCCGGGTCCTTGGCCAGCAGCTTGGCCGTCAGCCGCGCCACCGGTTCCGGGATGTCGGCCTTCAACGCCCGCACGTCCGGAACCGGTTCCTGCACATGCCGCAGCGCCACCGCGATGGCTGACTCCCCGGAAAACGGCGGCGACCCGGTCAACATCTCAAACAACACGGCGCCGAGCCCGTAGAGGTCGGTCGCCGGTCCCACCGGACGGCCGCGCGCCTGTTCGGGACTGAGATACTGGGCGGTGCCGAGGATGCTTCCGGTGTTGACCAAGGTGGCCGAGGACATAGCCCGGGCGATGCCGAAATCTGTCACTTTCGCGGTGCCGTCCTCGGCCAGCAGGATATTCTGGGGCTTGATGTCGCGGTGGATCACCTGGCGGGCGTGGGCCTCCGACAAGGCCTCCGCCACCTGGTCCGCGATGCCCAACGCCTGCACCGGCTCCAGCGGCCCGTGCTCGGCCAGATAGTCCTTGAGGTTGGGCCCGTTGACCAGCTCCATGACAATGTAATGCCAGTCTTCGTCGACGCCCACGTCGTAGACTTGGACGATGTGACGCCCGTCGAGGGACGCCGCGGCCCGCGCCTCCATCAAAAACCGGTTCACCACGTCGTCGTCCTGCGCCCACTGCGCCTTCAGCACCTTCAGAGCCACCATCCGGTTGAGCGCCAAGTCGCGCGCGCGATACACCAAGGCCATGCCGCCCTGGCCAATTCGATCCAGCACTTCATAGCGCCCCGCCAGCACCCTACCGACCATCGGCGTCCCCATCTTCTTCCACCAGAACCACCGTCACGTTGTCCGGGCCGCCATGCGAAAGCGCCTCCGCGATGAGACGCTCCACCGCCTCCATCCCCCGCGTCCTTCTCAGGATGCCCTCAATCTCCTCTTCGCCCAAAACCCCGTGCAAACCGTCGGTGCACACCAAGAGCCGATCCTGCGGCAACCGCGGCACCACCAGCAAGTCCAAGCGCACGCTGTTCCACGGGCCCAGCGCGCGCGTCAGGACATGACGCTGGGGATGCGTCGCCGCCTCGGCTTCCGTGATGTGTCCGGATGCCAACAGTTCGGCCGCGACGGCGTGATCGCGCGTCAGCCGCTCCAAACGTCCGCCGCGGAGCCGGTAGCCGCGCGAGTCGCCCACGTGCACCACCGCAATCTCCGTGCCGCTGACCTGGGCCAGGGTCAGCGTGGTGCCCATGCCCAAAAGCCGGGGCTCCTGACGGGGCCAGGCATTCAGATCGTGATTGACGCGCTTGACAATCTGCTCCAGTTCCACGACGCTGCGCGCCTGCCCGTCCATGGCGCGGTCCACCCATTCCAGAGCGCGTTGGCTGGCCTCCCGTCCCCCGGGAGCCCCGCCCATGCCGTCGGCCACGGCCACCAGCCAGACTCCACGGTCCAACGGACGCGCCAAGAAGTGGTCCTGATTGTCCGCCCGGACCAAGCCCTGGTGCGTCCGCCCGTATGCCGCCATCATGGAAATCGACAGGGCTCGCGCCCCTGTCCCGTCCAGCGCATCTAAACCCCCACATCCCGAGGAGCAACCCGGCCGCCTAATCTTAACCTGATGCCATATTCCGCGCCCGCCTCAAATTCCCTTCTGCGCCCGCGGCAGCTCCGGGCCGGCCGCCCGTCGGCGCAACTGCCCGCAGGCGGCCTCAATCTCCTGCCCCAGCTGCCGGCGCACGGTGCAGGAAATGCCGGCATCGGTCAGAATCTGGCGGAACCGGTCCACGCGTTCCGGCGGGGAGGGGCGATGGGAAAACTCCGGCACCGGGTTCCAGGGTATCAGGTTGACGTGGCACGGAAACCGCCGGACCAGTCCCGCCAGCTCCCGGGCCAGTCCCTCGCTGTCGTTGACCCCGTCTATCAGCAGATACTCATAGGTGATGCGCCGCCGGGTCTTCTGCCAGTACACCTCCAGCGCCGCCATCAACGGCGCCAGCGGAAACGCCTTGTTGACCGGCATCAGCGCCTCGCGGACACGGTCGTTGGGGGCATGCAGGGAAACCGCCAGCGTCACCGGCAGGCCCTCGTCGGCCAGACGCCGAATGCGGGGCACCAGCCCACTGGTGGACACCGTCATATGTCGATAGGAAATGCCGAGGCCGGTCGGTTCGTGCATCAGGCGCAGAGCCGCCACCGTGCCGGCGTAGTTGTCCAGGGGCTCGCCGATGCCCATCAGATCTACGCGCTGCACATGGGTGTCCTTGGTCGCCAGGATGCGGTTGGCCCAAGCCACTTGGTCGGCAATCTCGCCGGGCGTCAGATGACGCCGCTTTCCGGACAGCCCCGACGCGCAGAAGTGACAGCCCATGGCGCAACCGATCTGCGTGGAGACGCAGACGGACCACCCGTAGCGATGGGGCAGCAGCACCGTTTCCAATTGTTCGCCGTCCGCGGTCTGCAGCAAAAGCTTGGTGGTGCCGTCCCGGGCGCCCTGTTCCGTCACCAGGCCGAGCCGGCGGAGAGGCCAGAGCTCGCGCGCCCGCTGACGAAGCGCCCGCGGCCACACGGTCAGGTCCGCCCAGTCGGCGAGCCGCCCCCGCCACAGCGCCTCAAACAGCTGCCGGCCGCGGTAGGACGGCTCACCGGCTTCCTGCAGCACCCGGCCCAGCGCCTCGGGGTCCAGGGACAACACGTCCACCGTCATTCGACGCCCTCCCTCCAAATCCATCGGGCTATAAAGAAGCCGTCGGCCTCCGTCTGGCCGGGCGGAATGATGAGCCAGGGCCCGTGCGCCCAGGGGCGCAGGGCACCGGGCACATGGGGCGCGACCGGATCCGCCGCCAGCCCCGGATGCCTCGCCTGCAGCCACGCCGCCACCGCCGTGGTCTCCTCCGGCTCCACGGAGCACGTGCTGTAAATCAGCACCCCGCCGGGTTTCAAGGCCGCCACGGCCGCGTCGGCCAATTCGCGCTGCAAACCGGCCAGACGGTTCAAGTCCTCCGGCCGGCGGCGCCAGCGAATATCCGGGCGGCGCCGCACCACGCCGAGACCGCTGCAGGGGGCATCCAACACCACGCAGTCAAACCGGCGGCCCCCTTGCCGCGCCACCGTTCGAGCGTCGCCTGCCTGCACGCTGACCCGCTGCTCCACCTGGAGGCGCCGGGCCGTCACGCGCAACGCCTGCAGGCGCTCCGCGCTGAGGTCCACCGCCAACGCCTCGCTGCCGGCCGCCCGATCCAAGAGGTGAAAGGTCTTGCCCCCGAGTCCCGCCGCCATGTCCAGGATCCGGGCGCCCGCCGGACAATCGGCCGCGTAGGCGACCGCCATAGCGCTCTCGTCCTGCACGTAGACGCGCCCGTCGCGAAACGGCGCCCAGTCCTCCAGCCAGAGCGGGCCATCCACTCTGATCGCTTCCGGGAACCAAGGCGACGGCCGCGCCGCCACGCCCTTTTCCGACAGCTCGTCGTAAAGTGCCGGCACCGACCCGCGGACACGCAGGGTGAGCGGGGGCGTCTCATTGCAGCGTTCCAGCATCTCCATCCATCGGTCGGGCCAGCGCGTTCGCCAGCGATCCGCCAGCCAGTCCGGCATGGAAAATCGCACCCGCGGGTCATCGGGCCACCGCAGGTCGTCCAATGTCCGGCGCAGCACCGCGTTGACCAGTCCCGCCGCGCGCGGCGCCTCCCGACGCGCCTGGTCCACGGCCGCCGACACGGCCGCATAACGGGGAATCCGATCCAGCAGCACCGCCTGGAACAGTCCGAGCCGCAGGATCTGGCGCACGCCGGGGGTCAACCGCCCTTGCCGATGACTGTCGATCCACCAATCCAGGAGTCGCCGGTGGCGAAGCACGCCATAGACGAGTTGCGTCGCCAACCGCCGATCGGCCGGGCTCAGACCGCCGGCCACGGACCGCATGGCATCGGCGACCGGATCGCCGGTCTCCACGCGCTCCAATGCCCGGAGCGCCGCCCGCCGAGCCGCCCCTTCCGGCACCGCCGCCTGGGTTACCACGCCCGGCCGGTCTCGGTCCGTCGACCCCGGGCGTATGCCCCCGGCGTCATCGGGCGCCGCCCCGCCGGCTGAATCAGCCGCACCTCCAAGCTTCCGGTTCCGCATGCGATGAGCCACAGATCCTCCTCTTGCACAATAACGCCCGGCTCGCCCGATCCTTCGCGACGCGCCCGCACCTCCAGCAGCCGGACACGCTCGCCGTCGACGGTAGTATAAGGGCCCGGTTCCGGCAGCATGCTGCGAACCTGGCGCGACACCACGTCGGCCGGCTGGGTCCAGTCCACCCGTTCCGCGCCGGCGGCAAACTTCGGCGCATACGTCGGCTCACCGGTTTGGGGCCGCAGCGCCACGGCGCCGGTCAGGAGCGCCTCCAGCCGGGCGTCCAGCAGATCGGCCGCCACTCGGCTCAGTTTGGCGGTCAACGTGCCGGTGGTGTCGTCCTCCGCGATGACCACGGAGGTTTGCGCCGCAATCGGGCCGGTGTCCACACCGGCCGCCATGGCCATCAGCGAGACGCCGGTCTGCCGATCTCCGGCCCGGATGGCCCACGCGATGGGATTGGCGCCCCGCCAGCGCGGCAGCAGCGAGGCATGAAGATTGTACGCGCCGGCGCTCGCCAGCGCCAGGATCGAGGACGGCAGAATGAGCCCGTAGGCGGCGGTGATGAGCAGGGCCGGAGCGGCCGCCGCCAAGCGCTCCCGGGTCTTGGGCCCGAGACGCCGGGGCGTCAGCACGGGCAGCCCCAGCTCCTCGGCCCGGGCTCGCACCGGGGACGGGGCGAGGCGCCGATGTCGACCGAAGGGCCGATCGGGTCGGGTCACCACCCACACCGCGCACCCGCGTCGGACCAAGACCTCCAAGGCCGGCACCGCATACGCCGGCGTGCCCATGAATACGACTCGCGGCGTCTTCCCTTTCACTGGCCGCTCCTCTCCTTCGGCGATGCTTCACCATCCGCGTGACGCTCGCCCGGCGTTCACAGCATGTGCTGAGGGTCCAGGGTGGTCGCCAGCCGGGGCTCTTCGGCCCGCAGGCGCCAGGCCGCCTCCCGCAACGGGTCCCGCTCGGCGGCCTTCACCAGGAGGTGATAGCGGAAGCGGCCCCGAATGCGCTCCAGCGGAGCCGGAGCCGGCCCCAGCACGGTCAGGCGGGCATCGTCCGCCAAAAGACGCGCCGCCCGCTCGGCCAGCGTCCGCGCGGCCCCCTCATCGGCCAAGGCCGCTTCGACCAGCAGCAGCGACCCAAACGGCGGATAGCCCAGCAGCCGGCGAAACGGCGTCTCCGCTTCATAGAAGGCGGCAAAATCTTGCCGCGCCGCCGCCTGCACCGCATAGTGCTCCCCATTGTAGGTCTGAATGACGACCCGACCGGGTCTCTCGCCCCGACCCGCCCGTCCGGCCGCCTGCGTGATGAGCTGGAAGGTTCGTTCGGCGGCCCGAAAGTCCGGCAGCGTGAGGCTCAAATCCGCGGCGACAATCCCCACCAGGGTCACGCGCGGCCAATGCATGCCCTTGGCAATCATCTGCGTTCCCACCATCACGTCGGCGTCACCCCGGCGAAAGGCGTCAAACAACGCCTGGTGGCTGCCGCGCAGCCTGAGCGCGTCGGCGTCCGCGCGCACCACGCGCGCCGTCGGCCACAGTCGGGTCACTTCCGCCACCACCTGCTCCGTACCGGCGCCGAAGCCCCGGATGCGGGTCGATCCACACGAGGGGCAGGCGCGTGGACTGTCCATCTGATAGGAGCAGTAGTGGCACAGAAGCCGGCCCTCCTCGCGGTGCAGGGTCAGGCTCACCGCGCAGGCGGGGCACGCCACCGCCCGCCCGCATTCCCGGCAGACCACGCTGGTGGAAAAACCCCGGCGGTTCAAAAACAGCAGCGCCTGCTCGCCCCGCGCCAGCACATCGGTCAGCGCCTGCTGGAGGGTGCGGCTGAACATCTCCCGATGTCCGTCGGCCAACTCCCGACGCATGTCCACGATGATCGCCGCCGGCAGGCGCGTGTCGCTCACCCGCTCCGGGAGGCGGAGCCACCCGATGTCTGCCGATCGCGCGCGCAGCGCCGTTTCCAGCGACGGCGTGGCCGAGCCCAGGATGAGGCGCCCCCCCACCCGGCGAATCCGGGCTTCCGCCACCTCCCGGGCGTGATAATGGGGATGCTCGTCCTGCTTGTAGGTGGTTTCGTGCTCCTCATCCACCACGATGACACCCAGGCGGGGGCAGGGCGCGAACACCGCCGACCGGGCGCCCAGCACCACGTCGGCCTCGCCCCGGCGGACGCGATGCCATTGCGCGACCCTCTCACCGTCGGCCATGGCGCTGTGGAAAATGGCCACGCGGCCCGGGAAGCGCGCCTGATAGCGTCCCCGCATCTCTTCGGTCAACGAAATTTCCGGCAGGAGCACGATGGCTTGACGGCCCCGCGCCACCTCGGCCGCAATGACCTCCAAATACACCTCGGTCTTGCCGGAACCGGTCACGCCCTCCAAGAGCCACACCGACCCGGCGGGAGCGTTCGCCAACGCCTCGGTGGCCGTCACCTGAGCGGCCGTGAGCGGCCACACCGCCGGTGCCACCGGCGGTCGCTCGCGCGGCCCGAGTCGGAGCAGATCGTTCTGCAGAGCGTGACGCAGGACGGCGCGGCTGACCTTTGTCTCCGCCAGCGCCGCCTCACCCGGCGAGCCCGGGTGTCGGGCCGCCCAGTCCCACAGCCGCTGGCGTTCGCGGCCCCGCTGCGGACGCACCGGTCCCGCGTACAAGCCGTCCGGCGGTGGCGCGGAGCCCCGCCGCACCGGAGCCGGCACCAGCGTCCTGAGCGCCTGCGGCAGCAGACAGGTGCCATGATCCCGCATCCACCAGGCCAGGTCGACCAAATCCCCCGGCAGCAGCGGCTCGTCGTCCAAAACCCGCTCGACCGGACGCCAACGGCCGTCCGCGTCTTCCTCCGGGGGATGAATGCCCACCACAATCCCGGTCACGGACGCGGATCCGAGCGGCACCGCCACCCGCAGGCCAACCTGCACCGTGTTCCCGTCTGCGGTCAGGAGATAGGTCAAGGGACGGTCCAAACCGGGCGCCACGCGGTCCACCACCACGTCCACCGCCAGGCGGACGGTGCTTGCCACCAGCGCTCCCCCCGATCCGGCCGGCCCCGGCTCTAGGCTCAGCGCAGCAACGTCTCGACGGCGTCGAGGACCTGCGTCGCCACGGCCTGCTTGTCGGCGGCCAATACGTCCCGGCGCCCGCCTGCCCACAACAGCCACCCTTCCACCGGACCGGCGCCGAAGCCCTGCGCCCAGCCCACCCGGTTGGCCACCAACAGATCCACCCGCTTGGCCTCCAGCTTTTCGAGCCCGTGGCGCACCACATCATCGGTTTCCGCCGCGAATCCCACCAATACCTGGCCGGCACGCCGGCGCCGTCCGAGCGCGGCCAAAATGTCGGGATTCGGCTCCAGCGCCCAAGCATCCGCGGCCAGGGCGCCCTTCTTCTGCTTTTCGGCCAGGCGGACCCGCGGGCGCCAGTCGGAAACGGCCGCGCTGGCGATCAGCACGTCCTGATCGTCGGCCCGCTCCATCACCGCGGCCTCCATCTCCAGCGCCGTGACCACCGCCGCCGTCTCCACCCCCGCCGGCAGCGGCACGGCCAGGGGCCCGTGCACCAACACCACGGCGGCGCCTCGCCGCCGGGCCATGCGGGCCAGCGCCACCCCCATCGCCCCGGTGCTGGGATTGGTCAGGCACCGCACGGGATCAAAAAATTCGCGCGTGGGCCCCGCGGTGATGAGAACCTTGCGGCCCCGGAGCGTGGGCGGCGTGGACACTTCCGCGACCGCTTCCCGAATGTCGGCCGGATCCGCCATGCGGCCGGCGCCCACCGCACCCGAGGCCAGCCGCCCGCTGGCCGGTCCGATGAGGCGTACGCCGTCTGCCAGCAGACGGTCCCGATGGCGCCGGACCGCCGGGTGCTCCCACATTTCGCTCTCCATGGCCGGGGCCGCCAGCACCGGACAACGCGCCCCGAGATACACGGCGGTCAGCATGTCGTCGGCGCGCCCGTTCGCCAAGCGCGCCATCAGGTCCGCGGTCAGCGGCGCAATCAACAGGAGTTCGGCCGTGTGCGCCAGGGTGACATGCGACAGCGGCCCGAGCGGCTCATCCGTCACCCGAACGGCCACCGGCCGATGCGTGAGGGCCGAAAACGTCAGCGGCGTCACAAATTCACAGGCGGCGGGGGTCAGTAGCACGAACACCTCATGGCCGTCCTGGGTGAGGCGGCTCGCCAGCTCACAGGCTTTGTACGCCGCGATGCCGGCGCCGACTCCCAGCGCGATCCGCATTATTTGGGGGCGACGGGAGGCAGAATAATTTCCAGCCGACCTTCGGCAATCTCCTCCAACGCGATCGTCACCGGCTTGCTGCCCTCGGCCTCCACCATGGGCATGGCCCCATCCATGAGTTCCCGGGCCCGTTTGGCCGCCGCCACCACCAGCGCGTACTTGCTGTCCACGCGGCGGGTGAGCTCATCCAGCGAGGGTTTCAGCATCAGTCGTCCTCTTCCTCCGTGTCGTCGTCCTCGTCGTCTGCGACCAATTCTCGATTGAGCCGATTGGCGACCGTCTCCGGCTGCACCGCCGACAGGACCACGTGGTCGCTGTCCGTGATGATGACGGCGCGCGTGCGGCGGCCATACGTCGCGTCAATCAGCACGCCCCGGTCGCGGGCCTCGGTGATGATGCGCTTGATGGGAGCGGAATCCGGACTCACAATCGCCACAATGCGGTTTGCCGAGACGATGTTCCCAAACCCGATATTCACCAGTTTAATGTCCACGGTACCACTCCCGCCCGGTTCAGTGGGGGACCGGCCCACCCGTCCCACCTTCTGGGCCTAGCCTCACCGGCGTCTTTCTGCTATGTTACGGAAGAGCCGCGGTGGTGTCAATTCAGCGTCTCCGGCGGCCGCGCTGGCCGAAAGGTGCAACATGCTGGTACTGGTGCAGTGGACGGCGCATTTATTGGCAAGCCTGGGCCTGTTCGCCGTGTTTGCGGTGCTGTTGGCCGAGGCCATGGGGGTTCCCTCTCCGTCGGAAATCGTCCTGCTGCTGTCGGGGCTGCTGGTGGCCGAGGGCCGCTTCAATTTTTTAGCCGTGGTGTTCACCGGCGCCGCGGGAAGCCTCACCGGCGCGATGCTGGCCTACCAGCTGGCCCGGGCGAAAGGCCGGGCGTTCGTCGAGCGGCGGCTGGCCTTCGTGTTTCACAATCCCGCCCACTGGCTGGCGTTGGAGCGACTCTTTCTGCGCTACGGCGGCCCGGTGGTGGTGGCCGGTCGGGTGTTGACCGGCGTGCGATTGGTCATCGCCTACCCCGCCGGCCTGTTTCGCATGCCGGTGCTGCCGTTCGCCGCCTATTCCGCCATCGGCGCTCTCATTTGGCCCATCTTGGGCGTGGGAGCCGGCTGGTATCTCGGCCCGCGGGTCATGGCCGCTCTGAAAGCGCTCCACCAGGGCGAAGACTGGGCGCTGGCCGGTCTGGTGGTGGCGGGCGCCGGGCTCTGGCTCTGGCACCGACACCGCACCCGTCCCTCTTTGCCCGTCGGCCAGGCGCCGCCGGCCTCCGAGGAAGGGGAGTCCTGAGACGTGGCGCCTCAGAACGACAGCGCCCGCTCCATCCGCTGCAGGGCCTCATCCAGCCGTGCATCGGGCTGGGTGAGTGAGATCCGGAAATACCCCCGACCCCCGTCCCCAAACGCCACCCCCGGCGTCACCACCACCGCGGCCCGGTCCAAGAGCAGGTCGGCCGCCTGGCGCCCGTCCATCCCGTCCGGCGCCGGCACCCAGAGATAAAACGTGGCCCGCGGGGACGCCGGGCGCAGGCCCACGCGCCCCAGCGCCGCCACCGTCCGGTCGCGGCGCCGGCGATACACGTCGGCGCCGGCGCGCACCTCCGCGTCCAAGTCCGGCGCCAACGCTCGACTGGCGGCCACCTGCACGGCGGTGAACGGGCCCGAGTCGGTGTGGGTCTTGAGCGCGGCCAGCGCGCCCAGCAGCGCGGCGTTGCCGACCGCGGCCGCGATGCGCCAGCCCGTCATCCGGTAGGGCTTGGAGAGCGAGAAGAACTCCACCGCCACGTCGCGAGCCCCGGGCGTCTCCAGCACCGACGGTGCCCGGTACCCCTCAAAGCCCACGTCCGCGTAGGCCAGATCCGAGGCGAGCGCCACCCCGTGCCGGCGGCACTGCGCCACCGCCGTTTGGTAAAGGCCGCGGGTGGCCACCGCGCCGGTGGGGTTGTTGGGGTAGTTGATCCAAAGCAGCCGGGCGCGCCGCCAGGTGGCCGCGTCCACCGCTTCCCATTGCGGCCAGAAGCGGCCGGCCGACAACGGCAGCGCCACCGCTTCCGCCCCGGCGAGACGGGCCTGGACGGCATAGACGGGATAGCCGGGGTCCGGCGCCAGCACCGCATCCGTCGGCCCGACCAGCGCCCACGTCAAATGGGCGATGCCTTCTTTGCTGCCGATGAGCGCCATCACCTCCCGTGCCGGATCCAGCGCCACCCCGAACCGGCGCGCGTAGTACGCCGCGACCGCCTCTCGGAAGGACGGCAGGCCCAGATAGTCGGGGTAGCGCTGCCACTCGCGCACCGCCGCGGCCCGCTGCAGCGCCGCCACCACCGGCTCGGGCGTCGGCAGGTCCGGATCGCCGATGCCGAGGTTGATGACATCGACCCCGCGCGCTTGGGCCGCCTTCACCCGTTGGTCGATGTCGGCAAACAAATAGGGCGGTAGGGTGTGGATCCGGTCGGCTCCGGGCTGGTCCATGCTGCTCCCCCTAGATTCCGTACAGGCAGCCGCGACTGATTTCCACCGCGGGCCCCGTCAGCGTGATGCGACCCGAGGCCTGGACCTCCACCGTCAGCCGTCCACCGGGCACCGTCACCTCCACGCGGTCATCCAGCCATCCGGCCCGTCGTCCGGCCACCACCACCGCGCACGCCCCGCTGCCGCAGGCGCGGGTGGAGCCGGATCCCCGCTCCCAGTGGCGCACCGACACGGCCCGGCGGCCGCGGACCGTGGCGGCGTGAAAGTTCACCCCGTCGGGAAACCGGGCATGGTGCTCCACCAGGGGACCCACGGCCGCCATCCAGGCGTCCGTCGCCAATCGGGACCGGAACGTGATCGCATGGGGGTTGCCCATGTTCACCCGGTGCATCCACAGGACCGTCCCGGCGACGGCCAGCGGCTCCGGCGGCTCTTCGGTGCCGCGCGGTATTCCCATGTCCACCGCCAGCCGCCGCGCGCCTTCGGCCCCGGCCTCCACCACCTCCACGCGGACCACGCCCGCCAGGGTCTCCACCCGGACGGCTCCTCGCATCTCGCCCCGGTCGTACAGATATTTTCCGAGTCCCCGGAGTCCGTTGCCGCACATCTCCGCCTCGCTGCCGTCGCGGTTGAAGATGCGAACCGCCACGTCGGCTGCGTGAGACCGCTGCAACACGATGAGGCCGTCCCCGCCCAGGCCGGTGGCCGGGTCGCTCACGCGGCGGGCGATTTGGGGCCAGGACCGGCTGCGCCGGTGGCGGCCGTCGACGTACACATAGCTGTTGCCGGCACCGTGCAGCTTGGCATAGGGCATCATGGCCATTCGTCATCCTCCGTGGCTGGCCCCGAGCGGCCGGGCCGCCGGGCGCAGCAAGTACCGCACCGTGCTGAACAGCTGCACCGCCCCCGAGGCCAGCACCACTACCAGCCAGTCGTGAACGGTGAGCGGATCCGTGTAGAACAGACGAGCCAGCACGGGCCAATAAGTGATCGCCGCCAACATCATTATGCTGGACGTGACGGCCAACACCGCCCATGGGTTGGAAAACAGGCCAACTTCCAGGAAGTTCCTCCCCTCGGTCCGCGCGTCAAAGACATGGAAGAGCTGACTCAGAATGAGGGTGGCGAGTGCGGTCGTGCGGGCCTCGCGCAGGCTCATGCCGGCCGGCCCCAGGGCCCAGAGAAACACCAGCAGGGTGATGACGCCGATCAGCAGGCCTCGCCAGATGATGCGACCGCCCAGGCCCCGAGCGAAGATGCTCTCGCCGGGAGGGCGAGGGGGCCGCCGCATGACGTCGGGGTCGGGCGGGTCCACGCCGAGGGCGAGCGCCGGCAGCCCGTCCGTGACCAGGTTGACAAACAGAATTTGGATCGGCAGGAGCGGCAGCGGCAAGCCCAGAAAGGCGGCCAGGAACATGACCAGCACTTCGCCGACATTGCAGGCCAGGAGATAGCGAATAAACTTCCGGATGTTGTCGTAAATGGCCCGACCCTCCCGCACGGCCCGCACAATCGTCGCAAAGTTGTCATCGGTCAAGATGATGGCCGAGGCTTCCTTGGTGACGTCGGTCCCGGATCGGCCCATGGCCACGCCAATGTCGGCCTCTTTGACGGCCGGCGCGTCGTTCACCCCGTCGCCGGTCATGGCCACCACGTCGCCGCGCTGTTTGAACGCCCGCACCACCCGGAGTTTGTGCGGAGGTGAGACCCGCGCGAACACGCGCACGGAGGCCAGCGCCGCGGCCAGCTCGCGGTCGTCCATGCGGTCCAAGTCCCGACCCGTCAGCAGGCGATCCTCCGTCCCTTGCAGAATGCCCATGGCGCGCGCCACGGCCTGGGCGGTTTCCGGGTGGTCGCCGGTGATCATCACGGTGCGGATGCCCGCCTGGCGGCACTCCCGCACGGCGTCCACCGCCTCGGGCCGCGGCGGATCCATGAGCCCCACCAGCCCGACGAACACCAGATTCTCCTCCCAGGACTCCGGGGTCTGCCCGGATTCCACGCGGCGGTACGCGGCCGCCAGCACGCGCAGCGCCCCCTCCGCCATCGCTTCGTGGGCGCGTTGAATCCGCCGCCGGCGGGCGGCATCCAGCCCTTCCAGACGGTCTTCCCACAGCACCCAGCGACATCGCTCCAAGATCACGTCGGGAGCGCCCTTCACGTAGGCCTGAACCTGACCCGAGCGCGACCGCCAAGCCACGGCCATGCGGCGGCGTTCCGATTCGAACGGCAGCTCGCCGACCCGCTCGGCCCCGTCGTCCGGCCCGGGCGGCCACACCCCCTCCGCCCGCGCCGCCGCCAGCAGAGCCAATTCGGTCGGGTCGCCCTGACCCCGGGCCGCCCCGCCCGCGGTCGGGTCGAGCCGCGCCGTCGAGGCCAGCGCCGCGACCTGCAGGGTGCGCCGCAAGGCGTCGCCGCCCCCATCCGTCACCCACCGGTCCCCCGTGGCGGCGCGGCTGTATTCCCGCCCGCCCGCAAACGCCCGCCACACCGTCATCTCGTTCTTCGTCAAGGTTCCGGTCTTGTCGGAGGCAATCGTCGTCACCGACCCCAGCGTCTCGACGGCCGGCAGTCGTCGCACGATGGCGTGGGCACGGATCATGCGCTGAATGCCCAGGGCCAGCGCCACGGTCACGATGGCGGGAAGGCCCTCGGGAATGGCGGCGACGGCGAGGGACACGCCGGTGAGAAACATCTGATACACCGGCTCGCCGCGCAGCACCCCCGTCGCCACCACCACCAGCACAATGCCCAAAGAGGCCAGGACCAGGATGCGGCCCAGGTGTTCCAACCGCCGCTCCAGCGGCGTGGGCTCGCTGGACGTGCGGGCCATGAGGTGGGCGATGCGGCCCATCTCCGTGTTCATGCCCGTGGCCACCACCAGCCCCAGGCCGTGCCCGCGCGTCAGCACGGTGCCCAGGTAGGCCATGTCGCGTCGGTCCCCGAGCGGCGTCTCCGCCGCCCAAGCCGGCTCCGCCGCCTTGGCGGAAGGCTTGGCCTCGCCGGTCAGGGCCGACTCATCCGCCGCCAGGGCCCACGTTTCCACGAGCCGCACGTCCGCCGGCAACCGGTCTCCCGTCTCCAGCATAATCACGTCGCCCGGCACCAGGCCGGCGGCCTCGATCACCTGAACCTGGCCGTCCCGGACGGCCCGCGCCCGCGGCGCGGTCAGTTCGCGCAGGGTCTCCACGGAACGCTCGGCGCGAAACTCCTGCACGAAGCCCAGGACCGCGTTCATGATGACAATGGCCAAGATGGTCAGGGCGTCGCCGGTCTCCCCCAACAGGAACGACACTCCCGTCGCGCCCAGCAGCACCAGCACCATGAAGTCGCGAAACTGATTGGCGAACAGGCGCCAGGCGGATGCCGACGCCGCTTCCTCGATCCGGTTGGGACCATAGACGTCCAGCCTCCGCCCGGCCTCCTCCCGGCTCAGCCCCTCCTCACGGCGCGCACCCAAGGCGTCCAGCGCCTCTTCCACCTCCAGCGCATGCCAGGCCGGTTCCACGCCCATCCCCCCACTTTTCGCGGTGGTACAGGCTATGCGCCCCGCCCCGGCTGTAGGACAGCCCCGCCCCGGCTACCCGGGGACAGGAGAACGGGCGCCCCCCGACGGCGCCCGTTCTTCGCGGCGGTCCCCCGGCGCTTAGCCCCGGGCTTCGGCGCGGAACCGATCAGGAACGCTGGTCCACCGGCACATACTCCAAATGGGTGGGGCCGGTGTATTCCGCCCGCGGACGGATGATGCGATTGTTGCTGTACTGCTCCAGCACATGCGCCGTCCAGCCGGCGGTCCGACTCATGGCAAACACCGGCGTGAACTGGTCGGTCGGGATACCCATCTGGTAGTACACCGACCCCGAGTAGAAGTCGACGTTGGGATAGAGCGGCTTGCCTTTGGTCACCACCGCCTCGACGGCTTGGAGCATGTCGTACCACTTGAGCTCGCCGGCGTCGGTTCCCACGTCCTTGGACAGCCGGCGCAGAATGGTCGCGCGCGGATCTTCCGTCTTGTAGACCCGGTGCCCAAATCCCATGATCTTCTTCTTCTGCGCCAAAGCGTCGGTGACCCACGCCGCCGCGCGGTCGACTTGACCGATGTCCTGCAGCATGAGCATCACCTGCTCGTTGGCGCCGCCGTGGAGCGGCCCCTTTAGGGTTCCCACCGCCGACGTGATGGCGGAGTACATGTCCGTCAGCGTCGCCGCCGTGACTCGGGCGGCAAACGTGGAGGCATTCAGTTCATGGTCGGCATGCAGCACCAGGGCCACGTTGAACACCTTCGCATGCAGCGCCTTGGGCCGCTCGCCGTGCAGCATATACAGGAAGTTTTCCGCCGTGGACAGAGCGGGATCGGGCGCGACCGGCGCGCGTCCCGTCCGCAGACGCTCAAAGGCCGCGACCACGGTCGGGATCCGCGCGGTCAGGCGCCCCGCGATGGCACGGTTGGCCGCGGGCGTCATTTTTGCGGCGTCATGGTCGTAAATCCCGAGCAGGGAGACGGCCGTCCGCAAGACATCCATCGGCAGGGTGTCCTTCGGGACCGAGTGCAGAAATGCCATCACCGGGTCCGGCAGGGCTCGCGCCTCGGCCAACTCACGGGTGATGGCATTCAGCTCCGACCGATTGGGCAGACGCCCCTCCCACAACAGGTACACAATCTCCTCGAAACTGCTGTGCTCGGCTAAATCGACGATGTTGTAGCCGCGATAGACCAGGCGGCCCTCCTTGCCATCGATGAAGCAGATGTCCGAGGTGCCGGCGACGACATCTTCCAGACCTGCCTTGAATGATGTTTCTGCCATATGTAAAGCCTCCTCAGCTGAGCCGGCGAACCGGCTGCTTTCTCAGGCCCATTGTACTGCAACGCGGTCGGATCAACCGCCTAACGCTCCCAGCGGAGGCCGCGGCCGTCAAGGCGCGTACCGCGGGGCGGCAGCGAACCCTCGCGCATGTGCGTGGTGACCCGCTCCAACACATAGCGGCCGACCAGATCGGCCACCTCGTCGGCACTGAGATTCTCCGGTGGACGCGGAACGTTCTCCACCCGCACCGGATAGGCGGGCAGCCGGTACACCCCGTCCTCCACCTGCAACTGCACTGTCCAGTGCTCCTCGTCCTGACGCACCTGCTTGACCCGTATCACACGCGCTCCCCCGCCCCACTCTTTTGTGCCGCGGCTCAGACATCAATGCTCCCGCACGGGCTCGAAACCGCATCCCCGCCAAAACAGACGCCGCACCTCTTCGCCGGCGCGCCTGACCTCGGCCGCCCCCGGCGATCCTTCCACCTGCCAGATCAGCACTTCACCGAGCGCCCCGGTCAGCGCACGCGCCGCACAGGCGGCCTCCCAGGCGCCCACGCCCGATTCTACCAAATCCTCCGCGACCAGCTCGGCAAACGTCTGCCGGATGCGCACCAGGCGGGATCGAAACACCGGCCCCGTCCCCGGTCCCTGCACCAGGACGACGTGCGCCAGATCCCTCTCTTCCGCCAGCACCTCCAGCGCCGCTCCGATGGACTGCCACAGCTTGGTTGGCGTGGTCGCCGCGCCGGCCCGCGCCGTCACCACCCGTGCCAGCACCAGCTGGTACAATCGTTCCACCAGCGCCAGGAAACAGTCGTCCTTTGAGGGAAAATACAAGTAAAACGTGCCGGTGGCGCAGCCGGCCGCTTCCGTGATGGCCCGCACCGACGCCCCTGCGAAACCGTCACGCCGAAACACCGCCGCGGCCGCCCGCAGAATTTGCTCCTCCCGCACCTCTCGACTGTCGTCGCGCACGCCCATCCGGTCCCTCCCACCTCAACACGACCAGCCCGGACTGCTATAATTCCTTGCATAGAGACGAAAGACACGAACGCGACGAACATCGGCAGAGGCAGAAAGGCGACTGGGCTTTATGTTGCGTAACCGCATCCGGCGGGTGCCGGTGACCGTCCGCGACACCCACTACATCCATGAGTATCTCATTCTTCCGGATGTGGCGGCCGTGGTCGCGGAGGTTCCGGAGGGCGTGATTTTGGTGGAGCAGTTCCGGCCGGCGCTGGGACACCGCATCCTGGAGTTGCCCGCCGGACGGTTGCACCGCGGGGAAAAAGCGCAGGCGGGGGCACGGCGGGAGTTGCAGGAGGAGACCGGCTACCTGGCCCAGGAGATGCGCCTGTTGGCGCGCTTCTATCCCTCGGTGGGACTCTCGCGGCACAAGGTCCACCTGTACTACACGAAGAATCCCGTCCTCGGAGCCACCCACTGGGATGATACGGAGGACATCGTCGTGCGCACGGTGGCTGTCGACGACATCCCGGGGATGATCACGGACAGCCGGGCGGCCGACGCCAAGACCCAGCTCGGCTTGGTATACTTTTTGGCATCGCGGGGGTGGACGCTGGTGCGAGGCCATTGGACGCCCCCCCGCATCGGTCGGGCACCCACGCGCAGCCAGGCGTCGCCGTAGCCCAGGGCACGGGTCCGGAACGTGTTGCCGCGCAAGGATCCCGCGTCGTCGCGAGGACGACGGCCAGGCTCGGATCCAGGAAGGTGATGGCGACGGACAAGAAGGGCAAGCTTCTCACCTGCCGATACTGTGGCGGCGCGATGGACAGCGGCGATGCGTTATGCCCTCAATGCGGCAAGCCCCGGAGCGAGCGGCCCGCCACGCCCGCCAAAGTGATCCCGTTCCGCCCGCGCCGCAAGGACGTGCGGCGGACCAAGCCGCGCGCCCCCGACTTCCCCACCCCGTCCCTGGTTCGGCGTCTCTGGCTCATGGTCGCCATCGTCGCCGTTCTGCTGCCGTATCTCTGGAACCATTGAACAGCCTGCCCCCGGCCGAGTGAAGCCCTCAGGGCGTTTATCGGGCGCGCGCCGGTTGGGACACCGCCGAACGGTTCGTGTCTCATCGGGCTGTCGGCCGGGAACGGTCCGCATCGCCGCCGGGGAAGGTCGGGCCGACGGCGCACGGTGTCCCCGGGTGCGCGGCCGCGGTGGATCAGCCGAGAACCGCCGGGAGCCATCCTGGACACCTTGCCCCGGCCCCGCCGGGTTCGGATCGAGCGTGTTCGGCCTAGCTCGCCGGCTCGTCGGTCAACTCCGACCCCGTCCACGTCAAGCGATGGGATCGGCCCCCCACCACCGTCCAGAGCCGCACCGGACCGCCCCACAGCCGGGAGAGCGCCGCCATGGCGCCCGGCAATTGGCGCCCATCCAGATCCCGGCCGTCATGGCGGTGCCGCAGGACGAGGGTTCCCCCCTCGCTCCCCTCCACCTCGATGCGGGGCAGGCCGCCGTTGTCCAACGCGGTCAGCAACCGCCGCACGTGGTCTTCGTACTGGGACGGATCCAGGTCCGGCGCCACCTGCGCCAGCAGTCCCGGCGTCAGCCACCGTTGCACGAGTCCCGCGTCGGCCAGGTACCGGTGTGCCCGGAACGCCTGCTCGCCGCCTTCGGCAAACGCCGCCTCCCACAGCGCCAGTCCGAGCCGATACGGATTGTTCAGGCCGCCGGCGCCCACCACGGCCGCATGCAGCCGGGCATATTCCACCACCTGACCCGGCTCCAGCGGATAGGCTCTCAGCAGACGACGGTGCCAATAGGTGGCCCACCCCTCGTTGGCGATCTTGGTCTCCAACTGGGGGCGAAAGTACCGGGCTTCGGTGTCCGCCCATTGCAGCACCGTGCGGCCCGCGTCCGACAGCGCGGGCGAGTTGTGCAGCAGATATCCCAAGACATTGGCGGGTTCCTGCCACTCGGAGCGATAGGGATCCATCAGTTCCGCCGCCACCATGGCGTCATCCATCATCTGCTCCAACCGAGCCTCGCCCAGTTCGTGGCGCACCGCCGTCAGGCGGCGGCCGGAGGCGGCGAGGCGGTCGGGCAAGTCGTGCGGCGTATTTCGGAAGCGGTAGTGTCCGCCGAAGAAATCGACGTGAGCCACCACATGGGCCGCCACCACCAGATTCTCCACCTCGGTGTTGGTGTCCAGGAGATACGCCAGAGCCGGCCGCGCGTTGACCACCAGCTCGTACATGCGGGTCAATTTATAGTCGCTCGCCAAGCGGATGCGCTGGTACGCTTTGCCGAAACTCCAGTGGCGGTGCCGGGTCAGCACGCCGCCGTATGCGGTGGCCGCTTGGAGCAGGCGTGCCGGCACCAGCTCAAACCGGATCGGGCACGGTCTGAGCCCCGCCGCGTCGGCCATATCAAACAAACGGTCCATCGGGCCCGGCGCCCGATCCGGACTAGTCATCGGCCTCCAGGCAGGCCTGCCCCTCCCCGAAGAAACTGGCCAGGGTGGTGAACACATCCTCCTTGCCGCGCAGCAGGAGGACCCGCGCGCGGTCCAGGGCGGAGAAGCCCATATACAGGGGCGACACATTGCGCGCGGTATCGTGAATCTCCCCATAGCCGAACAGATTGACGCGCGCGGCCAGCTCCGCCCCCCGCTCCAGCGCCGGCGGGTTGTCCGACGTCAAGTTGCCGCCGTCCGTAAAGTGAAACGCGTAAGCGTTGTAGCGTTCCGCCGGAAAGCGGGCCAGCACGTCGGCGGCCAGCTGGTACACCGACGAGGAGACGGTTCCCCCGCTGGCGCCCCGGTGGAAGAACGTCTCCTCGTCCACCTCCCGCGCGCGCACGTCATGCGACAAAAACACCACTTCCACACGGGGATAGCGGGTGCGCAGGAACCGAATCATCCAGAAGAAGAAGCTGCGCGCCAGGAACTTTTCAAAGGTGCCCATCGACCCCGAGGTGTCCATCATCGCCACCACCACCGCGCCGGTCTCGTCCCCCGCATCCGTCTCGAAGCGACGAAACCTCAGATCCTGGGGCCACAGCGTGAGCGGCGCCTCGGCGCTCCGATGGCGCAGGGCCATGGCCAGGGTCGGCCGCGCGGCCAGATTGCGGGACGGCCCCTCGCGCGCCAGGTCGCGCCACGTCACCCCGCCGGGCCCTCCCGGCGCGCGCCGGTCGCGATCCAGGTCCGGAAGCTCCCAGCCCTCAAACAGCAGCGCATCCGCCATGTCCAGCGTAATCTCCGTTTCCGTCAGGTCGGGCAATCCCGGCGCGTGTCCTCCCTCGTGCCCAATCCCGTCTCGGGTTCCCGTCCCGCCTCCCCCGCTCCCCTGCGCGCCGTGCGCGCCACCGGGAGCGGATTCCTGGAACCGGAAGCGGAATTCGTCCAGACTGGCCACCGGCACGCGGACGGTCCGCCGCCCGTCCGACAACACGATGCTCTCTTCGCTCACCAGGTCCACCAGGTTGTGGCGGATGGCCTCCCGGACGCGCAGGCGGTGCCGATCCGCGTCCTCCTCCGCCTTGGTGTACAGATCCCACGTGTCGCGCCAGATCCGGTAGCGCGGTCCTGTCTCCTTCATCGCCCCAGCTGGCTCCCCACATACTGCAGCGTGGCGGCGGCGCAGTGCGGACAGAACGGGCCCCGTTCCAACCGAGCCACCAATTCGCGCCAGCGGGGCTCGATGCCCTCCGCTCCGGCCCGCTTCTCGCCCGGCTCCGGCTGCAGCTGGGCCAGATCCCGCAAGTCTAAGAACAGTCGGTCCTCCACCGCCTGCTGCAGTTCCGGATGGACGCGATAGTCCCACGCTTCCCGCCGCCCCGCCGCCGACACCCGCAGCCACACCTCTTCACGGAAGCTCCGGCGCTGGACGTCGCTCACCCCCAGCGCATCCTCGATGCTGCGCAGCAGATCCTCGTCGGGCTCCACACGCTGGCCGGTCAGGGGATCGAGGCGGCGGTTGGGCCACAGACTGGCCTCCACCTGGTCCAGATAGGTGTGAAACAATGCGCGCGCATCCTCCTCGTGCCCCGCGAGAAACGCCTCCTGGACCACGGCCCGCATCTCCCGGTCGTAGCGCTTCTTGGCCAGCCCCACCCATTGGCGAAGATCCTCCGGGCGCAGTCGGGTCCAGACGCCATGCTGGTCGACGCCGTCCCGGATCGCGCGCAGCAGGTCCACGGCGGTGACGCACGGGCGGCCGGCGCGGATGACGGCGCTGGACAGGCGGTTCACCACATAGCGCGGATCCATGCCGGTCATGCCCTCCTGGCGGGATTCCTCCCGGATGGCGGCGACGTCTTCGGGCGAAAGACCGGCCGGCCGCTCCCCGTTCAGCACGGCCAGCTTAGCCAGGGGGTCGAGGCCCGGCCGGTCCGACGCTCGTAGCCGCGACAGGACCGCCACCGCGGCCGCCGCCTCGAGGGCACCGGGCGCAAAGTGCACGCGGCCCGCCAGCGCCCCCACCTCCAGCTGCTTTCGATAGATGGCCGCCTCGTGGGCGACGGACAGCGGATAGGGCACCCGGACCACCACCATCCGCGACAAGAGCGCCTCGTTGCGCGGGTTCTGGGCAAAGGAGCGAAACTCCGCCTCGTTGGTGTGCCCGACCACCACCTGATCGGCGTGGATGAGCGCAAAGCGCCCCGCCTTGAAGGTGTTTTCCTGCGTCAGGCCCAAGAGATGATAGAGAAACTTTTCGTCCAGCTTCAACATCTCCTGGAATTCCATCAGTCCGCGGTTGGCTCGATACAGCTCGCCGTCAAATCGAAACGCGCGCGGATCCGACTCCGACCCGTAGCGGGTGATGGTGGAAAAGTCGAGGGATCCGGTGAGATCGGCCATGTCCTGGGACTTGGGGTCGGAGGGCACAAAGGTGCCCACGCCAATCCGCCGGGATTCCGAAAACACCACCCGTTCCACCGGCATTTCCAAGAACCGGCCCTGATAGTCGTGGTCCAGACGATGCCGGCACAAGGGACACAGCTCGCCGGCAATTTCGACCCCGAGCTGTCGTCCCCACTCCTCCCGAAGCGGCTCCGGGACGAGATGCAGGGGCTCTTCCTGCATGGGGCAGCCGCGAATGCCGAACAGGAGGCCGGCCTCGCTGGCCGTGAACGCCTCCAAGCCGCGCTTCAGCAACCACACCAGACTCGATTTGCCGCCGCCCACCGGCCCCATCAGGAGCAGGAGCCGCTTTCTGACCTCCAATCCCACCGCCGCCGGATGCAGGTAATCCTCCACCAGCGCCTCTAGGGTCTCGTCCAGTCCAAACAGGTCACGGCTGAAGAACTGCCAGACCGTTCGATCTCCGACCGTAGTCCGACCCGCCCGCTCAATCACCCGAAACAGGCGGGCGTGAGCCGTCTCGGCCAATTCGGGACGCTGGCGCACCAGGTCGAGATAATCTTCGAAGGTCCCCTGTTGGTGGCCCGCCGGCCCTTGACCCGCCTCGCCCGGCCAAGAGTTTTCCGGCGCGGGCCCCGCATGGCTCGACATACTCTGCCTCCCTCTCCCAAGTTGACCGTAGTCTGCCCGCCGCCACCCGTATTTATCCATTTGTCCCAGGGGATGCCACGAACGCGAGGCCCGTCGGACACGCCCGGAGCCCTCCGGCCCGATCGCGGCACGGCCGTGATCGTCGCCGCCTGCCCTGGGCTGTGCCGCGATCCCGTTCGCAGTCCCGTTCCCGGCTTCTCGTCGGCCCCGGCCCCCGGCGCCGGCACCGCTCCGATCGCCGGCTCCCGGCGCGGGCGCTCAGCGAAACCAACCGTGGCGCTTCATGTACCAGAGCAGGCTGCCCGTGATGGAGGCCATGAGCGTCAAACTGTAGGGATAGCCGTACCGCCAATGCAGCTCGGGCATGTTGAAGTTCATGCCGTAGATCGAGGCGATGGTGGTGGCGGGTAGAGACAGCACGGAAATGATGGTCAGGAACTTCATGACTTTGTTGATTTCGTTGGACTGCATGGACGTGTACGCCTCCACGGTGCCGGAGAGCCCCTCCCGCGTCGCGTCCACCTCCTGCAGCAGGTCCTGCATGCTGGCCGCCAAATCTTGGAGATAGGGCCGATTGTCCTCACGGACAAAACGAAAACCGTCGGAGCCCAAGAGATTGAACACGGGCGCCTCCGGCCCCAGATCGCGGCGCAGGTCGAGGAACGCCTGCCGCGAACGCAGAATGGGATGGGCCAGATTGTGATAGGGGTGGTTCAGCAGCACGCGATGAATCTGCTCATACTCCTCCACCAGCCGCCGGCGGCGGGCCTGATATTGGCGCAGGTGGCGCCGCAGCAGCATGTACAAAACCAGATCCGGTCCGTGCGTCAAGACCGACCGTCCCCGGCTGATGCGCCAGACCCGCTCCAGCAGAGGGCTCTGACCCCGATGGACGGTCAGCAGAAAGTGCTCGCCCAGGACCACATGCAGCGGGTTGCCCGCGTCGCCCAGACCCGCCACCATCGTGAACGCCATCACCTCGGGATAGATTTGCACACCGGGTTCCGGGGTCCGCGTCTCCAACAGCCGGCTCAACGCCAGCGGATGGGGCACAAACAAATCGCGGACGACGGCTCGCACCCGACCCGGATCCCGGGGATCCACGTCCACCCAGAGAAAGCGGGCCTCCGCCGGCCACATCGTGCCAACCTCCACCCGCCCGCCGCGACTCCATTGCGCCCGCATACCCGCCCGCCTCTCGCCCTGGACTGCTCCCTCGCGCGCCTCCGGCTTAGCGTGCCTGCACCGAATCGGGGTATGCGGGCCATGGCTCGCGCGAATACTCCGGAGCGCGGGAGGCGACGCTAAGCGCGCACCACCCGGGTCGGATGAGGAGCGATGCGCATGAGCGGAGGATCATCGGTGCCGGTTCATTGGATTCCGTTGGGCATCGGGTTTGCGGCGGGGCTGCTGAGCCGCCTCCTCTCGCTCCGGCCGGGGCGGCGGGAGTATCCGGGCCATCCCAGCGGATACATCTCGCAGCTGGCCCTCGGCGTCATCGCGGCCCTGATCGGCGGCGCCCTCATCACCTCCCTGTTCGCGCACGAGTTCACCGCCGCCACCTTCCTGACCCTGGCCGCGACGCAATTTCGCGATGTCCGGGAAACCGAGCGCCGGACGCTGGCCCAAGAAGAATCCCTGATCCTGGTGCCGCGCGGTCCCGGCTACATCGAGGGCATCGCCATGACCTATGAGGCTCGCAACTATCTGTCCATGCTGATTGCGCTCGCCACGTCGGCGGGAGCCTTTTGGCTGGGCCCCTGGGTGGGCGGCGGGCTCGGCATCGCGTTGATTTGGGTGGGGGAGCATTTCATGAGCGGCGGCGTGGTGGGCGACCACATCGATGTCCGGCCGGGACATCTGCGCTTCGTCAAGGAATCTCTTTTATATGTCGAAGACGTCATGCTCATGGAGGTGGGACTGAAAGATGTGCGCCAGCAGTGGCTGGACGAGGGTCTGGGCGTGGTGCTGACGCCCAAATCGCCGCAGGGTCAGGCCGTCCTGTGGGATCTGAGCCAGCGGCAGGCCATCACCCATGAGGCCGCCATGGCCGTCGGCATTCGCAAGGACATCGGATATCCCGATTACGCCGCGCTAACGCGGATGGACATGCCGAAGGGATCCGGCCTGGCGGCGCTGGGCATCATCCCCGCCTATCCGGATATGGACCGCCTCATTCGCGCGGTGCGGCGCACCCCGATTCTGGAAGGCAGCAAGATGCAGCGCCTCTGGAGTCCGGCGCTGCAGCGAAAGGAGCGCTGACATGGCGGACCAGGCGACCCCCATTCTCTTCGCCATCATCACCACCGACACCAAGCTGGTCTCCAACGGCGGCATGGCGCCGGTGTTCGTGGCCAAGGACGAGGATGAACAGCACGAGATCGCTCTGTGGATCTCCCGCATCACAAACGCCAACACCCACAACCTCCCCAACGGGGTGGTGATGATGATCACCACGCAAAACCCGCAGGGAAGCGGCTAGCCGCCGGCCCCACCCGGCCAAGCGCCATAGCGCCCGCTCGCGCCGGTCGGCCGGGTCGTGGTCGGACCCGAAGCCAAACGGGTGACCCGGCCGGTGAAATACGCTACCCTGGGACGTGGCGGCACCCCGGGCGCCACCGATCCGCACCCGGGCGCGCCCCTCACGACTGCGCAGCGCCGGCGGATGCCGGGTGTGCTCTGCGAGAAGGAGACTGCCGATGACGCCCGCGCCCCTAGGATCGCCGCTGACCGAGCGGCGCAGCATCCATCAGTTTCGGCCCGATCCCGTCGACGCGGCTCTGGTGAGCCGCTGGCTGGACCAGGCCGTGTACGCCCCCAACCATCATCTCACCGAGCCTTGGCGGTTTGTGGTCATCACCGGCGACACCAAAAGCCGTCTGGCCGACATCCGCGCCGATCAGACCCGAGCCAAGCACGCGGGAAAGCCGCATGCGGAGCGCGCGGCGGAAAACGCGCGCCGAGAATATCTGCAAGTGCCCCTGCTGGTGGCGGTGCTGCAACGGCTCAACGCGGATCCCGCGCGGCGCGAAGAGGACTACGCTGCCTGCGCCTGCGCCGCCTTCGCGTTCATGCTGGCCGCGTGGGCAGACGGCGTCGGCAGTTACTGGGGCACCGGAGCCGTCACCCGCGCCGACGCGACCCGCGCCCTCCTGGGCCTCGGCGACGACGAGCGCATCGTCGCCCTCATCCGCGTCGGCTACCCGGACCGGGTCCCCGGCACGCGACGCACGCCGGCGGCCGAACTCACCAAGTGGTTCAACTAGCCTGACGACTGCATTAGGCGGGTCTGGAGAAAGCGGACCGCAGACGCGCACGGGCCGGCAGTCGGCATATCCGGGGGCCCGACCGGCCACCCTTCGAACGAGGGGGTGCTCCGGTGGGGCCATGGGGCGCGTTCGCGCGCGTGGCCGCCGCGGTGGTGGTCGTCCCCGCGGTGTTCCTGGCCTTGGCCCATGTCCCCTGGCATCCCGCGCTCGTTCCGGTGTGGGGCGCGACGGCGGCGGGCGCCGCCACCGGTCTTTTGGGCGCGGCGGCCGAAAGCTACGGGCCGGTCCGTCTGACGCCCGCGGCCCGCTGGCTGTTGTGGTCGGGGCTGGCCGCTCTCTGGCTCTGGGTCGGCAGCACGCATCTCCCGGGCTTTCGCCTCCCGCTTTGGCCCGCCGCCGCGGCCAGCGCCGCCGTGGGACTGGCCGAAACCGCGCTGCCCCCCGCCCTCATCCGCCAGTGACGGTGATGAGCCGCATGCGAAAGCGCGCCCAGAGCAGCGGCGCCCACAGCGCCGCCACCACCAGGAGCCCCGCCCCGTTCAGCAGGCGAAGCGGCGGCCAGAGCCCCAGCAGGGCGACGACCAGCGACGCCCACGGAATGATGCGGCCGGTGGGGAAGCGAAAACAGTGCGTCTCCTTGGCGGCCATGATGCTGCCCGCCGCCATCAGAAAGCCGACGCCCCAGGGCGCCGCCACCAACACTAGGATCGTGCCCACCGCCGCCAACGCCAGGACCAGCTGGCGATACCGCTCCACCCACACCAAAAACGTGTAGGCCGCCACGAGGGTGGCCACGCTCAACCCGACGGCGCCCGCTCCCGCCAGACCCGGCGCCGCCGCGAGCAACCCCACGCCGCGCACGGCCAGGGCGGCCGCCGCGACCGCCAGGCTCACGCGGTAAATCTGATCCAGGTACGGAGGATACGGACGCGTCTTCACGCCCGGCGGCGGTGTCAGATGCAGCAGCAATTGCTCCGGGGTCATATCAAGGACTCCCTTCTACCCGCCGAGGATCCGGCCAAGCCACGACTGGCGCTCAACACGCCCGGCCGACCATAGAGGGCTCTGAGCGCCCAGAGGTGCCCCTCCACCTTGAGCCCCAGGCGGCGGCCGGCCCGAGAACGCCGCTCCGCCACGACGACCACTTCCTCCCCCGGATACAAAGCCGCCGCGCGCGCCAAGTCCGCTTCGAGGGACGGCCCGTCTTGCTCCACCTGCACGTAGACGTAGCCATCGGGCTCCGGCCACCGCCATCCCAGAACTTCCAGGTCAGCGTCCGCGCCCGGGGCGCGCTGGGTGCCGGGTTCCGATCCCTCCCACCACGTCATCTGGGCGCCCGCGGCCATGTCCTCCGCGGCCCCGGCGAGACCGTCCAACGCGCCCGCGCGCTGCAGCGGCCCCGCTATCCGGCCGAACCAGTCCGCCCCGAGGCGTCGTTTCAGGTCCCCCACATCAGTATACGGCCCCGCGTCCCGACGGGCGGCGACAATGCGCCGGGACGCCTCCTGGCCCACTCCCCGCACCGCGTCCAGCGCCAAACGGACGGCGCCGCCGTCCGGCCACGGCTGGTCGCGGCTGGCGTTGACATGAGGCCGCAGGACCGGCAGCCCCTCCCGCCAGGCGGCCGCGACGGCGCGGCCCAGCGCCTCGCCGTGGCCGCGGCTGCCCAGCTCCGCCGCCCAGAAAGCCAGCGGCCAGTGCGCCTTCAAATAGGCGAGGTAGTATGCCAGGAGACCATACGCCACCGCATGCGCCTTGTTGAAGCCATAGTCCGCAAAGGCGGCGATGCGCTGCCAGGCCGCCTCCGCCTCGCGCGGATCGGCGCCCCGCTCCACCGCCCGGCCCAGGAATCGGGCCCGCTCGCTGTCCAGGAGCGCCCGATCCTTCTTCGAGACCGCCCGGCGGAACAGATCCGCCTCCGCCCAGCTGTACCCGGCCATGTCGCGCACCAGCGCCATCAGCTGCTCTTGAAACACCAGCACGCCGCCCGTCGCGTCCAGGCTGGATGTATGGCCCTCGCGAGCGCGGTCCGTGCGGCGCTGCGTCAGGTACTCCTGGATGTGCTCCATGGGTCCGGGGCGAATCAGCGCCACCGCCAGCATCACGTCGTCCAGGCCGGCGGGCTCGAGGCGTCGCAGCAGATCCTTGGCGCCCCGCCCGTCCAACTGGAAGACCCCTTCCGTCTCGCCATGAGCCAACAGAACCAGCGTGGGCGGGTCGGCGGGCGCCACCTCGCCCAACGGCGGCAGCGGCGCGTCGACGGCCGCCTGCACGGCCCGGATGACGGTCAGCGTGCGCAGACCCAGCAGGTCCAGTTTCAACAGCCCCAGCCGTTCCAGATCCTCCATGGGCAGCGCCGTCACCACCGCATCCGACGTCGGCTGGAGCGGGCTCCAGGTCACGATGGGATCCGGCGCCACCACCACTCCCGCGGCATGGACCGACGGGTGGCGCGGGGCGCCCTCCCATGTCCCCGCCACCTGGGCCAGCTCCGCCAGTTCCGGATCGCGCAAGCGGAGGTCCAATTCGGGGATGGCGGCCCGCGCGCGCTCCAACGTGATGTCGGGGCTCTGGGGCACGAGACGCGCCAGGGCATCCACCACCGTCGCATCCACCCCCAGAGCGCGTCCGGCGTCGCGGATCGCCGCCCGGGCGCCGAACGTGCCGTAGCTCCCAATCTGGGCGACGTGTTCGCGCCCCCAACGCTCCTGCAGGTAGGCGACCAATTCTCCCCGGCGGGTATCTTCAATATCCAGATCGATGTCCGGCAAACTCTTGCGGGCCGGGTTCAAAAACCGCTCAAAAACCAGGCCCCAGACCAGGGGGTCCACCTCGGTGATCCCAAGCGCCCACGCCACCAAGCTGGCCGCGGCCGATCCCCGGCCCGGCCCCACCCGAATTCCTCTCTCCCGTGCATGGCGGACCAAATCGGCCACAATCAGGAAGTAGGCTGCGACGCCCTGCTCGGCAATCACCGCCAGTTCGCGCTGCAGGCGCCGGTGATATGCCTCCGGCACGCCGGACAGCCGTTCCCGGAGACCCTGCTCGGCCGCCTGCTCCAACGTGCGCGACGCTTGGTCGCCGGGGGCTTCGGGCCATTCCGGCAAGCGTCGTCCGGCCGGCGGCACGGCCGGCCGCCCTCGGACCGCGGCGAGCGACCCCCATCCCAAAACGGCGGGATGCTGCGGTCCGAACCGCTCCCGCAGGGCCGCCGCCGAGACCCACGCCGTTCCGGGTCGTTGCGGCTCGTGGCTGATGCGGGCCAACAACTCCCAGGCCCGTTCCTGTCCCGGCAGGTACCGGAACGGGAGCGCCGCCAGCGGAATGGCTCCCGGTGTCCAGTCCTGGGAGGGATCCGTCACCAGTTGAAAAAGCCGCCGGATTCGCGCCGCCAACTCCGCCGCCACCCCGGGGGCGCAGTCGGGACCCACGATGACCAAGAGATCCGGTGCCGACAACTCCTCCACCTGCTCGACCCGGCCCGCCGTCGCCAACCGGGTGAGCCGGGACCACGCCGTCGGCTCGGTGCCCACCACGCGCACGCTGCCGCCGCCCGCGCCGCCCAGCGGCAGCGTCAGCCCCACCAGCACCGCCACATCCTGCCGCTCGGCGGCCTCCACCAGTTCAAACGCTCCCGTGAGCGACCGCCAGTCGGCCAACAGCACCCCCTCGTAGCCGAAATCGCGGGCTCGTTGCACCACGGCCGCAGGACTGCCCAACGCCTTCAACAGGCTCCAGTGGGACCAGACGTCCACCGCCCAAGCCCCCGGCTCGTCCATCACCCCAGCCGCCGTTCGCGCTTGCGCTGATGGCGATCCAGCGTCGCCTTGCGGATGCGGAGAGTCCGCGGCGTCATCTCCAGCAACTCATCGGCCTTCAGATATTCCAAGGCGGCGTCCAAGCTCATGACCCGGGGAGGGTCCAGGCGGATGGCCTCTTCGGAGTTGCTGTTGCGCACGTTGGTCACATGCTTCTTCTTGCAAATGTTGAGCTCGAGATCCTGCGGCCGGCTGTTTTCCCCCACCACCATGCCCGCATACACGGCCGTGCCCGGCGTGATGAACAGGATGCCCCGCAGCTGGGCGTTGTCCAGGGCGTAGGCCGTGGCCACCCCGGTCTCCAGCGCGACCAGGGCTCCTCGCCGAGCCTCCTCGATGGGCCCGGCGTGGCCGCCGTAGCCGGCAAAGACATGGTTCATGACGCCATAGCCCCGGGTCTCGGCCAGAAACTGGGAGCGAAATCCCAGCAGGCCCCGCGCCGGCACCCGGAATTCGAGCCGCACCTGACCGGCTCCCGCTCCCTTCATGGACCGCATCTCCGCCCGCCGCGGTCCGAGGCGCTCCATCACCGGACCCACAAATTCCTCGGGCAGGTCCAGCACCAAGTCCTCGTACGGCTCCTCCCGTCCCTCCGGGCCGTCGCGGAAAATCACCTCCGGGCGGCTGACTTCCAGTTCGTAGCCTTCGCGCCGCATCGTCTCCAAAAGGATGCCGAGATGCAGCTCGCCGCGTCCCGAGACCCGAAACACCTCCGGATCCTCCGTGTCCTCCACGCGCAGGCCCACGTTGCGCTCGGCCTCCCGGTAGAGCCGTTCGCGCAGGTGCCGCGAGGTCACGTATTGACCCTCCTGTCCGGCGAACGGGCTCTGATTCACGCTCACCAACACGGTCAAGGTGGGCTCGTCCACCACCAGCGGCGGCAGCGCCTCGGGCTGATCCGGGTCGGCGATGGTGTCGCCGATGCCCACGTTCTCCAACCCGGCCATGAGCACGATGTCCCCCACCATCGCCCCGTCCAGTTCGACCCGCCGCAAGCCTTCGCGTCCATACAGCTTGCTGACCCGTCCGCGGGTCACGGTCCCGTCCGGGCGCACCCCGGCCACCACCTGGCCGGCCCGGAGCCGTCCCCGATGCACCCGGCCAATCGCCAGTCGACCCACATAGTCATCGTGGTCCAATGTGGTGACCTGCAGCTGCAGGGGCCCGTCCGGATCGCCGGTGGGGGCCGGAATGTGGCGCACAATGGCCTCAAACAGGGGACTCAGGTCATGGGCGCCGGTCAGATCAGGGGTGATGGCGGCCCATCCCACCTTGGCCGCCGTGTAAATGATGGGGAAGTCCAGCTGGGCGTCGCTGGCCTCCAAGTCGATGAACAGCTCCAGGACCGCTTCGGCCACTTCCAGGGGGCGCGCCCCGGGCCGGTCCATCTTGTTGAGGACCACAATCGGCTGCAGACCGGCGGCCAGCGCCTTGCTCAGCACGTAGCGGGTCTGCGGCATCGGCCCTTCGGCGGCGTCCACCACCAGCAGCGCCCCATCCACCATGCTCAAAATGCGTTCCACCTCACCGCCGAAATCAGCGTGGCCGGGGGTGTCCACCAAATTGATCGTCAACGCCCGATACGGCACCGACGTGGTCTTGGACAGGATGGTGATGCCGCGTTCCCGTTCCAGTTCATTGGTGTCGAGCGCCCGCTCGGCCAACTGGGACGGATCGCGGAACATCCCGCTCTGCTTGAGCATGCCGTCCACCAGCGTGGTCTTGCCATGATCGACGTGGGCAATGATGGCAATATTGCGAAGATCATCACGATGCATAAGTCAATATCCTCCGACCCGGGTTACAGGCTGCCGACCAGCATCCGGAACTGGTCGCCGCGCTCCTCGAAGTTCCGAAACATATCATAACTGGCCGAGGCCGGTGAGAGCAAAACCGCGTCCCCCGGGCACGCCTCGCGGCGGGCGATCAATACGGCCTCGGCCAGGCTGCCGGCCCGAAAGACGCTTGGCCCCGGGCCGAGCGCGCGCGCGATCTTGTCCGCCGTTTGACCCAACAGCACGACCACCCGCGCTCGGCGCGTCAGCGCGCGTCCCAATTCGTCATAGTCCAAATGCTTGTCGTAGCCGCCCGCGATGACCACCAAGGGGCCCGGCACCGCCTCCAGGGCGGCCAGCGTCCGGTCCGGCGCGGTGGCGATGGAATCGTTGATGAAGCGAATGCCGTCCACCTCGCGCACCGGCTCCAACCGGTGCGGCACGCCCCGAAATCGCGCCAAGGCGTCGGCCACGGCATCCAACCGTGCGCCCGCCGCCAGCGCCATGGTCGCCGCCGCGCACGCATTGGCCAGGTTCATGCGACCGGGCAGGGGCCAGGCATCCACCGGCAGGATCCGGCGCTCCGCCCCGCCCCCCGCCCACAGCAGCCACCCGTCGGCCACGTACACGCCCCGCTCCACCGGCCCGTCCACACGAAAGCCCAGGCGGCGCCCGCGATGCCGCTTCAGCGCGGCGCCGAGAGACGCCGGGGGCGGTTCGGGCATCACCAGCCAGTCCGTCGGGGTCTGCGCCGCAAAGATGTGCGCCTTGGCCCCCACATAGGCCTCCATGCTGCCGTGCACGTCGAGATGGTTCGGCGCGATGTTAAGCACCGCCGCGCCATGCGGGCTGTGCCGGGTCAAGTCCAGCTGAAAGCTGGACAGCTCCATCACCACCCAGCTGTCCGCGCTGATGGCCGGCAGATCCGGCAGGAGCGAGCGGCCGATGTTTCCGCCCACAAAGACGGGCCGCGACCCATCCGCCGCCAGCATGGCGCCCACCAGACTGGTGGTGGTGGTCTTGCCGGCCGACCCGGTGATGCCCAGCACGGGCGCCGGACACTCGGCCAGAAACAGGTCGGTCTCGCAGGTGAGGAGGCTGCCTTGCTCGGCCAGCCTCCTCAGCAGGGGCTGGTCCTTGACCATGCCGGGCGTCACGTACACCTCACGATACGGGCCCAGCGCCACCGCCTGCTCCAGATAGTCGGGTCCGAGGCACCACGCCACCCCCGCGTCCAGCGGGCCGGCAAATTGGCCCGGCGGCGTCCGGTCGGCCGCCACCACCCGCACGCCGCGGGCGCGCCAATAGGCGAGCAGCGGCCGGTTGTTGACGCCGACGCCCACCACCAGCACGGCGTCTCCCGTCCCCTGGCTGTCCCTGCTCACACGCGTGCCAGCACCTCTCTCATCCGGGCGAGTCCCGTGCGTATGCGCTCTTCGCTCTGTGCGAAGGACAGGCGAATCGCCCCCGGAATTCCAAAACCGGAACCCGGCACCACGGCGACGCCCGCCCGCCGCAGCAGAACCGTCGCCAACCCGTCCCCGTCGCCCAGGTCGCACCCGTCCAGGCGCCGACCGGCCAGTGCCCGAATGTCGCAGAAGACATAGAAGGCTCCCTCCGGCGGCAGCGCGGTCAGGCCGGGCATAGCGGCCAACCCCTCCAACATGAGGGCCCGACGGGCGGCAAACTGCCGGCGCATAGCCTCCACCGGCGCCTGGTCCCCGGTCAGCGCGGCCACCGCGGCCGCCTGGGACATGCTGGCCGGACTGGACGTGGACTGACTCTGGATGCGCGTCATGGCGCGAATCACCGGCTCGGGTCCGGCGGCGAACCCGATCCGCCATCCGGTCATGGCGTAGGACTTGGACACCCCGTTGATGATGACGGTCCGCTCCCGCATGCCCGCCACGCGCACGATGGAAGGCGCCGGCCGGCCATAGACCAGACGATGATAAATCTCGTCGCTGATCACCCATAAATCCCGTTCCTGCGCAAACGCCGCCAACCGCTCCAGTTCCTCGGCATCGAGCACGGCCCCGGTGGGGTTGGCCGGCGAATTCAGGATGAGGCCCCGCACGTGCGGCGCCCAGGCGCGCTCCAAATCCTCCACCCGGACGTGGTAGCCCCGGGCCGCCTCGGTAGCGGCCACCACCGGCTCCCCGCCCGCCAAGCGAATCTGCTCCGGATACGAAACCCAGTACGGTGCCGGCACCAGCACGCCGTCGCCCGGGTTCACCAGGGCCAGCAGCGCGTTGTAAATGGCCTGCTTGGCGCCCACCGACGCCATCACCGCCGCCGGCCCATACTCCCCGTTGTATCGAGCCAGGTAGTCCCTGATGGCGGCCTTGAGAGCGCCCGTGCCGTCCACCGCCGTGTACTTGGTGTCCCCGCTCATGATGGCGGCCGCGCCGGCGGCGCGGATCGCCTCCGGGGTGTCGAAATCCGGCTCCCCAATCCCAAAGCTGACGATATCTTCGCCCTGGGCGGCCAGGGCTTTCGCCTCCCGGTCAATCGCCAACGTGGGCGACGACCGCACCGCCTCGGCACGACGCGACAAATCCACCCGGTGCTCGTCTCCTTCGTGTATGGTGCGGGTGACGGCCGGGGCCCGGCGCATCACATGGTCACGCCCGATCGGGTTCAAACAGCGATTCCGCCCAGAGATCCTGGAGGAGACGGTCCAATCCGTCCGCCACCAGTTCCAAGATGCGCTGTCCCTTGGCCTCCGTTCCGCCGCGTCCGTCCCCGGTGACCGCTTGGCGCAGCGTGATTTGACGCGCCGCCCGGTCCTTCACCCGGTACTTGGGTCGCTGGGGATTGAACACGGCATGCTCCATGTCCACCCATTGGGGGTGCAACGCCAGCATGACGGAGGTTTCGTCCTCGCCCGCGTGACCCTGGCCCTGCGTGACCGTCCGGATCTCGCGACTGTAGTCCAGCCACCAATTGGTGATGGTGACCCGACCGCCGACATCGGCAATGGCTTCGGCGGCGTGACCCAGGGCCCCGTTGTTGCCTCCGTGCCCGTTGAGGATCACGATGTCCCGCATGCCCCACCGGATCATGGCTTTACCCACCTCAGCCACGTACTGTTCGAGCGCGCGCGCCGGAATGCTGAGTGTGCCCGGCCAGTCTTCCAGCTCCCACGAATGCCCGTAGGGAATGGCCGGCGCCACCAGCACCTCGTCCGGATGACGCTCTTCCAGGACGCGGGCCAGAGCCGCCGGCGCGAAGTTGTCGGTGCCCAGCGGGCAGTGCATGCCATGGGCCTCCACGGTTCCGGTCGGCAGCAGCACCGTCTGCGCGTCGGGCATGATCTCGGCAAAGCGCCGACTGGTCACTTGATCCCAATACATCGCGAAACCTCCCGACTCATCCGGCGGGATCGCGGC